>CAYLII010000028.1:0-13078 GCA_964383645.1 uncultured Methanosarcinales archaeon
GAAAGAGGCATGGGTGGATACGCTCAGCATAGGCGCAATCCACGGCGGAAGCCTTGACATCTTGAAAGGCAAGATAGAAATGGGCGCGGGAAACGTGATAGCAAAGCACGCCTCTGCCAGGCTTGACATAAGGATCACAGAAAAGACCAGCCACAAGAAGGCTTACAGCAGAGTAGAGCGGATTATCGCTAAGAAGAGAAAAGAGCTGGGCGCTGGCTATGTCATAAAGACAAGCCCGAAAACAAGGATAGAGCACATGAACACACCAATGGCTCTTCATGAAGTGGCAAGGATGAAGAGGGCTTACAGGAGGGTGTTTGGGAAAAAGCCGGTTTTCATGGATGAGCACGGCGCATCTGACGGCAGGTTCTTTTCTGCAAAGAAGATTCCTGCGCTCCAGTTCGGCTGTATGACAGATGGGATCCATTCAACAGGCGAGAAAGCAGACATAGCCTCTGTTGTGATGTGCTACAGGGTTCTTGAGAGATACATCACCGGCTGAGTGTATCAGGAACAAAAGAGGCATTTTCTCATGGCAGTATCTCGATACGTATCGCTCTCGCTTTTTTTGGCCGTTACATATTTATGTGCAGAGCCTATCTTCTCAAAAGATATATATACCCCTGATGCGGAATTAGATACATCTTGACAGAATTGGAGGTATCAGAATGACTGATTATAAGATTGAGGCAAAAAGGCATCTTCTGAATATGATAGAAAAGCTTGACAAGAAAAATTTTAATGAAGCGCTCAGCTCTGCAAGATACGCAAAGTCAGCTATAGACCAGCTGCCTGACACGAAGAACAGGGAGCTTGCAAAGTTCATAGTAGACTGTATAATCAGAAAAAAATATGACCCTGCATTCAAGTCTGCGCGCCAGCTAATTAATTCCCTCAGATAGCTGGCGAAAACAGATTTTCCGGCAAATCCTCAATATGACAACTTATATATAGTTGTGGACACTTAGCTGTTTCTCATGTCATTTCAGACTATCCCTAAGATTGAGACTGCTGACAAGTATATAGATATCGCTTTCAGGCAGGGCAGGCAGAGGGCGATGGAATTAAAGCTCAAGCGCCCGAAGCACAAGCCATCCACAGGCGAGCGGAAGAATGCAGAGAGTGCTGTGTTTACTTCTGTGGCAAATTATCTCATGAAGACATTTGACAGGATTCTTGTGGCTTTTCCCCAGGTTGACGAGCTTAACCCGTTCTACAAGGAGCTTATGGACTGCACGCTTGAGATTGGCGAGTTCAAGCATTCGCTTGGCGCTGTCACATGGGCGAAGATAAGCATTGACAAGATGCTTCAGATGTATGTGAGAAAGCTCAAGGGAATCAGGGAAGAGAGCCTTATAATTGCGCAGAGAAAGATCTTCTACGGCAGGATCTCCTCTATAGTAAAGCAGATAAAAAACGAGCTCATCTATCTTGAGGAAGTGAGAAGGGAGATAAAGGAATTTCCTGTGATAAAGGAGGGCATAACAACTGTAGCCCTGTTCGGGTTTCCAAATGTGGGAAAGACCACGCTTCTCTCAAAGCTTTCAGGCTCTAAGCCAGAGATTGCAAATTATGCATTTACAACAAAGAACCTGAACCTGGGCTATATCACGCTCGGCCACAAGAAGATACAGCTCTTGGACACGCCTGGCACCCTAAACAGGTTCGAGAAGATGAATAACATAGAGAGGCAGGCATATCTCGCGCTTAAGCATGTGGCAGAAGCGGCAGTGTACATATTCGACCTGGGCGAGGCATCTTATCCTATCGGCGACCAGATAAAGCTGTATGAGTCCTTAAAGCAGTTCAATAAGCCCATTCTTGTGTACTTCAGCAAGTCTGACATAATAGATAAGGAAAGGTTTGATGAGCTGAGGAAGATGACAGAGAAGAGCGCAGGTATAGGCGGTTATACTGATGCGGGCGAGCTTGGCGATGCGCTTCTGAAGCTGTGGGAGCCTGCGAGATAAGATTTTTTTCTTAAGAGATTAGTAAAAAAGCTATAAGTTAAAAGAAGTTATAAAGAAAAAAGAATATGCCTAATTTATTCTCTTTTTCACAGGCCCGGCTATTATCTGGCACTTGCAGGGGAGCTTGTTATTGCCCTTCTGCAGGCCGACTGTCACCTGTTTCACATAGTCTTTTGATGTGTAGACTGTAAAGATGGTCTGGCCGTACTTGACCTGGGCAGCTCTTCCGATGACTTTTCCGAATGGGTGTGCCATTCCTGTGGAGAACCTGTCTGCTCCCGCGCCCTGCGCGAGTGGATTCTCTCTAAGGATGTGGAATGGATATACCCTTATCTTCATGTGGTAGTTGGCTTTGCCAACGTTCTTCTCAAGGTACCTGTTGGCTGCCTGCCTTGCAGACTCTATTGATTCCTGCCTAACCTGGATTCCTGACTTGAGGATCAGGTCGACCTTGGTGTCGAACTCCTTCTGGAGATTGCCCATGTCGAACCTGACCAGCTTCATATTAGGAGTAGTCCTGATGAATGCCTTTTTCCTGAACTTTGAGTACCTTGTGTAGGGCCTCTCCATCCTTCTGTGCGCAACGCCTTTCTTGAGTTTAGCCATTTTGAATCATTCCTTGGTCATGCTTTTTATTATCATTTATCCAATATTTATCATATATATCAGACCGATTACAGGAACCGGGAGGGGTTTATAAAGGTTTTTGTTTGGGGCATATATTGATTAGGCTGAGGTTTATACTATATTTTTTATATTATATTTTATACTAGGGTTAATACTATTATTCATACCCCTGGTGTTCATAATATTATTCATATCTCAGGCTGTCTACTGGCTTTTGGGCTGCTGCCTGCTTTGCAGGCGCAAGGCCTGAGAGAGAACCTACCAAAAATGCGAAGAGCAGGCAGCCTGCTATAAGGTACCAGGGAAAGATGGGCTTGAGAAGCCCAAGCCCTGCATTTGCAGCGACTGCCTCGCCAATCTTTGCAACTAGGAATCCAAAGAAGATCCCAAAAAGACCTCCGAGCAGGCCAAGCACCCCTGACTCAAGAAGGAAAATGTTCAATATGTCGCTGTTTCTTGCGCCTATGGCTTTCATTATGCCTATCTCTTTTGTCCTCTCAAGTACTGAGGTGTACATGGTGTTCATGATGTTTACTGCCGCAACTACTACTGAGATTAGGGCTATTAGGACAAGCACTCCGTTTATTATGTTTATTATGACTCCGAATGTCGCTATCACATCCTCAAATGTCTGGACATAGAAGTCTTCGTCGCCCTCGTCAAGCCCCTTGTGCCTCCTGAGCTTGTCGGTTATGGTGTCGGCAAGCTTAGAGGGCTCATAGCCTGAAGCGGACTGGATGATTGTGGATGTGAACCTGTCTTTTAGCTGGGGGTTTAGCCTCTCAAAGGACTCGTACGAGATGTAGACATTCTGGTCGTCTGCCGGGTTTCCTATCGCCTCGAAGAAGCCCACTACTTCAAAGGGCTGGTTGTTCACCTCTATCTTGCTTCCTATATGAAGAGGCTTGCTGAATACCTTGTCCTCAAGCATGTAGTTATAGCCTAGCACAGCTTTACCTGTCTCTGCTTTTTTGAGGATCCTGCCTTCTGCGATATCCACTGTCATAGAGCTTTGCACTAGCTCTGTTTTCTCTGTGTCATAGCCCATCATGTCGACGTATCTTGTCTCGCCGTCGTACTTGACTTCGGCTATCCCATAGTAAAGCCCTGTTATGTCTTTTACGCCCTGGATCTTGCCCACGAAATCTATGTCGTCCTGGCTTGTCATGAGCGAGGGGTCTGTGGTCATCACAGCCTTTGGAGCGAGGAAGAGCTTGTCTTTTCCCATGTCCTCGGCAAGCGTGTTGGCATAGTCTCTTATTCCCAGCCCGAAGCTGATGAGTGCAAAGACAGCCATTATTCCTATGAGTATAGAGAGAGTTGTAAGAAAGCTTCTTATCTTTTTGTGGAAAAGGTTCTCCAGGCTGTATTTTATATCGTCAAGTCTCATTTTTCCTTATCTTCCGTATCTTACGGCCTCCACCGGCTGCATCCTGGATGCCCTGTGCGCGGGTAGAATGCCTGCGACAAGGCCTACTATGAATGAGAATAGCAGCGCTCCTACAATGAGAGGCATGCCTATTGATGCCTTTATTAGGTCTGAACCCAGCGCGAGCCTTCCTATTGCTGAGAGCCCATAGGCAAATGCCATGCCCACAACCACTCCCAGGATTCCGCCTATCATCCCAAAGAGGCCTGCCTCAAGCGCGAATATCCTGAATATTACTGAGTTTCTTGCGCCTATTGATTTCATGATGCCTATGTCTGCTGTCCTTTCAAGTACTGATGTGTACATTGTATTGGTGATGCCTATGCCGCCCACCACTATTGATATTCCCGCGATTATGTATACAAAGATCTGGACTGCCGTGAGTGTGGAGTTTAGCGCCTCAAGAGATTTTTGGGGAGACTGGACTAAAAAGTCCTCCTCGCCTTTCTCGACATCTCTTGCCTTGCGCAGCACCTTCTCTATGTCTGCCTGGGTCTGGTCGATAAGGTCTATGTCCTTGACCTGGACTGTGATTATATTTACTGTGCCGTCGTCTCCGAAGAAGTCAAGGTAGTAGTCCTCGTTCATCGCTATTGTGTTGTCTATGATGAAGCTTCCCTTGCGCTCGATTATTCCAACAACCTCAAAGGGCTCGCCGTTTATGAGCAGGGTGTCGCCTACGCTTACCCCCTTGCCGAATGTGTCATCATTTTTGTAGTTGTGCCCTATCACTATCTTGCGGGTGTCAGAGTCCTTTAGAAGCCTTCCCTCCTCGACCTTGACATTCATCGCAGTCTCGGCAGCCTTTCTTTTGGCACCCATTGCAGAGGACATCACATAATAGGCTGTCTGCTCGCCGTTGAATTCGATGGTGGCTACCTTGAGGTGGCGGTTTATGACTGTACCTACATTACTTACTCTCTCTATTTTTTCTGCAAGGTCTGTTGTGAGCGGCCTTGCCACAAAAGTGCCGGGGGCGCCCCTGTTGGAGACGCCTGCTGCCTGGACGCTTAAGACATTGGTGCCAAGAAACCCGAACTGCCCTGTGATTGCAACCCTAAGGCCTTCACCGAGGCCTATAAGGCTTACCACTGCGGCGATTCCTATGAATACGCCTATAAGGGTAAGGTACGACCTGGTCTTCTTGCTGGTGAGATAGTTCATTACCAGGCTAAAATATTCTTTGGCATTCATTGGGCCGCCTCAGGCATGTTTATTTTAGTCAAGGAAAAAAAAGCGAAAGCAGGCCTCATTTCTTGGCCTTCTTTCTCCTTCTGTAGAGGTAGTATCCCCCGCCGACTATGACAAGCACGATTATTATGCCAACTATTGGGCTTCCTGATGAGAAGCCGTATCTTTTGAGCTCGGCCGCATTGTAGAGCCTCACCTCAAGATTAATGTCCTGGTGGTAGGCCTTGTTGTTCGCGTCTGTGTAGTCTATGCTGAGAGGCACTGTGAGATATTCCCCTGATGCTGACTTGGCATAGAGAGTGAAGTCGGCTGTCTCAAAGTCGTCTGAATCGAGCTTGCCGAGATAAACTGTGCCCGGCGAGAGGAGCTCGAAGCTGTCGGTGGGCTTTGCCACGACAGTGAGGAATTTGGCGTTTGTCACTCCTTTGTTGACTATTTTTACTGTTATCTCGCCTTTCGCTCCTGATGTGTAGAATGTCTGGGAGTCAAGGAGCACTACCAGGTCTGGCGCTGTGCCCACTATCAGGGAGATGTAATCGCTCTTTGTGTGGCTTGCGCCTGTTGAATCAGCATAGGTTATCTGGACTGGCACCTTGTAGATGTCAGATTCTGCATCGCCCATTGTTATGAGGCTGAAGGTGAAGTCTGCTGAGCTTCCGGCTGAGATTGTCTTTACCTTTTTCTCAGTCGCAGAATTCACAGGAGCGAAGGGAAGAGTGGTTGAGCTTAGGTCGAGCTTTACTGCCACATCCTGGATAAAGGACTCGCCCATGTTGCTCAGTTTTATTGTGAGGTCTGTCTCCTCGCCGGGAACAAACCTGTCTGGCTCTGAGCTGACAGAGGCTATTCCCACCTGGCTTGCGTCGCCCTGCACCCTTATTGTGAAGTCATCAAAGTATGCCCAGCTGTCGCCGCTGTCAGAGCTGTACCTGAGCCTGATTGTGTTGTCGCCCTCTACTGAGCCGGAATCAACCCTTAGCTTGTAATAAAGGGTCGCTGCATCTTCTCCCACTGCGCGGGCGTTAATTGTGCCAAGCACCCTTGACACGCTGTCTCCGGGGTCAAGGCTGAATGGGTATTCGGGCACAAGCTCGAACACCAGATTATCTGCAGGGTATGTGCCGAGGTTTTCTATCTGGAACCTGAGCTCCACATATCTTCCCGGGCCGACAGGGTCCGGAGTCTGGCTAAGTAGCGTGGCCCTTATGTTTGCCTCGTCTGAGAGACCTGCTCCAGATACTGAGATTCCTGATACTGAGAGCATCAGGGCAAGCATAATTCCTATAACGACTGTGTTGTTTTTCATTTTATTTACCTCTGTTTTGTTGTTTAGCGTTTTTTTGATATGGTTTTTTATTAAGTTTTATCCTGTTTGGATTTTTATCCTGTCTGCATATATTATCAGCTTTCAGGGGCCTAGGCTTTCATCTTTGCTGCCTTTGGCTTATCATGCTCCTTGTATGTGCATTTCCTGTCTTCGCATATGGAGCTTCCCACTATCCCGCCGTCTTTTAGGTATTCTATCCTCTGGGCGTTACGGGCCATGTCCTCGTCATGGGTGACCATGACTATTGTCCTGCCCTCTTCTTTGTTGAGCTTTTTTAGGAAGCTCATGACATTGTCGCCTGTCTTTGAGTCAAGGTTTCCTGTGGGCTCGTCCGCAAGGATGACTGCAGGGTCGTTTGAGAGGGCTCTGGCGATTGCTACCCTCTGCTGCTGGCCGCCTGAGAGCTCGCCTGGCTTGTGGTCCATCCTCTCCCCCAGATCTACAAGGTTTAAGAGCTCGACAGCCTTGCGCTTCCTCTTCTCAGGAGAGATGTCCTGGAACATCATGGGAAGCATTACGTTCTCGAGAGCTGTGAGCGTATTTATGAGGTTGAATTTCTGGAATACAAATCCTATTTTCTTTCCTCTTATCTGAGCGAGGTCTGACTCTGAGAGCCTGCTTATGTCATGGCCGTCAAGGTAGATCTTTCCTTTTGTGGGTATGTCCAGGCAGCCTATCATGTTCATGGCTGTGGATTTGCCGCTTCCTGAAGGGCCCTGTATTGCGAGGAACTCGCCCTCTTTTACCTCAAGGGAGAGGCCTCTTAGCGCCTGGACTTCAACATCGCCCATCTTATATATCTTCCAGACATTGTCAAGTTTGATTATTGCTTTTTTCATTTTTCTGCATCCTTTGCTGTGTATTTGTCTTTTGCCCGGCTCAGCACTCCAGGCAGGAGAATTCCTTCCGGAATTTCTCCATCATCTTTTCCACCTTCATCAGCTGGGAGTTGTATTTTTTAATGATTTCCATTTTCTGCTTTTCTGTCTCTGTGAGTTTCGCATTTTTGTATTTCCCGATAAGCTCAGGAAGGAACGCGATTGTGGGTTTGACTCTTGTCAGGTATGTGTTTTCCATTATCTCAAAAAAGTTCTTCATCATGTCTTTTTCCATGTAGTAGAACACCTTTTTTGTGCCGGGCTTTCTTATCTTCTTGACGTGCCCTACCCTTTCAAGTATTTTCATCTTGTTGTGGATTGATGCAAGGCTGTAGCCTGTGCGCTCGGCAAGCTCTTCCATGGAGAGTTCGCCCGGCTCAAGGAATAACATCATGAATATTGTGGAGGCAAGGGGATCCATGCCTGCGTTTTTGCCTACCTCTGCCTCAAAATCTATAAATTCCCTTTCAAAATCATGCATCTGGCGTTCTCCCCCCTAAATTTACTATTTTTAATAATTACTAAAAATAGTGAAAGAAGGTAATATTTAAGCTTTGCGGCTATTGCATATAAGGAACAGTTGGCCTATTCAGATTTGTTTATAAATTAATCCTGATTACCCTGCCTTATGGGGCTTGATGAATTATTGGAGAGGCTTGGGCCGCTGGCAATAGGGAGCGGCAGGGTGTTTGATATCAATACTGAGAGGGCTGCCCCTGAATACGGCGAGCCCCTGAAGGATGAGATAAGCCAGATAGTAAACTGCTATATCAACACGCCGTTTCCTCCTTTCATAATCGATTCTGCAGAAGAGGGCATGAAAGAGGGCGAAAAGACCCTTTGCCTAAAGGGGCATTTCGAGACATTTGACGGGCTGAGGGTGGATGTTGATTTCAATGGTGTTAGAGGAGACCCTGAACATAAGGGGCTTACAGATGTGTCTCCTGACGAGGATTCTTTCTATGATTATATACTCAATGCAGATATCAGGGATCTTTCCCCTGCCCAGGAAAGTCTGCTGAAGAGAATTGAGATGCACAATGACTGGCCCAGGTTAGATGATGGGGAGATAGTCAAGAGGGAGCATGACGGCTCAAGATACAAGTATCTTCCGAGGGAGAGCAAGTCTGGACTTAGGGAGATATCAAGGATTGGAAAACTGCTGGCATTCTATGAGCTTTCTAATTCAGCGCCGCAGATTGGGAATGTAAGAGAGGAGGGGGAAAAATTCATCAGCATTCTTGAGGAGATGGGAGCGTCTGGCTGGCCGATAACAGCTTGCCTGAAGGAATTAAGGCCGTCTGAATATGACTTTCCGCTCACAGGCTTTGCCGATATGAGGATGAAAGAGAGGGGTTATGATTATCTTGGAGGCCTGGTGTTCTCAAGCAGGGGCAAGATGGGCCTATTGCATGAAAAGATTCAAGCCTTGCTTGGCGCAAGAGATGAGCTAAAGGCCTTGCTTGGCGCAGGATATGATGCCAAAGCTGGCCTGGAGATTGGCAACACAAAGCCTGCGCAGGGCATAACCAAGGCCCAGGGTATAACCAAGGCAAATAATACCCGCCTGGAGGATGAAGCCCTAAAGCTAGGCCATTCTGCATCTTTTAGGTATGACGTAATGAACCAGATGTGGGATGTGTATGGCAGGTGGCCTTTTGCAGAAGTTATTCTCGAGCTGAAAAAATCTGAGAAGTTTTCAAAGCAGGAGAGAGATATCCAGGATGAATTTAGCAGGTTAATTAACACGATGGATTTCATGTTTGGGAGTATCGGGATTGAGCAGGAGGATTTTGAGACAGACATAGTGGATAGTCTTGACGGGTATTGGTTTGACCAGCATATATTGGATGCCAGGGAGAGATATTCAAAGGACGAGAGTTATGTTCCGATTTACCTGACACAAGATATGAAAGCAAAGTACTTCACAAATCAAGGTGGGTTCCAGTTTTGCAGTCTGCCACAGTATCTTGTGTTCAGGGAGATGATGGACGCATTTTTGGAAGACTACCTGTATATTACTCCAGAAGCCATGCTGAAAAACAGGTTTGTCGCCGAGGAACTGGGCAAGCACCCTGATATAAAAGAAAGGGTCACAAGATTCTTAGGATTCTACAATTCCGACCCAAAAACCGCATGGAGAATGCTAAGTGAGAGCGACCCTGCTTATGTTGAGGGGCGTGCTGAGTTCCGCAGATCAAGAGATGAGTAAAGCACCCATACTGCGCCTGCTATCGCCTGCTAAAAGGCGACATCCTGAAATCTTCAGCTTATGGCCTTATCGATTGGCTTAGCGCCTGGATGGTTGGCGGCGGGCGGGCATGGCAGAAAAGGCTCTCTTACGTGTAAGCCTCATTTGTTTCAGGATGGAGCCAAGCCAACATATAATTTTATAAATACAAAGGGTTTTATTTTCTGCCATAAGTAGCAAGAGCTGATTATGATGGATAATGTGGAAGAACTGATATTCAAGTACGCGCTGCAGAATGCTGTGAAGTACGGGGGCAAGGCGAACCCAGGTAATGTGATACCTAAGGTGATAGGCATAGATCCTGCCCTGAAAGGCGATATGAAGTCTCTGGTGCAGAAGGTCAATAAGGTTGTTTCTGATGTCAACAAGATGGGCGCTGATGCCCAGCTCGCAAAGCTAAAGGAGATTGCGCCTGAGCTTCTGGAAAAGAAGAAGGAAGAGGAGAGGAACATATTTGCATTTTACGGCATAAAGGAGGGCGAAAAGATAAGGACTGCGTTTCCTCCGGGGCCTGAGAAGTATCCCCATATCGGACATGCGAAAGCGCTCCTGCTTAATTTCCTGCTGGCAAAGCAGTATGGAGGCGAGTTCTATCTGAGGTTTGAGGATACGAACCCAAAGCTTGTGAAGGCGGAGTTTTACGAGATAATGCAGGAGAATTTCAGGTGGCTCGGGGTTGAGTGGATTAAGCTCCAGTATGCATCAGATAACATGGAGCTGTTCTACAGTTTTGCAGAGAAGCTGATTAATGACGGGCAGGCCTACATGTGCTTCTGCGAGACAGAGGTCTCAAGGATGAACAGGGGAAAGGGCATTGCCTGCGCGTGCAGAAGCAAGAGCCATGACGAGAATATGGCTGACTGGAAGCGCTTTGGCTCGCTTAAGGAGGGCGATGCAGTGCTAAGGCTCAAGATAGACATGGAGCACCAGAACACCACTATGAGGGATCCCACAATTTTCAGGATAATTGACGCTCCGCACGCAAGGCTTGGCGCAAAATACAGGGTGTGGCCCAATTATGATTTCCAGAATTCTATAATGGATGGCTATTATGGGATAACCCATAGGATCAGGAGCAAGGAGTTTGAGATGAGGTCAGAGCTCCAGAGGTATATCCAGAATCTTTTGGGGCTCACAATCACCAATACTTATGAGATGGCAAGGTTCAACATGGAGGGCGTGGAGAGCTCGGGAAGGATTATCAGGGAGAAGGTGGCTGCCGGTGAGCTTATCGGCTGGGATGATCCCACACTCACCACAATTGTTGCGCTCAGAAGAAGGGGTTTTTTGCCAGATGCGCTTAAGGATTTCGTGGTATCGACAGGCATAAGCAAGACAGAATCAACTCTTACATGGGAGGATCTAATCCTGCACAACAGGAGGATACTTGACAATTCAGCAAAGAGGTATTTCCTGGTGGTAGAGCCTGTTGAGATCCATGTCAAATGCGCGCCTGAACAGACTGTTGAACTTAATCTGAACCCAAATGAGAAGAAGGGCGGAAGGACTCTTAAGGCGCATGGGGATTTCATCATCCAGAAGTCAGACGTCGCAAGATTGGGGGATGGGGAGCTGATAAGGCTTATGGACTGCCTGAATTTCAGGAATGACAAGGGGGTTTATTCTTATGATTCCCATGAATATGAGAAATTCAGGGGCAGGGGAAAGACTATCATCCACTGGCTTCCAAAAGAGGGCAATGTGGATGTGGAAGTGATGATGCCTGACAAAAGTATAGTAAAGGGCAAGGGAGAGGCAGGAATAGCGTCCCTAAAAGTGGGAGAGATCATCCAGTTCGAGAGGTTCGGGTTCTGCAGGCTGGATTCTATAGACGGCAAGATGTACAGGTTCTGGTATGCCCATAAGTAATAGCCACCCAATAAATCAGGAATAAGGCAGAAGCTAGTGTTTAGTCTTTCTTTAGGTATCTTACAAGCTCAAAATCAGGATAGTTCATGTAGAAGGTTATTACATAATCATCAGGTTTGAACTTTGGGAAGAATGTGTCGCCCTCATAATCTCCTTTGACATAAGATATATAGAGCTGCCTTGCAAGGGGAAGTGTCTGCCTGTATATCGATGCTCCTCCTGCGCTGAATATCGGCTTTTCAAGGGCAATTGCCTTGTCGAGGGCCTCCTCAAGGCTTCTTGCGATTATGAGCCCATCTGTATCTGGCATGGCAGGGCTTACCACTATGTTGTTCCTGTTCTTCAGGGGGTGGCCTATTGAATTGTATGTGTTCTCGCCCATTATTATTGTGTTTCCCTCTGTGGTTTTTCTGAAGTGCTTAAAGTCTTCTGGGATGTGCCATGGGATTTTCCCTCCTTGACCTATCACCCTGTTTTTTGCCATGGCTACTATTATGCTTAGATTGTCTATGGTGCCTCTCATCAGGGGGCTTTCAAGGTATTGGTCAGAGTTGGTTTCTTCCATTTTAGTTTTGCATTTATTCCTGCACAGGTTTTAGACTGCTATCGGAAACTCGATCTTTGGGTGGCTCTCGTAATTCAAAAGCTTTGTGTCTGTGTATTTCCAGTCGAATATCGAGCTGAGATCAGGGGTTTTCACAGAGGGAAGAGCATATGTCTCTCTCCAGAGCTGCTCTTCTGCACCATCCTCATGGTTTTGGTAGATGTGGGTGTCCATCAAAAAGCCTGAGAGCTTTCCTTCTTTTAGGCCTGTGTCTTTTGCGAGCAGGTGGAGGAGCAGCCCATAGCTTGCTATGTTGAAGGGAAGGCCAAGCATTGTGTCGACTGAGCGCTGGTTCCATGCAAGGTTGAGTGTGTCTCCTATCACTGTGGCCTGGAAGCAGTAATGACATGGGGGCAGAGCCATCTGGCCTAGCTGTGCCGGGTTCCAGGCAGAGACTATCATTCGCCGGTCTTCCGGATTTTTCTTGAGCTTATTTACAAGGTTCTCGAGCTGGTCTACTCCTTTTCCAGTGTAGTCTGTGTCAAAGCTTTCGTAGTCTGCCCCAAAGTGCCTCCACTGCCAGCCGTAGATTGGGCCTAGGTCGCGCTCATCCTTCATCCTCTGCTTTGAGGCAGGGTCATGGGCGTAGGGGGCTTTTTCTGGGTTTGCCCACTCATCCCAGATGTGGTTGTTTTGCTCCTGGAGCCACTGCTTGTCTGTTATTCCTTTTATGAAGAATTCCAGCTCGCTTGAGATGAGGCGGAAGGGCATCTTTTTTGTTGTGAGCAGAGGAAAGCCACTTTCCATGTCATGCTCAAACATGATGCTTGAGATGGTGTAGGCGGGCATGCCTGTGCGGTTCTGTTTCAGCTCCCCGTACCTAAGGACTGTCTCGACAATATCAAGGTAAGAATCCATTGTTATCACCCCTTGAGAGCCTTGATAGTTGTTCTAGCTTAAAAATATTGTTGGGATGGAGTGGATATATTTTT
>CAYLII010000029.1:0-12696 GCA_964383645.1 uncultured Methanosarcinales archaeon
TAACTTTTAAGGCAGGCAGGGGGATGTCCCTTACGGGGATGCCTGCCTATATATGCAAACAATCACCAAAGTGAGTTGATGCTTGCCTGAACCCGTGAAGGCAAGTATGTTGCCTTGGCAACTTTAGCAGCCCTCGGAGAGATATTCTACAATGTCGGCCCAACAAAAACCTTTTTATACTAGCCGAAATCCATGAAAGACTCATGGCGACAGAGAGATGGGCAGTGGCGCTGGTAGTCTTCATGACCCTCATCACCTCAACAGCCCAGATATTCTACAAGCTTGCCGCAGTCAATTTCTCGCTGAGCGTAGGGGGCATACTCCTCAACTGGCCGCTTTGGGTGGGCGGCGTGCTCTACATCATATCCTCAATACTTATGGTAATCTCATTCAAGGGAGGAGACATCTCTGTTCTCTATCCTCTTATTGCGCTTAGCTATGTCTGGGTAAGCATAGCATCGCCTCTTGTCTTTCAGACAGACTCTATGAACCCTCTGAAGTGGTCTGGAGTGGGGGCAATTGTCCTTGGCGTAAGCCTGATAGGTATAGGAGGCAGGAAATGACAAGCCTCCTTTCAATAGCCCTTGTCTTGGGTGGCTGCGTATTGGGCGCATACGGGGGAATCCTACTTAAAAAAGGCTCCTCCAGATTCAGGTTGAGCATAAAAGGTACAATCAGGAACAAGAATCTGGTTATAGGCATACTAGCATATGCGCTAGGCACGATAACCTACATCATCGCCCTGAAAGGCGCTGAGCTCTCAATAATCTACCCGCTTGTATCGACAACATACATCTGGATAGCAGTTCTGTCCCAGAAGATGCTTGGCGAAAAGATGAGCACCCTCAAATGGATGGGCATATCCTGCATCCTTATAGGTGTCTCGCTAATAGGCATGGGGGCAGGCAGATGAGAAAACCAGCCCCAAATGTAAAATCTAGCAAAAATCAAACAATAGTCATATCATTAGGGGGCTCCATAATAGTGCCGGGCGAGATAGACATACCATTCCTAAAAGGCTTCAAGGCATTTATTGAGAGGCGCATAAAAAAAGGCTACAGGTTCGTGATAGTCGCTGGCGGAGGCCACACCTGCAGGATGTACCAGAAAGCCGCATCATCAGTCGAGCTCACTGATACAGAAGACCTGGACTGGCTGGGTATTCATGCAACAAGGCTCAACGGCCACCTCCTGAGGACAATATTTAGGAAATCCGCAAACGCAGTCGTGCTCAAGAACCCTAACACCAGTATAAGATTCAAAGAGCCAGTCCTCATAGCAGCAGGCTGGAAGCCGGGCTTTAGCACAGACTATGACACCGTGCTTCTTGCGAGGCGCTTTAGGGCAAAGACAGTAATAAACATGTCAGACACAGACTATGTCTACACAAAAAACCCCAAGCTTTTCAAGGATGCAAAGCCCATCAAAGAGCTGAGCTGGCGGGATTTCAGGAAGATGGTAGGCGCAAAATGGGTGCCAGGTATGAACGTCCCATTCGACCCCTTGGCGAGCGCTCTTGCAGAAAAGCAGGGGATAAGGGTTGCGATGCTTAAAGGCACAGACATAAAAAACCTTGAGAATTTCATGGCTGGCAGGAAATTCAAGGGTACGCTCATCTCATGAATGTGGTGTTTTTTTCTCTTTTTCTATATACTTATAAAATTCATAAAAATTTATATAATGTGCCCTCTATTGACATGAATATGCGGGCAATATGCCAAAATATCCGTTGAGGGGGTGCAAGTTATGGACAGAAAAACCTTGATTTCTCTGGAGATGATAATTGCGATGACAGCCATAGGGCTGTTGGGCGGCTGCGAAAGGCAGACAATTCCAAATCCTGCTGCAGAGTACTGCATTGAGCAGGGCGGGACCCACACTCTAATAACAGAGACAGACGGAAGCCAGTATGGGATATGCACTCTTCCAGGAGGCACAGAATGCGACGAGTGGGCCTTCTACAGGAAAGAATGCCCTGACTGCGGATCAATGTGTCCATTATACAGCCCGCCAGCTCCCGGATGGTGCGAGCATGGTACAATAGTTGACGGGGGAAAAGACGACTGCGGCTGCCAGCTTCCACCAAAGTGCGAGAACGTGGCCTGCACAGAAGAGGCGAAAATCTGCCCCGACGGGGTGACTGTGGTAGCAAGAGAAGGGCCTAATTGCGAATTCGCCCCCTGCCCTGACAAGACCTACGTTAGTACCGACCTCGAGAAATGCATGATCATACGCTACCAGTGCGACGAAGGGATGGTACCCTTTTCAGATTCCATAGGGTGCGGCTGCGAGGCAGAGCTGGAGAAAAACTACTGCACCCCTGAATCGCGGCTTGCTGATGCTTGTATCACCTTATATCAGCCTGTCTGTGGCTGGTTCAGCTCTGATGTAATGTGCATCAAATACCCCTGCGCGATAGATGTTGGCAACTCCTGCGAAGCCTGCAAGCACGAGAATGTGGAGTACTGGACAGAAGGGCTCTGCCCAGGGACGCCAGGAAGCGGGGAATAAGAGCATAATCAAAACTAAAGAATAAAAAATAAAAACAAAAAATCCAAATTTTTTCTTTCTCACCTAATCCAATTAGAGCTGTTTTTGCTAATTAAGCTAATTCAGCCTATATCTGGTGGTTTGCGCAGCTGCCGTCGCAACCGGCAGCGCCGATTTCAGAGTGCTGTCCGCCTGTGCAGCCGCCATCGCATCCGCTGCTCCATCCGTTCACACCAGCGCCCCCGCCCCTATGAGCACCTTCACCCCTTGATCCAAGGCCAAGCCCAAGCTCAGCCCGGATGGCATCAGCCTTCTCGATATCCCCTGCAAGGTTCGCATTGTGCAGCTCAACATACTTGTCGAAGTTATCCCTGTTTATGACCCTGTAGATCTTTCCCTCTGTGGGAAGATTATTGTCCTGCCTTATCTTAAGCCAGGCGTCATAATCTCCTTCAACCATAGCAGCCTCAAGCTCTGCATGCACATCCTCATTGTAGTTGGGCGATTCAACACCAGGGTTTCCCCTATAGGCCACAGCCACAAAAGCCATGAGACCTATCAGCATAACTGCTGCAAATCCCGCCAAAATCTTGTTTTTCATTTTCAGTTCCTCCTAGATATTCAAAATTAATATCTTGCGCTTCCTCTTTCAAAAGCAGGCAGATGGTTGTACTGCGACGCATCTCTCAGCGAAGTGAACACAGCAGTGATATCCTGGTTGTCAGTGCTGGCAAGCAAGTTGTCATATAGGGCAGCGTTCTCCTTTTCAGCAGTAACCCCCGCGTCAAAGGCTTCTGAGAGCGAGCCAAACTCAGGCACATTGCCATACCATGTGTTCTCAGGCACAGCCAGGCCATACTTATCATAGATTTCCACCAGCGCGTCAATATGCTGCTGCTCGGCTTTCATGATATTTGTAAATGGTCTTACATCTCCAAACTGGTCTATCACGCTCTGATACGTAGCCAAAGCCTTGTACTCATCATTCAAGGCCATTTCAAGAGCGGTTAGCTCCTCAGCGGATATGCTCTCCATCGGCAAAGCAGCAACACCATACAGACCGCTCTGCACAGCACTCTGCTGTACAGGATCAGTCAAAGGCACATACTGCTGCAGGGTCTCTCTATTCTGATTCCATAGATTTACCTGGTCAGTTGTTCTCTCATACAGCCTATCCTGGAGGGGCACTTCAGGATAATTCATAGAGTAACCCGCCTGGGCTGCCTGTATTCTTCCGCCCATGGTGGCAGAATCCTGAGGGACTCTACCGCCCTGGTATCCATTTGCATAGATACTTGCTATTCCTATTGCTCCTGCGGCGATTCCTGCAACCACCAATGCAGTAGCTGCAATCCTCTTCCCGCTTACACTCTTTTTCTTTCCATCTGTGTTATTCATTTTCTCACCTGATCTTACTTCAGTCTCGTTTTTATCTATCATGTTTTCCATATCTCCCACCTCCTTATTTTCTGGAATGTTTTTGGACAAACCTTAAGGTTACATAAGGCTGAAACCATATTACCATATTTCTGAAACTATGGGAAGGAACCATGAAACCATCCAAAGCTTTAAAAAAACACGAAGCTTAACGCAAGTGATGCAAACTAAGAAAAAACTCATAACCGCCCTGATAATAGTAAGCTTCATACTGCTTGTGTTAAGTGTACTGTTCTACATAGAAAGTATGCGTGAGATAAGGAGAATAGACCCGCTTGAGCTGGAAAGCATGGCAAGAGAAGACATAATCCAATTCATCTATGAGCGCCAGGCAAGAGAAAACACACCCTTCTACTACTTCATACCCATATTCTCATTTTTTGGAATTGTGGTGGGCGCTCTTATCTATTATATATTATCAGGAGACATTGAAAAGAAAGACCAGCTCATAAGATACAACACAGATGCGATCCTAAGGCTTCTTGACCCAGAGGAAAGAAAAGTAATCAAAAAGATTGTTGCTGAAGGCGGAAAGCTCCAGCAGCTTGAAGTCACCTATATGGAGGGCTACACAAAGGTAAAGGCCCACCGCATCATAGAATCACTTGAGCAGAAAGGCATTGTCCAGAAAGAGAAGCTTGGCAAGATGAGGCTTATTCGGATGAATAAAGAATTCTATGAGCTCCTTAAAGAAAGATGATTTGTTAGGTATCACAGGGCACATAAACAATTGGCTAAATAGATTCCACTCATGCTCTTTATACCCTCATTACCATTAATACAATTATTATGCCTTAATTATTCTTGAGGCAGCCCTTTTCAGCCTGTCCATAACTGCTCTGCCCATCCCTTCCTCTTTTACAGCGCCTGCTATAAGCACATCCGCCTTTGCGCTCCTCAGCCCGCCATACAGCCGGCGCGCAGCCAGTTCAGGCTCTTTTAGCACAACCACTTTTTTACCCTCTGCAGTAAGCTTTTTTTCAAGCGAGCGGATGCGCGCCGCCACTTTCTTAGGAGAGCCCTCAACAAGGATAAGCCTGGCTCTTGGCGCATAATGCAGGTACTTCATACCTGGTGACCTTACCTTGCTCCTGTGCCCCGCAATCTTAACCCTGCCTATAACTCTCTCAATATCCTCGACAGGCACGCTCCCAAGCCTCAGAATTGTAGGAATCTGGCCTCTCACATCAATAACAGTGCTCTCCATGCCCTTCTGGCAGCTTCCCCCTTCAATCACAGCCTCAATCCTTCCATTTAGATCATCTATCACATGAGATGCTCTTGTCGGGCTGGGCCTTCCGCTCGAGTTCGCGCTTGGGGCCGCGATAGGCAGCCCTGAAAGCATTATCAATTCCCTCGCAATCCTGTTGGATGGCATCCTTATTACAACAGTGTCAAGCCCTGCGGTCACAATATCCGGAACCCTCTTTGACTTTAGAAACACGATGCTAAGCGGGCCTGGCCAAAACGCCCTCATCAGCGCCTCGGCTTTCTTAGGTATGCCCTCAACAAGGGGCACAACCTGCTCAGCAGAGGCGACATGCACAATCATGGGGTTATCTGCAGGCCTTCTCTTCGCAGCAAAAATCCTGGCCACAGCTCTCGCATTAAGGGCATTAGCCCCAAGCCCATACACTGTCTCTGTCGGAAACGCCACCAGCCCGCCCCTCTTTATGATTAAGGCTGCTTTCTTGACTTCCTTTCCCTTCAGGATTATGGTTTTCATACTGGTCTTGACACCCATTCCGGCTCGAGCCAGGGCTGGTTAATAAAAATTATGCTTTTAGGGAAAAGAGCAGGATTGAATAAGGGTCATAAAAGGCAATATTTTTATATCCGCATGCCAGGAATCCATATTCTCATAAGATGATCCGCAAGATATCATTCAAGAACCAGAAAGGCCAGACCCTCATGGGATTTATCCATGAGCCCAAGAGATATGACACAGCAATTCTCACGCTTCACGGCTTTCCCGGCTCATGCACAGGAAAAAGAGTATCTCGCTCAGCAAAACAGCTGGAAAAAAAGGGATTTCTGGTGATGAGGTTTGACTTCTCTGGCTCAAACATCTCAGACGGCAAATTTGAGGACAAGCTCATAAGCCAGGAGATAAAAGAGATAAAATACGCCATCGATTTCCTCAAGGAAAACTACAGATTCAGGAGGCTTGTGCTCCACGGCCACTCCACAGGCTCTATTGACGCCTCGCTCTATGCACACAGGGATAGGAGGATAAACAAACTGATACTCTCAGGCGCGACAGACAGGCTTGAGCGCTCTGCACGCTTCGACTTCACAGACAGGCAAGTAAGGGACTTCTGGACAAAGGGATACATAACCTATAAGGCCCCGGGCTACTGGACCAACAACAAGCGCCTTAAAAAAGCATACTACGATGAATTCTTCAAGCTGGACATTCCAAAAGCCATGAAAAAATACAGAAGGCCTCTCCTCATAATCCATGGCGAGAAAGACGAGGGAGTGCCTCTCGAGCGCGCAAGAGAGCTCTACAAGCTCTCCAACAAGCCAAAGCAGCTCTACATCATAAAGGAAGCTGACCACCGGCTCACAAAAAGGAAATGGCTCAGGCTGTTTGTGGACAGGGCAGCCAGATTTGCAAAATCAAGATAGCAGTTCTTCATAATCCCCTAAGAAAACATAATAAAAGATATAAAAAAATAAAACAAAAAATACACATAATTAAGAGGTTTCGTTTCCTTCTGTCTCAGAGCCTTCTTCTATGGTTTCGTTACCTTCTCCGGTTCCAGACTCTTCATCTGTTCCCTCACCAGTATCTTCCTCACCAGTCTCTTCGCCATCTGTCTCCTCTTCAGATTCCTCACCGGCTTCTTCTCCACTATCTTCTTCGCTAGTCTCTTCCTCAGCTGCATCTTCCTCGCCGGTCTCATCTTCTGTCCCGTCTTCATCAGATGACTCTTCTTCCTCTTCGGCCTCTTCCTCAGTGTCTATCTCAGTCTCCTCTGTGACCTCGCCACCCTCATAATCAATAAGGGTCATGTCATCTTCATCTTCCACTGACTTGACCTCTACACCCTTTAGGGTAACAAGCTTTATCACAGGCCTCATTATGTACCTGCTGCCTGCCATGTGGACTGACCTGTCGACGAGGAAATCTATGCTCACTATTGAAGTGCCTTCCTCAGTAACCTCGAACATGCCAACCAGCTTCAGACTGCTGCTCGGGACAAAGAGCGCTGTCTCCTCTCCGTTAATAGTTCCAGTCACCTCGCTTATCTCAAGCCTGATCTGGGTATATTTGCCAACCTCAAGCTCGCTCTCGCCAAGGATAGCCTCTACATCCTGGAGCTCAAGCAGGCTGAAGGTCTTAGGCTCTGAAGACACAACTATCCATTCCGCCTCCTCAGGCTCGCTGTCGCTCGCCTTGTGGACAGAAAGCTTTGATATAGTCACCATAAGAGAAGTGACCTCAAGGCCATCATCTGTTTGGATAGGCATGTTATTCTTGCTTGCGCCTGTGGCAGAGGCATCAACCGACTTATTCGCCTTGTCTTTTACAGTAAATATCACATTTCCTGTCGGGCCCACCTGCTCTACGATGCTGCCAGAGTCGTCTGTGGCAAGCACAGCGTCAGGGGCTATCCCCTTCCCGGCGCCTACCTCTCCCTGGGCATCCATGCCTACTTTACTCTCTTTCCTGCTCCTGCTGGCAGTAACCTCAATGTTTCTGTCCCTCCTCTGTATCTTGGCGCCTGAAAACTCCTCTAGCTTCAGCACAGGAGCCATTATCAGCTGCCCGCTCCCTGTCATGTGGAGCGACTCATTTGCGAGGAAATCAAAATTCAGCACAATCTCCTCTCCCTCTACAACCATAACATCTGTGTTGATTTTCAGCACACTGCTCGGAAGCTTGGCCTCCTTCTCCTCGCCGTCTATCGTCACCATGACCTTGGACACGTCAAGCCTCACCTGGTTATATCTTCCCGGAGAGATATTAGCCTCTGCGGCAAGCGACTTGACCTCCTCAAGCTTGAGCTCAATAAGGTCAAACACCCTCTCCTCGCCAAGCACCTGCACCCATGTGTCAGAGTCAGTCTTGTGGATGCCCACTCCTGAGACAGTCAGCTTGATGGAGGTGACGCCCTCAAGCGCATCTCCAGGATCGCTTATCGTGAAATACACAGTGCCTGAAGGGGTCTGTGTCTGCGTCTGTGCGCAGCCCGCAAACAGGCCTATAACTAACAATACAAAAATAAGAAACCTTTTCATGAAATCACCTCATCTAAAATATATTATAGTATTTTCCAGATATTCTTCTATATATATCTTTCCTATAGTGATAGCATGCTTTTTTGGGTAATATATTTTCACTCCAGCCTATCAGTCCAACTTAGCTACCAGCCCGGCCAGCAGTTCACCAGCAAGCTCAGGCTTCTCTGTTAAAAACCCATGACGGGCATCCTTAAGAAACTCAGTGTTTGAATAATCCAGGATTTCGCATCCAGGATATCTCTTCTTTATCTCAGGCTTTAATCTGTCAATCAAGTCCCTGCTATAATAAATGTCATCGCCTGAAAACACGAACCTTACAGGAGTGTCATAGCCCTTGAGCTCTTTTATTGCCGTCTCCTCCTCGCTTAGGCTCATAGCTTCTTTTCCCGCATACATGAACGGTTCAATACTCATCCTCAAATAATCAAAGAATCCTGTGTTGACAATCGAGCCGGCCAGCCCTCCCACAATGGATTTCCATGCAAAAGAAGCGCCTCCGTAATCCACGGGAAGAGATGGCGCAAACGACACAACCCCTTTAACATTTATTTCGCCCTTATTTTCATTACTGCGGATGAACTCTCCTGTGATATTCTCTCCGGATGAATGGTTTACAAGATACAGCTCCTTCCAGCCCAGCCTCCTGATTTCTCCCTCTAGCTTATCTCCGCACATCTTATAGCTGCCAGGCTTTACTAAATCGCTTCTCTCAGGATAAGGGTAGAATATCTCTGTGTTGAAGCCTAGCTTTTGGCATTCCTCTCTCAGGCAGCCATATATATCTCTGTCAATAAAGAATCCAGGCACTATACCAACATTTATCTTGCTCATTTCAGATATCAGGATTACCCAGCGATTTATTAATCTTCCTTAATTTAACCACTGCAAGGTAATATCTAAAAGAAAAATCAGGATTGGTTTAGTCGTTCTCTACCCTTGGGGCAAGTATGAAAGACATGCTTACCTTGTCTACAGACACATAGGAGAGCCTGAGGGGATAGTCCTTGTTGAAGTTGATTATCACCTTGTCAGCCAGCTTTCCGCCCTGCACCATCTTCTTCAGATACTCCACAGAATACTTGGCCTTTACAGTAGTTTCCCCTGCCTTTATATCAGTCACATCATCAGCCACAATCTCTATCTGGGCCCTGTTGAGGTCGCCCTCTGCAAGCACAGTGAACTTCTTCGCCTCTGCGATGAAAGTGACAGAATCGCCCACAATATCCGCGTCATCTATTGAATCGCTCAGGATTATCGAATCAGTTGTCACGCTCACTGGGAACGAGAGCTCAGGCACCTTTTGCTCCTTTTCGTCTATCTCTATTATTGGAAGCGAGAAAGTCCTTGTGGTATTGCTCTTGAGCTTAATCTTAAGCTTGTTATCTGAAAGCTCAAGCGTGAGCATGTCATTAGGCTTTGCCCTTCTAAGTACCTGCTTAAGGTTGTTCAGGTTTATGGCAAGCTCAGTTGCAGACTTCACGTCATACTCAATAAACGCAGAGCTGAGCAGCTTGAACACAACCATCGCCACATTCGCAGGATCCATGGCCACAAGCTCTATCGCGTTTGGCGTGACCTTGAGCCTTGCCTCATTCACAAGCTCAGAAATTATAGATATAGACTCCTTGAGATACTTAGGTTCTGCTAAAGTAAGTTTCATTTCGACATACACCCCCCATCAATCACTCCATCTCATAAATTATCAGGGATTTATATAGGTTGCGGTAAAGTGTATACTCCAAAATATCCATCAGCCAGCCCTATTTAAAAGTGGGCCTACTGTACCACCTGCAGGCATCATAAATATGTCAAAAAGCTACAAGCCAGCTTTCCGGCTGCGAGGGCTTTAGAATCTTACCTTCTGCCCGTCCTTCATGATATGGACACTCTCGCCCATCCTGTAGCCCATCTCTGTGGCAAGGTCTGCAAGCGCCGAGATCATTGTAAAATCGCCGTGCGCAGGTATGATGTGCTTTGGCTTGACCAGGCTTATGAGATCCCTCAAATCCTCCTTTGAGGCGTGGCCCGAGGTATGGATATCCTTAAACATCCTCACCCTGAGGTTCTTGAGGTCTTTTTCCATCAGCTCCCTGTTCGCAATATTCGATGGGTTGGGTATCACGCTGCACGAGAATATTACATGGTCTTCGGGATAGAACTCGAAAGGCAGCTCCTGCCTTATCATCCTTGAGAGCACTGACTCAGGCTCTCCCTGGTGCCCTGTTACCACAAGAAGATATTTATCTCTCCTGTCCTTTGAGATCTGCTTGAGCCTCTTCTTTATCTGCTCCCTGTACTTGACAATCTCAACCTCTTTGGAGAACTTGACAATTCCTGTCTTCTCGCCAGCCTCAACATATTTCGAGAGGCTCCTTCCCAGGAAAATGATCTTTCTATTCATCCTCTTGCCGAATTCTATGATGGACTTCAGCCTTGCAAGATGAGATGAGAAAGTTGTCACAATAACCATTCCCCCCTTAGAGTTTGTGTCAAGCATGACTTCCCTAAGCATCTCCCTTGCGACGCTCTCAGAAGGAGTCTTTCCGCTCCTTGTGGCCCGTGTTCCGTCTACTATAAGCGCCTTTACCCCCTTCTTTCCCAGCTCCTCAAGCCTCTTGAAATTAGGCTTAGTGCCAAGGATTGGGTTGCTGTCGAACTTGAAATCATTAGCGTACAGGATAATGCCCTCCTTGGTATGGAGCGCGGCAATCACTGTCTGCGGTGTTGAGTGGGTCACATTGATGAACTCAAGCGTCATGTCTTTTCCAATCCTTAAGCTAGAGTTTGGGTTTAGTACCTTAAGCTCATTTCTTATCTTGAACTTGTCGTCCCTAAGTATTGCTTTCAGGACCTCTATTGTGAAAGGTGTTCCTACCACAGGCACCCCATACTTGTTCGCCATATAGGGAATTGCCCCTACGTGGTCAAGGTGCGCATGTGTTGGCACTATCAGCTTCACCTGCTTTCTCCAATCTTCGATGCAGCTGTCATCAGGTATCGCGCTCGCCTTCAGGAGGCTCGCGGCATTTATCGTGCCGAACTCATCCTCGTCGCCCTTCACCCTCACATAGTTCTCCATGTGAAGGCCCATATCCATTATAATCACATCTTCGGCCACCTTTATCGCGGTCATGTTCTTGCCGACCTCGTTATATCCGCCGACTGTGCAAATTTCTACCATATTAATCTAGTTCCTCCTAAGTATGTTAAATGAATCTTTTTAAGACCATCATGATACTAGTTTCTTATTTTAATTTATCCGATTTTAATCCTTAACTGTTATTAAGAACAAGTAATCTTGCACTAAAGGGAGTATATATATCTTTTTATGCTTTTCGGTTATAAAGGCCCATCCCGGCTGGCTAATAAGGCCTGCCGTCGACGCTGATAAGAGAGAAAAGCGAGCTCATGGCAGGCCTGGCCGCAACAAGAAGAGCAGCGAGATTGTCTCTGCTAACCTGCTTTGGCTTTGCGAATGAGAGGCTTGCCTTGAGGTCTGCAGGATATATGCGGCTCCTGGTGACATACAGCAGGTCAGGTATCCTTATCCCCTGGATCTTTCCAGCATACTGCCTAAAGGCGTGACTGGTATCAAGATTTATGAAAACACCCTCCTCGCCTGTTAATTTTGCGGCCTTCTTCTGCAGCTCTGAAGCCTCCCTTCCAGCCTCGTTGCTGATTCCCGCCCTGCAATAGCTTTCAAAGCCGCTTCCGAGCATGTTCGAGTAGAAATTGCATTCCTTGGAAGACAGGTATCTCTCAATATTCTTTAGATACACCTCTCCTTTGTTGTCCGAAACCCTGCTCATTATAATGCCCTTGGCAAACTCAAACATGGCTCTCCTTGTGGGAAACACCCTTGCATCGCTTGCCATCTTGAAAAATCTAGGGACAAACTCCCCAATTCTTCCCCTTATGCTCCTGGACTGCGCCGGGGAAAAGAAAGCTCTAAATGAGACATATACCCCGCTTGGCACATTTGTTAGGTAATAAGCCACCGCAAAAAGATATGCGAGCTTGGCGTCATTTATGAACTTCTGGAAATCCAGCCTGTCATAATCCCTAAACCAGTTGGTAAGAGGCCTTGCATCAGAGAAAACCCCCGGACAGCTAATGCTGAATATCTCAACAGTTGAAGTGGTAAGGATAATCTTTGGAAGCCTTGAAGACCTGTTGCCGTAGCTGTCTGAACAGATGAAAAACCCGTTCATAGTTCTCAGGTTCTGGCAGCCCATCTCCCTGAGAAGATAATTTCCCTGCTCAAATTCCTTAAAGCCGCTCATTTATGCATATCCTCTATTTTAGCTAGTCCCTTAGCAGAAGGCCAACAGGCCCAAATCTCTCTTTTATTCCTATTTATCCCTATTTATATATCTCTGTTTATATATCTCTTTTGGTAGCTTTCAGGCATGAAGATATGCAGGCGAAAAGAATAGGTGATGATTCCTGCAAAACCCAATACTATCTCTTAGGCGAGATCCTTGCGACAAGAGCCCACAGGATATAGCTCATCACAAA
>CAYLII010000030.1:0-1340 GCA_964383645.1 uncultured Methanosarcinales archaeon
ATCTAACAGCAGGTTATTTATAAGTATATTTAAAATTTTTTTATTAGTATTAAAAGAATATTTATAATACACACATAGAGGATATTGCACATAGAGGATATTCCTGCAGGATAATAAGCAGGCAGAAACGAAGATAACGAAAATTCGCTAACTCGCAGCTATCCCCACCCTAAAGGGGGGGGTTTTACGCTGCTCGCTTAATCGCGAATTTTCGGAATTGAAAATCTCGCGCTAAAGCGCGGGGTATTGAACCCGAGAAAAATCTCGCTCTGGCGAGATTTTCAATAATAAGGATTGACCTATGATGGCCCATTAGATAAGGTTTCTCATAAAGAGCACCCTTATTGTGCCGTTGTAGTCCCCATGCGGGATTCCTGAGGGAACATTTATCCCAAACATTACCTCTCTGGAAGTGTTAGGCTCAAATATATGATCATATTCATTTGTGTAGACCCACCCGCCTATATCACCGTAGGTCTGAATTGTTACCCTGAGCGGCTGTGTGTGCTTGTTTGTGATTGTTATGCCCCTTTCTGCATTGCCTGGTGATGTGGTCCTTCCGAAGTGGAGCATGTCTGTCTCAAGGTTGAATCCTATATGATCCGACACCCTCACATCCATGGGTATGTATTGGGTGTCATATATCACATATTGGGTGTAGAAAAGGATTGCCGCAGAAGCCCCAAGAAGGACAAAGCAGAGCAGGAATATGACAAGGAAAAGGGGTCTCATCTGCCGCCTACCTCTTTTTGCCGGCATGTCCTGAGCGCCTGTTTTTTATCACCAGCCAGACAAGATCTACAAGCACTAGCAGCACGATTATTCCTATGAGAACTGTGGTTGTGTTGAGCCTGAGAACTATCTCTCCTGTGCCAGATGGCTTTTCTGGCTCTGGCTCCTTCTCTTCTTCAGAGGGAGGAACCAGCTTGATCTTGCCTTCTTTTATAGTGGTCTCATCTTCATAGTGGACCATCATCTTGATATTATGGTCGCCGAAGGGCTGGTTTGAGGTATCTATATAGCCGGTGAGTGTCTTTTTTCCAAGAGGCATTATTGTGTGGCTTGCTGTCTGGGCATCCGCGCCCTCGAATGTGATTGTGCCATAGACATTCTCTATCTGGCTGTTCCACTTGCTCTCTACCTCAAAATCGAACCTCTTGATTCCGCCCTGCTCAATCTCCTCTGTGTAATTATTTATCTGTATGTAGAGTGTGCCTATTGTGAATGTGGCTTCTTTCTCTCTTGTGTTTCCCCCGTCATAGTGGAGGGTGGCAGCCGCCCTGTAGACGCCCGGCTTTATGCCTGAGGTGGACATGACTGTCTCAAATATCTCTTTGGCA
>CAYLII010000030.1:1350-12049 GCA_964383645.1 uncultured Methanosarcinales archaeon
ATCCTCCCGCCAGAATCATCATATACATCTATTGTGCCATAGACATTCTCAAGCTGGTTGGTGCCCAGGTTTGTGACTGTCATCTTGAATGTCTCTGGCTCGCCCTCGTTGACATTGACTGCCTCGAATGCCATGTCTGCATAGTATCCTGGGTAGGGAACATTTACCACTACAGGCGCCCTTATCTCAGCAAGGGCGACTACTGCCTGGGGGTTTGGGTTTATCTCTTTTGCCACAACATAGCCTGTGTTCTTGCCAGGCTTGGACATGCTTGCAGGAAGGGTGATTACTACTGTCACTGTTCTCGCGCTTCCGTTCGGACTTGGATCTATAAGCCTCATGTAGCCCTCAAGGTCTCCACCCATCAGATAGACATTTATTAATTCTGTCCTTGAGACATCAAAGTTAATGGTAACTTCTGCATTGGGCTGGAAATCCATCCTGACAAGGCCTGGCGTGATGCTTACTGCGTATGCAGAGAATGATGCCAGGATTAGGAAAGCAAGAAACAGGGAAATGGATTTAGCATGGATTCTTATCACCTTTCAAAATAATAAAAGAGATTTAAAAAAATAAAACATTAAAAAAATAAAATAAGCCCTAGGCTTATATTTATCCGCCTATTGTCGTTCCTGTAGCAGTAAGCGTGGCCACCTGGTTGGTTCCTGTCAACAAGCTGTCTGATGGGATTGTTATATTGATATGAACCAGCAGGGAATTTCTTGTCGGGGCGAATCCTAGGCCTTCTGCAGTTGTGCATATGGCCATTGATGTTGTGTTCATATCTGCCCATGCAGCTGGACCGACTGTTGCACAGGAGTCGGATTCGTTATTCTCTATCTTGAACCTGAACTGCTCAAGTGCTGACACGCCGCCTCCTATGAAGCCGGCTGCATTTTTATTTGAGGTTAGGTTGACTGAGAGGTTGAGGTTTCCGTCGTTCTCTATCTGGAGGCTCTTTAATGTTGCCTCAGCTGAGAAATTGATGCATTTGGAGGAAGGATCCTTTGAGCCTGATGCTGTGCCTGATGCGAGGGAGCAGACCTGGTTTCCTCCTGTTGTGTTGACGGCGCCAACGCCGAAATCCAGGTTGTTTACGGCGAACCTGATTGAGCCAGTGCTAAGGATTGTGACGTTTGTCGTTCCTGTTCCTGTTGAGGTGGCAAATCCTGTGATGGATGGGCCCCTCACGACTGAGGAAAGCCTGTTAAGGCTTACGAGCGTGCCTCCAAGCGACAACGCTATTGCCACTATAAGCAAAACCGCCAATGTCTTATTTGAAATTTCGTCAACCATTATCTCATCCTCCTTTTAACCTTCGTAGTTATTGATTCTAATAGATACTGTCGCAGAATCGTCAGCCTGCTTGATAGGCGGCTCTGCCTGCCACGGTGGTAGCAGCCCCAGAGTTATAGTCCCCCTGCTAGAGTCCGAATCATAGGACCTAGGAGAGGTCGCATAAAGCTGGAGAACCGTAAGTGTGCCCAAAAAAGAAACCAATATTACCATTACTAAAAGTACAACTATCACTCTTTTTGGAATGTCTACTTCTGCCATCTATCAACCCTGTTTTAGTTTTCCCAATATATGGGTAAGCCTTTTATTATTACACTCATATTTAAATATTTCTGTTTTTAGCATCCTAGTGTGGGAAAATGAATACTATGTGAATCTTGGCCAGACTGCTTTCGAAAAGGATAAAAGGGATTTAGAATAATAGTTCTTAGGAATATATCATGGGCCATATTTAAATAGTATTTAAGCATAAGGGATATATTTATATAGTGCCTGCGCTTTCCATGTTGCTGACAAAGAAAGGAGAAGAAGGGCGGCTGTGTGCTTTTTTCTCTGGTTAAACAGAATAAACCAAAAAACGCAGCCATTGAAAAGATAAGATGAGAGCGATCCTGCCAACGCTAAAGCAGAAGAAAAGATATATGGCGTTTGAGGTTGTCTCAAGAGAGGGCGGCCTCAGCTATGACGACATAAAAAAAGCTATCCTAGATGCAGGGCTGAGCTTCCTGGGTGAGCTCGGGATGGCAGAGGCGGGCGTGAGGATTATCAGCGATGATTACGACCCTAAAAAGCAGAGGGGAATCATAAAAGTGGGCCACAGGCATGTGGAAAAGCTAAGCTCGGCGCTCATGATGGTAAGAAGAATCGGAAGGCATGACGCCCTGATAAGGTGCGTGGGCATATCCGGGATACTTGCAAAGGCCGAGAAGAGATATATTTATGTTTAAGGCGAGGTGGAAAAATGGAACCAATGCAGCATCAGATGATGGGATATGACAGGGCTATAACATTGTTCAGCCCTGACGGCAGACTGCTCCAGGTGGAGTACGCGAAAAAGACAGTCAAGCAGGGCTCTACTGCGATAGGGTTCATGTGCAAGGACGGCGTTTTGCTGGTCACTGACAAGAGGATTGTGGACAAGCTCATAGTCGCAGAGGCGGTTGAGAAGATATTCCAGATAGATGACCACATAATGGCGACCGCATCAGGCATACTCTCTGACGCGAGGGTGCTCATCGAGAGGGCGCAGCTCAAGGCCCAGCAGCACAGGGTGACATATGACTCGCCTGTGGACAGCATGAGTATAGTAAAGGACATAGCAAACCTCAAGCAGGTCTGCACCCAGTCAGGAGGGCTGAGGCCTTTTGGAGTCTCTCTTCTTATTGCGGGAATCGACGAGGACGGTCCGAAGCTGTACGAGACAGACCCGACGGGAATATTCTTCCAGTACAAGGCGATTGTGATAGGCGAAGGCGAGGCTGAGGTCCAGGAGGTGCTCTACAAGGAGTACAAGGATGACCTTGCTATCGAGGACTGCCTCAAGATAGCTGTAAAGGCGCTCTCCAAGTTCCTTGACAAGGAATTCAATGTTGACAGGATTGATGCAGCCTACATAAAGACTGACTCCCCATCGCTAATCAAGGTGGAGAAGTCAAAGATTGAGGCTATGCACAAAGAGGCAGGGAAGGCCTGAATATGGCCAGCCCCATAAAAACTCAGGTGAGAGGTGAGTAAACATGCCAGGACAGGCGATTTATGACAAGGAGGAAGTTTCATTTAATCTGGCCCGTATGAAGAAGGGCAAGGAGAATTTTGAGATTGTCATAGAGCCGGACAGGGCTGTGGAGTTCAAGGAGGGCCGCGCAGTGGATATCAAGGATATCCTCAAGAGCGAGGGGATATTCTCTGACGCAAGGAAAGGGCTCAGGGCCTCCGAGAGCGCGATGAGGACTGTTTTAGGCACTGACGACAGCATAAAGGTGGCTGAGATTATCCTGAAGGATGGCGAGATCCAGCTTACTGCCGAGTACCGCAAGAAGGTGAGGGAGCAGAAGCACAGGCAGGTGATTGAGATGATCCACAGGAACGCGGTCGACCCAAAGACGCACATCCCCCACCCTATCAACAGGATTGAGAGCGCGATGGAAGAGGCAAAGGTGAGGATTGACGAGTTCAAGAGGCCTGAGGAGCAGGTGGACAGGATTGTGTCAGCGCTCCAGGCGATTCTTCCAATCAAGATGGAGGTTGCGGAGATATCAATAAGGATCTTCAACGCCCAGAACGCGGCAAGGGCTTACCCAATAATTAAGTCGAACGCCCACCTCATGAGGGACGAGTGGCTGAATGACGGGAGCTGGAGCGGGGTTGTGGAGATTCCCGCAGGGCTCACAGAGGATTTTTTCAGCAAGCTCAACAAGATTACCAAGGGCGACCTTGAGACTAAGATTGTGAAGACAAGATAGGAGATATCAAGTATTTTTCAATAATTTATGAAGACAAAACAGAAACATCAGGTGATGAAATTGAGTGAACTAAAAGTGCAAGACAAGGAAATTGTGGTCCCGGGCGATGTGCTCGCCGAGGGCATGGAATATCTTCCTGCCGCAGGGACATATAGAGAGAACAACAAGATAGTGGCCTCAAGACTGGGGCTCGTGAATGTGGACAGGAGACTGATAAAGATCATCCCACTGTCAGGAAGGTATCTTCCGAAGAAGAATGACGTGGTGATAGGAAGGGTGATTGACATCACTATCGGCGGCTGGAGGCTGGACATCAATTCAGCATACAGCTCTATGCTTTCCATGAAGGACGCCACATCCGACTTCATCAGGAAGGGTGAAGACCTCACAAGGTGGTTTAACATAGGAGACTACATGGTCTGCAAGATTGTGAATGTCACAAGCCAGAACCTGGTCGATATCACCATGAGGGGCCCGGGCCTTAAGAAGGTGAAGGGCGGAAGGATAATTCTTGTGAACTGCAACAAGGTGCCAAGGATTATAGGAAAGGGCGGCTCTATGGTGGGGCTTATCAAGAAGGCCACAGACTGCAGTATCATAGTTGGGCAGAACGGGTTTGTCTGGATCTCAGGCGCGCCTGAGAGCGAGGCTCTCGCATCCGAGACTGTCAAGATGATCGAGGAGAACAGCCACGTGAGCGGGCTTACTGAGACTGTGAAGGATTTCCTCGAGAAAAAGACAGGTAGGAAGCTTGAGGTAAGCTATGAGCAGAGTGAGCATTCTGAATCTGGCGAGCATGGCGGATATCCTGAGCGCGGCGAGCAGAGAGGCGGCGGAGAGCGCCCCGGAAACAGAGGATACGGCCATATGGACAATAACAGGAACAGGGGTGATTCAGATGAGTACTAAGAGGATTGACGGAAGGACCAGTCCCACCCAGCTCAGGCCTATCGAGGCGAAGGCAGGTGTGATAAAGAGGGCTGACGGCTCTGCATATTTCAGGATCGGAAACACCTGGGCTTATGCCGCGGTGTACGGCCCAAGGGATCTTCATCCAAAGTTCCTCCAGGACCCAAAAAAAGGAATCCTGAGGTGCGAGTATAGCATGATGCCATTCTCAGGAATGGGCGACAGGGTAAGGCCTGGCCCAAGCAGGAGGAGCAAGGAGATATCAATGGTGACACAAAAGGCGCTATCGCCTGTGATAAACCTTGACGAGTTCCCAAACACGGTGGTGGATGTGTTCATCGAGCTGCCCCAGACAGACGCAGGCTCGAGGTGCGCAGGGATTTGCGCGGCATCTATCGCGCTTGCTGATGCAGGGATTCCCATGAAGGACCTTGTGGCGGCTGTGGCGGTTGGAAACCTCAACGGACAGAAGGTTGTGGACCTCTGCTACGAAGAGGAGGCGCTTGAGGGAGAGGTGTCTGACATCCCCATGGCTGTTATACCCAGCTCAGGCAAGGTGACTCTTCTTCAGATGGATGGAATAATATCAAAGGAGGATATTCTTGAGCTCCTGGAGATGGGCAAGAATGCATGCCAGGAGATATACCAGGTCCAGAGGAATGCGCTCAAGGACAGGTACAAGGGTGACAAGGGTGATAACAATGAATGAAAGCCCATTAGCTATGAATGACGACTTGAAGGCCCATATAATAGAGGCGCTCAACAAGGGAGTAAGGTTTGACGGAAGAAGGCTTGACGAGCTTAGGAAGATAGAGGTAAAGTCAAATATCATCAACACCTCAGAGGGCTCTGCCAGCGTAAAGATAGGAGATACCGAGGTGCTCGCAGGAATAAAGATGAGCATCGAAAAACCCTACTCTGACAGGCCTGACCAGGGCACAATCATGGTCGAGGCAGAGCTTCTGCCTCTCTCCAGCCCTGATTTCGAGCCAGGACCTCCTGACATAAGAAGCGTTGAGATGGCCAGGGTTGTGGACAGGGGCATAAGGGAGAGCCAGACAATAGACCTAAATGACCTGTGCATCGACAAGGGCGAGAAGGTATGGTCTGTAAGCATTGACGTGCTCTCTGTAAACTATGCAGGAAACCTGATTGATGCATTCGGGCTTGCGGCGCTTCTTGCGCTCAGGAATGCCAGATTCCCTGAATACAAAGACGGCGCTGTGGACTATCACAAAAAGACTGACAGAAAGCTGCTCCTTAAGAGGATGCCCATACCTGTGACTGTCTTTAAGATAGGAAACAACCTTATAGTTGATCCCTCTGTCGAAGAGGAGATGGCTGTGGATGTGAGGCTTACTGTGACATCGACAGAGGACGGCAGGCTGTGCGCGCTTCAGAAGGGAGAGGAAGGCGAGCTCTCCACTGAGGAGATTGCAAAGATGATAGAGCTTGCGATAGCAAAAGCCAAGGAGATCAGGGAGATGGTGATGTGAAGATGGCCGCAAAGAAGGAAGAGGAAATAGTCTATACCAAGTACGAGAGAGCGAGGATGCTTGGAGCTAGGGCGCTCCAGATATCCATGGGCGCGCCTTTCATGGTGCCGCTTGAGCAGGCGGATCTTGAGAGACTGAAGTTCAATCCTGTCGAGATAGCCAAGCTCGAGTTCGAGGCTGGCGTCGTGCCCATTACAGTTAAGCGGCCGCTTCCGAGCAAAAAGGAGTGAGCCTGCTTTTGTTTTTTCTTTTTTTTAGGTTTTCTTTTTCTGCGATTGAGATTTAAGTGCCAGATGCAAAAATAAAGAAGGATTGTTTATTGCAGAGACTGCTTATTGTAGAGAATAACGAAAAATCGCCTACTCGCAGCCTATCTCCGGCCTAAAGGCCTGAGTTTTACGGCTGCTCGTTTAATCGGCGATTTTTCGGAATTGAAAATTTCGACCTGAAGGTAGGGGTATTAGACCCACTAAAAATTTCGCCTTGGTGTCGAAATTTTCAATAACGAGCCTGCAGCTCTGAATCAGAAATTAAAAATCCTAAATAGAACATTAAGAACTTATTAAAAGATTAAATACTCAAAGATTGAATATTAAAAGATGAAATAAAAAATAAGGGTTATTTGGTTTAGCAGGGCAAGAACCCGCCTATAATTCCGCTAAGCAAATACTGCCACACGTATGGCGCTGCAAAGATGAGTGCGCCTATTATCAGTGTGTGGGGAAGCTTCTCGCCGACACCTCTTCCAATTGCTGCCGCCATCTGGATCTTTATCATCGAGATGATTGCCACAGCAGCCCTTATGAGGAGGTCGACTGTGAAATTTTCAGTAATATTGATGCCCAGAAGGCCAAGAACAAAGGTGATGTTCATGCTGATGAATACCGCAAGAACCGCCCACGGCAGGGCATGGAACGCGTGGCCGAAACCGATTCCGCCAGGCTCGTCAGCGTGGACAAACCCAAATTCGACTATGCCTATGATTATACCCATTGCTAGCGCCGGACATAAGAGAAAATCTGCCATCTTATCACCTTCTTTTTTTACCTTGGGGCTTTTTTTGTGCTTTTCATATATAAATGTTTTTATTTGGGGGCAGCTATCTGCTCATACCTGCCCTTGCATTATTGCCAAATTTAGTATATTTTATCTGAGTTAGTTATTTCTGGATTAGTTATGTTAGTTATTATGATTAGTCTCTTATCTCTGTTATAAGCTGGTCTATCATCTGGGTGTTTGCCTTGAACCTGTCAACGCACTGGGTGAGCTGGTCTACAAGCTTCTGCTCTGTCTGCTCATCCCTCTTTAGGCCTTCCTGGAGATTTCCAATCTCTTTTATGACTACCACAATCCTTCCCTTGACATCTCTTATCATCTGGGAAATGTCCTTTTTCTCGTCGGATGTTGTAGAGTTAGATGCAAGGCTTGCCAGGTCCTCTAGCCTTTCAAGAAGCTCTGTGCCCCTCGTGAGATATGCATAGATGTCTGTGAGCTTTGAGAGCTCTTCCATGTCGTCAGCTATGAGGGCCTTCACTCTTTTTTTCGCGAGCTCCAGCTCATTCTTCTGCTCTTTTTCGACGCTGAAGTCTTTTATAAGGAAGGCCTGCTTTTCCATAGCTCTTATTTTTACATGAGGATATATAATAATGTTGCTGTGCGTATGCTGTGTTGCCCCGCACATCTTGTTTTGGCTTGCGAGGTATATGCTTCGCCGCATGTTTGGAAAACTATATAAACCACGCCCCTTATGAAAGGGAGCATGGGTCTTTTTGGAAAGCTTTTTGGCAAGAAGGATGACGGGCTCGGCCTGGCTGAGCTTGACAAGAGCCTGAACATGCCGACAGGCCTTAATATTGGCCAGAGCGGGAACAACATGGGGCTTGGCCAGGGATTGCCAGGGAATTCTTCATATCCCAATCCCTCTCCGTTCGATTCATCAAATCTTTCCGCCCCCCCGCTCCAGTCGATGCAGGACCAGAATGCTTATGCAATATCAAAAGAGCTGGAAGTAATATCCATTAAGCTTGACGCGATAAAGGTGGCTATTGAGAGCTTGAGCCAGAGGCTGGCAAGCCTTGAGAGGACATCCTACGGAAACCAGAGCCAGGACCAGTATGCCTACCCCCAACAGAGGTATCCTTCTTACAGGGAATCCCCTCCCAGAAGCTATTAGGTTTTTTTAGGAGAGAAGCAATTTCTATCATCTGTGTTTTCCACCATAAGGTCTTATATAGTATAGGGATTATCTTAATAAACAGAAAAGGAGCCCTGAAAAGCATATACAGCCTTATATTGAAAATAAATGCCTTATCTGGCTTTGAAAGCAGAATAGTATGCTTAGATTTTCACAAGTTTTTTAAAAGAACATATACTCAACGCTTTAAAAGGGGTTTTGGTAATCGGACAGGTAATCAAAATCTTATATATGCAGAGCAGACGATAGAATGCTAATATATTGCTAAACAATACGGGGTGAGTTTTTTTGGCAGATGATGAAGTAAAGGATTTTAAGGATGAAGAGACAGAGAACGAGAATACAAACGATTCTCATGAAGATATGGATGAGCATTCTGATGGCGCAGCTCCAAAGCACGAGAAGAAGGAGCACCATGAGCACCACCATGCTGAGAGGCATGAGCATTCTGGGGCGCATGAGAAGCACCACCAGCATAAGGATTTCTCAAACAAGAAAAGCCATGAGCATGGGGGCGAGCACCACCATGAGGATGGCTCAATAAGGATAAAGAAGAAGACCCTCAAGAAGGTGGGTATTGCTATCCTGATTATCGCGTTGATTGCGTTTGCTGTTTTTGCGGCAGTCAAGTACTGGCCCAAGGGCGGGGCTGCCACAGGAGACAAGGTCAAGGTGGAGTTCTATGTGATGAGCCAGTGCCCTTACGGCACCCAGGTCGAGGACGGGATAAAGCCTGTGCTTGACAAGATGGGCGACAGGATTGATTTCAGCATTGACTTTATCGCAAATGATAATGGCGACGGCACTTTCGGAAGCCTGCATGGCGAGAACGAGGTGCTTGGAAATATAGTCCAGCTCTGCGCAATGAAGCATGAGCCAGAGATATATATGGAGATGATCGCCTGCATGAACAAGGCCGCAAGCTCAATTCCAGGAAACTGGGAGAAGTGCGCCTCTGACAACGGGCTTGACGCAGCAAAGATAAAGACATGCTACGAGGGCGCAGAGGGAAAGCTGCTCCTCTCTGAGTCTATAAAGAAGAGCGAGGCTGTAGGAGCCCAGGGCAGCCCGACAATGTTCATAGGCGGCAAGGATTACAATGGAGGAAGGGACGCTATCTCTTTCCAGAGGGCGATATGCGCGTATCTTCCTGAGGGAGATTCCGACTGCACAGGCATTCCTGCCTGCGCTGCTGCAACAGACTGCCCTGCAAAGGATGGGATGATAGCATCATGCTCTAACCCAAACACTGACGCTGCGAAGTGCGACTACACTGAGGCGCAGAAGGTGGAGCTTATAATCGTGAATGACAAGACATGCACAACATGCGACGCTGCAAGGCTTACTGCCACTCTAAAGCAGCTGTTCCCGGGCATGACTGTTGAGACTGTTGACGTGAGCACCTCAGAGGGCAAGAGCCTGATAGAGGAGTATGACCTCATCTATGCGCCGTCATATATATTTGACAGCAGGCTTGCGCTGACAGAGACCTGGACCACAAACACAAGGATACAGGGCGCTTTTGAGAAGGTTGGAGACAGCTACAAGATAATAGATTCTGCGAGCGGAGCGACAACTTTCATCAGCGCAGAAGCGAGGGCTGCCTATGAGGCCCAGCAGGAAGCGGCGCTTGCCGAGTTCAGGACAAAGATGGGCATTGTCACAACAGACAACAAGCCCCAGATAGACTTTTTCGTGATGAGCTACTGCCCGTACGGAAACCAGGCAGAGGAGGCCATAGAGCCGGTCTATCAGCTGCTCAAGGACAAGGCTATCTTCAACCCCAGGTATGTCATCTACTCAAACTACGGCGGCGGAGGCCCGAACTACTGCCTTGACGACGAGAACCTGTACTGCTCGATGCACGGCATCCAGGAGCTGAACCAGAACATCAGGGAGCTTTGCGTCTTCAAGTACATGGGTACTGAGAAGATGTTCGAGTTCATGCTGGCCATGAATGACGAGTGCACCTCCGGAAACGCAGACACGTGCTGGGAGGCTGTTGCCAAGGATCTCGGCCTGAATACCGCAAAGATTGTTGAGTGCGAGAATACAGAGGGCCTTGAGATGGTAAAAGAGCAGAAGGAGCTTGGCGACCTTGCAGGAGTGAGCGGCTCACCAACAGTGTTCATAGACGGAGCAGATTACACTGGCTCAAGGACACCTGAGGGTTTCAAGACTGCGCTCTGCAACGCTTTCACTACTAAGCCAAGCGAGTGCTCGACAACACTGGGCAGCGACGCAGCCGCAACCACAGGAAGCTGCTGAATAGCCTGATTAATTATTTGTTATTTTTGTTTGTTCTATTGAAGGAGGAAGATGAGAAACAGAATCTCTTTTGG
>CAYLII010000031.1:0-12044 GCA_964383645.1 uncultured Methanosarcinales archaeon
TTTTAATACTAATAAAAAAATTTTAAATATACTTATAAATAACCTGCTGTTAGATACCTATTCTGTCAGGTAATATCCATAATTAGCTTAAGACCAGACAAAAGGTGAAAAAAGGAAATGTGCGGAATAATAGCATACCTCGGACCCAAGAACGCGATACCCCTTGCAGTAGACAGCCTAAAGAGGCTTGAATACAGGGGATATGACTCCTGGGGCCTGGCCTGGTCTGACAACGGCACAATCCATCTCCTGAGAAGGATTGGAAGGATAGGAGAAGCCACTAACCTTCCCAAAGACTCAGCCAGCCTGGCTATAGCCCACACCAGATGGGCCACCCACGGCGGTGTAGAGGAAAAAAACGCCCACCCCCACCTATCGAATGACAAAAAGCTGGCAGTGGTCCACAATGGAATCATAGAGAACTTTGCAAACCTCAGAAAAGAGCTCGTCTCAAAAAAATACAGGTTCCTCTCAGAAACAGACACAGAGGTTATCCCAAATCTCATCGAATACCATTCGCGCTCAATGGGCTTTGAGCAGGCATTCTCACGTGCAGTATCGCGGCTTGAGGGCACATATGCTCTTGTTGCCCTGGACAACGCCTCAAAGAGGATAGCCTTTGCAAGAAAAGGCTCCCCCCTCTGCATAGGCATAGGAAAAAGCAGGGGCGAATTCTTTATCGCAAGCGATGTCTCGGCTTTCCTCGCCCACACAAAAGAGGTAATCTACCTAAATGACGGCGAATATGGATTTGTAGGAAGCGAGGGCCTTGTCATAAAAAGACTTGGCCAAAAAGAGAGCCTGCACAGGAAGCCTTCAATCATCAGCTGGTCAGCAGATATGGCAGAGAAAGGCGGCTTTCCGCATTTCATGCTAAAAGAGATCATGGAGCAGCCCAGGATAATCACAGAGACCCTTGCAGGAAGGATAGGCGCAAGTTCGGCAAGCCTGGATGACCTGGCAATCCCCGAAAACTACATGAGGCGCATAGAAAAGGTGGTGGTCGTGTCATGCGGCACAGCCTACCATGCAGGCCTTGTCTCAAGATACATGCTTGAGGAGCTTTCCGGAATAGCCGCTGAGGCAGACTACGCAAGCGAATTCAGGTATAGGGGAAACATCATCTCAAAAAAAGCCCTTTACATATTCATCTCCCAAAGCGGCGAGACAGCAGACACTCTTGCAGCGATGAGAAAAGCAAAACAAGGGGGGGCCAAGACCCTTGCTATAGTCAATGTAATGGGCAGCACCCTTGCCCGCGAATCAGATTATATCCTCTACACCCGAGCAGGGCCTGAGATTGGTGTGGCCTCGACAAAAGCCTTCATCAGCCAGCTAGTTACAATGGCTCTCTTTGCTATTCGCCTGGGCTCGCTCAGGGGCGCGCTTCCCAAAAAAAGAGAGGCCAGGCTTGTCGCCCAGCTCTTCAGGCTCAGCAGGCAGGCAGAGGCAGTCATCAAAGACAGCCTGCCAATTGCAAAAAAAGCCGCAAAAAGATACTCGCGCTCAAAAGGGATGCTCTACATAGGAAGAAACATCCACTCGCCTATAGCCCTTGAAGGAGCGCTCAAGCTAAAAGAGATAAGCTATCTTCATGCAGAGGGCTTTCCTGCAGGCGAGCTCAAGCACGGCCCCATAGCACTAATCGAGCCAGATGTCCCAACAGTCTGCATAGCCCCTGGCTCTCAGATAAATCCCTCCCAGACATACCCAAAGCTCATCAGCAACATCATGGAGATAAAGGCCAGGAACGGCCCGATAATTGCAGTCGCAACAAAAGGCAACCCGGAAATGCAGACGCTTGCAGGGGCATCAGGTGCAGTATTCTGGATAGAGGACACAGACGAGCTCTTAAGCCCCATACTCTCCATCCTGCCACTCCAGCTCTTGGCATACTACATAGCCAGAGAGAGAGGCTGCGACATAGACAAGCCAAGGAACCTTGCAAAGAGCGTGACAGTTGAATAAACCGCACAAAGGGATAAACTGATAACCTGATAAACGGATATAAGCACAGATGAAAAGCAACATGGCAAAACAACCAAAAAGAATAGTCGTAATCGGTGGAGGCACAGGCACATATGTGGCCCTCACAGGCCTGAAGAGATACGATGTGGAGTTATCCGCTGTTATCACAATGGCAGACTCGGGCGGAAGCTCAGGAAAACTCAGGGATGAGTACGGGGTTCTTCCGCCAGGAGACATCAGGCAATGCCTTGTCGCCCTGTCTGAATCAGACCTGCTCATGAGAGACCTATTCCTCTACCGCTACAGCGAAGGCACATTCAAGGGACAGAATTTTGGAAACATTTTCATCTCAACCCTTGAGAAGATGACCGGAAGCATCAAAGACGCTATTGAGGCAGCCGGAAAGATTCTCGCAATCAGGGGCAAGGTGCTGCCGGTAACAACAGACAAGATCCACCTCCATGCAGAGCTTGAAGACGGAAAAATTGTTGAGGGCGAGACCCATATAGACGAGGGCCACTACGACCCATCAAAGCGGATACGGAAAGTGTTTCTCGTCCCCCAGCCAAAGGCTGATTCTGACGCTCTAGAGGCAATAAGAGATGCAGACCTTATAGTAATAGGCCCAGGCGACCTCTACACAAGCATCATACCAAACCTGCTGGTAGCAGGAATTCCCGAGGCCATCAAAAGCTCGCAGGCAAAAAAAGCATTTGTCATGAACCTGATGACAAAATGCCCCCAGACAACAGGCCTCTCTGCAAAAGACCATCTTGAGGCTATAGAGAAATACCTTGGAAAAGGCATACTCACTCACGTGCTGATAAACAACACGGCTCTTCCGAAAGAAATATTAACCATCTATGAGAAAGACAAGGATTACCCAGTGATAGACAACATCACGCAGGCTGCGCCAAGGCTCATCAGGGCAGACCTCATAAAAAACATAATCATCAAAAAAGAGGATGGAGACAGCCTCAAGCGAAGCCTGATAAGGCACGACCCAAATAAGCTCGCCAAGGCGCTTATGGGGCTCTAGAGGATGAAAACAATGAAAACCCTGCTGCTAGCTGCCGGAAAAAGCTCAAGGATGTGGCCTCTCGCCCAGCACAAGAATAAGTGCATGTACGAATTTCTGGGTAAGCCCCTCCTATACCATACTTTGATGGACCTAAAAAAGATTGGGCTAAAAGACATAATAATTATAGCCTCAGGAGCAGACACCCTTATCCAGGAATATTTCGGTGACGGCAGCAGGCTCGGGATAAAGCTCCAATACGCAACCCAGGAAGAGCCAAAAGGGATGGCTGATGCAATTCTCTCTGCAAAGCAACTTATCTTGCAGGAAGAGCCAAAGCAAGGAAACTATCCAGATGATGATTCCCTGTTCATAGTCGCAAACGCGAGCAAGATAAATCTCTCCTCACTGCTAGCCCCCATGCTCAAGCTGGCAAAATCCAACGCCCAGTCAGCAGGGGCAGAAAATCCTCAGCTGATTCTTGCCTCAAGGCCCACAAAAGAGCCATGGAACTATGGCATACTTGAGGCAAAAGGAGAAAAGGTGCTGGGCATAGTAGAAAAGCCCGCCAAAGGCACTGAGCCCAGCAACCTCAAAGTAGAGGGTGCATACATCCTGAACACACAATTCCTGGACATGCTGGCAAAAGCAAACCCATCTGAATACCTGCTCGAGGAAACCCTCCAGTCATACATCACGAGCAGGGGCAGTGTAGTCCATGCAGACGTGAGCAGAACAGAGGAATTCACCCTCAAATACCCCTGGCATATGTTTGACATAAACAAGCAGCTTCAGGACAATATCAAGGCACCAGTCATAAGCAAAAAGGCAAAAATCCACAAGACAGCGATAATAGAAGGCAATGTTATCATAGAAGACAATGCGGTTATCCATGAATATGCCTCAATAAAAGGCCCATGCTACATAGGCGAATCCTCTGTGGTCGGGAAAAACGCGATAGTAAGAGGCTATTCCTCTGTTGGCCGGAACTGCGTAGTCGGCTTCTCGACAGACGTGAAAGGCTCAATCCTGTTCGGGGACGTGCATGCAGACATGTGCTACATAGGCGACACAATAATCGACGAGGGCGCAAGGCTTGGCGCAGGCACAGTAACCGCCAACAGGAGGCTTGACAGGCTGAACATAATAACCCCTGTGAAAGATGAGAAAGTCGACACAAGGAGAACCGCGCTAGGAAGCATCATAGGTAAAGATGCAAAGACAGGAATCCATGTCTGCCTCATGCCGGGCACAAAACTTGGCGCAGGCTCGCTGGTATGGCCAAACACAGTAGTGCTAAAAGACCTTCCAGACAATTCCGAGCTATACATCGAGGCCAAGTCAGTGATAAGGAAGAGAGAAAAACAATGAAGGCGCATAATTCCAGCCGGGGCAAAGCCACTAAAAACCTAGATGCAAAACTCATTAAGGTAAGACCACTAAACATAAGACCTATTAATGCAAAACCGATAAAGGCAATGATACTTGACGCTGACAATACCATATTCCGCACAAAGGAAGCGGCAGAATCAGCAGACATGGCTGTCATGAAATTATTGTCAAGGAGGCTCGGAATACAGCCCTCTAAGCTTTACTCTGAATGGAAATCGCTTGTAGAGCCCCTAAAGACAAGCCGCGACCCAAAAAAGCGGCTCAGGAAATACTCATACGCACAGCTCTTAAAAAAGCACAAAGCCCTCTCGCATAACCTCATTGAGGAGGCATATGGGTCTTTTCAGTCGGAGATATCAAGAAACCTAAAAATTGAGCCCTCCTTCAGAAAACTCCTTGCTCTGGCAGATGAGTTCAGGATTAAAATGGTACTCATCACAGAGGCCCCAAAAGACCTGACCAGCCTAAAGCTCAAAAGATTCGGGCTTGAAAAGAGATTTCTTAAGGTAATCACCTCTGATGACATAGGCAGGATGAAGCCTGACATGAGATACTATCAAAAAGCCCTTGCTGCGCTAAAAAAAGAGGGTATCATGCCCAAAGAGTGCATCGCTGTAGGAGACAGCTTTGAAAAAGACCTCTTGATACCAAAACAGCTCGGGACCAGGACAGCCCTGTTCAGGGGCTCAGACAGGAGGGCAGATTATAGCATATCATCGTATACACCCCTTGGAAAGCTCATCGAAACCCATAAAAAAAGCCATTCAGAAAATTAAGCATACTCACTCTCCAATTCAGGAGCTTATCTTTCTGACAAATGTCATAAATCCGCTGTGGCCTATGGTCTGGCTTTTCGGCCTCACTTTCCTCTCCTCGACATCCCATTCCCTCTCAGAGATCTCAACTGTCTTTAGGAAAATAAGCCTCCTGCTCTTCTTTACCTCTGCCACAAAATCCATCACCTGCGGCACACTCGGAGAATAAGAGACAATAAACCCGCCCACCTTGAGAGCCTCCTCGGCAGGCTTTACCGCCAGCCATGGCTCAGGAAGGTCCAATGTGACAACATCAACATCCCTCTCCTCTATGCCCTCATAGATGCTCGCCTTCTTCAGCTTTAGGCCATTAAGCCCGAGCGCCTCTTTGTTTCTTCTTACAATTTCAAGAAAATCATCCCTTATCTCATAGCTTACTACTTCTTTTGCGATATTTGCAAGCGCGCACGCGAGCCCGCCTGAGCCTGCCCCTGCATCAACAATCCTGCTTTCTGGATTGATGCCCGTCTCTGCTATGATCTGCCCCACATCCTTAAGTGGTATTATCTGGGCGCCCCTCCTTATTCGGGCATACCTGTCCATGAAGCATGGCTCGAGCACAAACAGCTCCCTGCCCATGTTTGTCTTGAGCATTGCGCCAGGCTCTGCTTTTTCAATCTCATCTTTCTTGACAAAGCCGAACTTTGTGTGGACATCAGCATCCCTATAATAGAACCTGTGACCATCGCTATCGATAAGCACCCTCTTGATAGTATCGTCTTTTTTCTGGCCATCCATTCCATCATTATTTATCTTTGGTCCGGGAAGCCCTCCTTCTGCCTCAGGGGGAATAATCATGTTCCCCTCATCTTCATGCTCAGTCATGCTATATACTATTTTGGGCCAGCTTTAAAACATTTTGGAAAAACACATCCAGCATGTCTGCCCAATGGCACCCTGCAAAGCACCCCCATTCTTACCTTTTTATACATTTTTTATACATTTCCCACATGTTTTTCCTTAATATTCCATGCATCTCTCATGCATATATGCTTCTTGCTTTGGGCCTAAAAAAGGCCCAAAACTCCAAATATGGGCCTCAAAAAACGAAATCTTTATATACAAATCAGCCTAAAAAAACCCATATCTCATAAATGAGGTGAAAACATGTTCAAAAACAAAAAGGGAGATATGACACTAAATATAATCATAGCCGCGGCAATAGCCATGGTTGTGCTCGTGGTAATGATTCTGATATTCACGGGAAACATCGGGAAGGTAAATGCGACCTGCGACACAGGAGATGGCACACATGCTGTAGTGGCGTCAAGTGAATGCGGTCCTTGGAACGCGGATTATACAGCAAGAATATTTGACCCCACCTGCGTCGTGCCAGGTAATTTCAAGGATGTATCTTCTGGACAAGTATGCTGTGCTACCTATGCAATAAGACCTACTTGTTATCAGTAACCAAAACCTTTTATATTCTCTTTTTCTTTTCCTTTATTTATGAAGCAGAAGCACAAGGGAAAGCCCCGTCAGCACACTGACACTGCTCTCGAGCGGATAAAAGCGCTGTTTGTGGAGGCAGAATCAGCATTTCCCAAAGACAAGACTTTATCTGACAGATATGTCCAGCTCGCCCTAAAAATCTCAACCAGATACAAGACAAGGCTCCCCCAGCACCTCAAGAAGAGGTTCTGCAAGCACTGCCATTCTTATCTAAAGCCAGGCGAAAACTGCGCAATCAGGCTCAACCAGGGCAAAGTTGTCTACCACTGCCTTGTGTGCGATGGCTGCATGAGATACCCATTCAGGAAAGGCAACTCCCCGCTCGCCCAGCCAAATGCGCAAGAGCAGCCCAAGGCCAAAACCAGAAAAGCGGCATAAGGCCCAAGGAAATAAGCAGAACATTGATTTTCTCAGATGAACATTACATCCTTTGATGACTTCATGCCGTAGATGAATATGTGGCTCCACAAGAGACCCTTCTTCCTCCTGACCTGCACAGAGAATCCCGCGTCCCTGAACACCTTCTCAATCTTCTCATCTGTCGCAAGCCAGTCTACATTTGGGATGATGTGGAAGAAATCCCCAAAATCCACAAAGCAGATCTTGCCCCCGTCAGGCAGAAGCTCGTTGATGTCCTTAAGCACCCTCTCAAGATCCTGGATGTAGCTTATAGCGCCCACAGACACTGCCGCATCTACCCTTCCAACCTCTGGATGCACCCTTGAGGTGTGCTCGATGTCATGGATAAACCTCACCCTGCCATACACCCTGCCCTCTGAATACCAATCCGCCCGCCCAACCCTTCTCAGCGTCAGCTTCAGGTGGTTTCTTGAGAAGCTTGTGGCATACACAGTGCCCTTTGGTCCAACTGCCTTGGCCAGCACAGGTGTGAGGGTGCCAACCCCGCAGCCGTACTCCAGCACATCCTTGCCCTCAAGCTGCCCCATATGGCTCATTATCTCTTTCACCACGCTTTTAGGGACATTTATTCCCTCTGTAAGAAGAGTGAGGTACGCAAGAAGATCATTCACGTCTGCAATCATGTGGGGGTCATTGTAGAGCGCGATAAGGAAATATAGGGGAATTCCCAGGATGATGAGCGAGATTCCTACACCCAGTATCCCCGAGGCGTTTGGCTCGCTTATCACCCATGCTCCTATAAGCACCACAAAAAACAGCACAACCACAAAAGGCATGAACTTTCCCAGAGGCGCCTTGAACGGCCTCTCCAGATTGGGTTTCCTAAACCTTAAGATTGGCACGCTCAGCAGGGTGAATGCGTACATGATAAAACCAAGAGGCACAAGAAGGCTCAGCAGGGTCTTGTAATTCCCAAACCCAATCATGAGTATGATAAGGCATGCTATGAACTGGAAATAAATCGCCTTGTGCGGAGTTGCATACTTTGGGTGGATCTCTGCAAACTGCCTCAGGAACAGCTTGTCCCTTGCAAGCGCGAGAAGAAGCCTAGGCATTGTAACCACAGCGCCGGCTGCGCAGCCAAGCATTGTCAGGTATACCCCTAGGCTGAACACGTCTGCAACTTTCCCCTGATTTTCAGGCCCGAGCCAGGCATAGGCGATTTTAGCCGAATCGACAATCGGCGCGCCGGAGTTTGCAAGCTCCCCAAAATTTATGAGACCCAGCGAGACAAAGACAGTTGCCATGATAATCACATTCACCAGGATTGTGGAGATAAGAAGCGACCTGGGAATTATCTTTTCGGGATTCTTGGTCTCCTCAGATAGATATGATGCAGCCTCCCAGCCGAAAAATCCCTCTGCGATAAAAAACATGGTCACAAATATGCCTGAGAACCCTCCTAAAAAGAATGGCGTGTAATTCGAAAAATTGATCCTGGGCACTCCCGGAACAATCAGCCCGATAAGCACTGCCAGCGTGATGATTGTAAAAATTATGACCATGAGCGAGCTTCCCTCAATCCCAAAAAGCGAGACAAGATTCAGGAACACAAGGAAAAGAATGCTTATCACTATCTTGAGGAGCATCATGCCTGGGTCAGGAAGAAGATAATCCACCCCTGCCACAATCAGGACCACAATACCTATATTGCCAACAAGCCAGCCCAGCCAGCCCAGAAGGAAAGAGAAAAACCTGCCATAAGTCTGCTTGCCGAACTCGTATGTGCCTCCTGCCTTTGGAAACATGGCAACAAGCTCGCCAAAGCACGATGCGATATAGATGCTCATCAGAGAAAGAATAGCCCATGAGATGAGCTGGGCATTGCCTGAAATCCCAGCGCCTATCGCAGGCCCCATAAATAACCCTGTGCCCATCACTGAGCCTATAGTAAGCGCGATTATTGTCCCGTATCCCGCAACCCTCTTTAGCTCAGCCATGTCTTTTCCCCGCAGATGCCTTTCCTGCCTCTCTCTGCCGTCAGCAAGTCTTAATTAGGCCTCTCATGCAGCTTGTACTTGTCTATTTTCATGGGAGAGGCCAGGCGCATCAGCATCTTCTTGCCCTCCATGACAACAAATATTGTGAAGGACACAAGCACCATATAGCCCCAGTCCACAAGCCCTATGTGCGAAGGCCCGCTGTTTATCACACTGCTCAGCGGCGTGTAAAGCACGACCATCTGTATAGCCATAGATGACAGGACAGCAAGTATAAGGTACTTGTTTGAGAACAGGCCCATCTTGATTATTGTTGTCATCTCTGACCTGGTGGTAAGCACATAAAACATCTGGAACAGCACAAGGGTGGTAAACGCCATTGACTGCGCCTTAACTATATCTCCTGTATTTAGCTTTGCCCACTCGAACATGAACAGTGTTCCGGCAGCCATGATGATTCCGACAAGCGCCATGTTCGCAAGGGCGCTCGCGGGAAAAATCTTCTCATTGGGCTTCCTTGGAGGCCTGTTCATTATCTCAGGGTCTATGGGCTCGACCCCGAGCGCAAGCGCGGGAAGCCCGTCTGTTATGATATTCATAAGGAGTATCTGGAGCGGCAGCAGGATATACGTCTGGGGTGGAAGCACACCAACCATAGTGAGAATCACGCCACCAAGCACAGTAAGAACCTCGCCTATATTGCAGCCAAGAAGATACCTCACAAAATTCCGGATATTCTCATAGATGCCCCTTCCCTCCTCTATAGCATTCACTATGCTGGTGAAATTATCATCGGTAAGCACAACATCGCTAGCCTCCTTTGCCACATCTGTCCCTGTTATTCCCATTGCAATGCCTATATTTGATTTCTTGAGCGCAGGAGCGTCATTAACTCCGTCTCCTGTCATCGCAACTATGTGGCCTGTCTTCTTGAAAGCCTCGACAATCCTCATCTTGTGCTCTGGATTCACCCTCGCGTAGATTCCTATCTCATCGACCTCCTTTTCAAGGTCTTTTATCCTGTCAAGCTCCTCGCCGGTTATGGCTCTTCCCACAATTCCCAGCTCTCTACCTATTGCCTCTGCCGTGCCTATGTAATCCCCTGTTATCATGACAACCTTAATCCCGGCTGTCTTGCACTTTGCAATAGCATCCTTGACCTCTGCCCTGGGCGGGTCAATCATCGCCTGCAGCCCGACAAAAACCATCTTTGACTCTATCTCTTTCTTGCTCTCGGCCTTCAGCTCCTTGTATGCGAAACCCAGCACCCTCAATGCCTCCTTGCTGAAGGAGTCATTCTGGGCAAGTATCTTCTTCCTGATCGCAGGGGTGAGCGCAGAGACCTTCCCATTCACAAGAATCCTGTCGCATATCTTGAGAATATTGTCAGGCGCGCCCTTTGTGAAAGCCACTTTGCCAGCCTTTGCCTTGTGGATAGTGGTCATGAGCTTTCGCTCAGAATCAAAGGGAATCTCATCAACCCTGGGATATGCCTTTGCCTCTTTCTCAGGGTCAAGCCTGCCTTTTTCGGCGCTCACCAAAAGGCAGCCCTCAGTAGGGTCACCCATCACCTTGTCTCCGTCAAGCTTCGCGTCATTGTTGAGAAGCCCAATCCTAAGAAGAAGCTCAAACTTGGAAGGGTCTGAGCTGAATTCGCCCGCCCTGCTGTACCCTGCTCCGCTCACCTCAACAACCGCGCCGTTGGCAAAAACCTTCTTTACAGTCATCTCATTATGGGTGAGGGTTCCTGTCTTATCCGAGCAGATGACAGTTGTCGAGCCAAGCGTCTCGACAGATGGAAGCCTCCTTATCAGGGCATGCCTCTTTACCATCCTCTGGACTCCGAGCGCAAGCGCGATAGTGACTACTGCGGCAAGCCCCTCAGGCACAGCCGCCACTGCAAGAGTCACAGCCTGCTTAAGGGATTCCCCTATCGCTCCTGTGTCCCATCCGCTTGCGAATAGGTACAGCACGAATATGACTGCGCATATTCCAAGCGACATGATGCCCACAAACTTGCCAAGGTCCTTAAGCTTCTTCTGAAGAGGCGTAAGCTCCTCATGCGCCTCCTGTATCATCTTTGCGATCTTTCCAAACTCAGTTCCCATCCCTGTGCCAGTAACAACTGCCTTGCCATGGCCCTTTGTCACAATCGTGCTTGAATAGACCATATTCCTCCTGTTGGCCACAGGGGTGCCCTCCTTCATTGCAGAAATATTTTTCTCAACAGGCACAGACTCGCCTGTAAGCGCAGCCTCCAGTGTCTCAAGATTGGATATCTCGATAAGCCTAGCGTCAGCAGGTATCTTGTCCCCTGTCGCAAGCACTATCACATCCCCAGGGACAAGCTCGCGCGAGTCAATCTCAACCTGCTTGCCGCCCCTTATCACATGGGCCTTAGGCGAGGCCATCTTCTTTAAGGCCTCAATGGCCTTCTCGGCCTTGAATTCCTGGATAAACCCAAGCACTGCATTAAGTATGATAATAGCAAGAACAGCTATCGCCTCGGGAAGCTCCTTCATGATATCTCCCTCAAAATAGCCAAGCCCGATAGTGATAAAGAACACAGCTATCAATATATATATCACAAAGCTCTTGAACTGGTTGACAAAAATCTCGAGAGGGCTTATCTTGTGGCCCTCTGTAAGCTCATTCGGGCCGTACTTCTCAAAAGCAGCCTTAGTCTGCTGCTCGCTAAGCCCCTCTTTGCGGCTCTTTAACTCTTTAAAAACATCATCAAGCTTTGCGCTGTAAAATTCCATCTTGCTACCTCTTTTTTTGGTTTAGCATCTGGAGTCGCCAGGCTCTCTAGCAGCATTTAATCTCTCTGAGACCTCACCGAAAATACAAAAGCCGACCCACTATTGCTCGTTGCTATCAAGTATACGCAGACATCAGCTATATTTATATAGTTTTTTGTTTAACCCAACAGGCATTGTAGAATATGTAGGCTGCCATCTGGTTTTACGAGCTTTGCAGTACAATAACTTTTAAGGCAGGCAGGGGGATGTCCCTTACGGGGATGCCTGCCTATATATG
>CAYLII010000032.1:0-9559 GCA_964383645.1 uncultured Methanosarcinales archaeon
AGCGCAGCCACTAGGCCAATATTGGCATCCGCCGAGGCAGACCTCTCCTCAGAGCAGGACCCGTATGAATTGTTGTCCAGCACAACATGAACCAGGTTTTTAGGGGCATATCCGCCGATTGTGCGAAGAGTCCCAAAGTTGGTAAGCAGAGATCCATCCCCATCCACTGCAATAGTCCTCACATCAGGCCTGGCTGCAGAGAAACCCAGCCCTATTGAAGAAACAAGACCAAACCCGCCTGCATTATAGAACATATTCCTATCATCATGCCTCTCATAGATTGACCTGCTCATAAGCCCTGTTGAAGATATTATAGCATCCTCTCTGCTGCATGAGCCAATTATTGCATCAAGCGCATCCTCTCTGGACATGCTCTCTCCCTTCTTTCTCTCTTCAATCTTGTCTGCCGCAGTTCTGATAATGTCTCCTGTGGACCTCTCCTCAAAATACTTATCTTTTTGGATTCCTATCTTGGGTCCTGGCCGTGGCTCAGCCCCCTTAAGCCAGTCTCTTCTCACAAGAATTGCCGAAGGCAGACTCTCCCTCTCCATAACATCATAGCAGTCAGAAATTGTCTGCTCAATGCTATCCGCTTCCACCTCAATGTAATGGACACCAAGCCCTTCAAGCGTGGGCTTTGTTATCCTTCCTGTCACAAAATGCTGGGCAGCATCCTCTCCAGGGCAGCCTCTGTAAGACACAAGCATCAGGATAGGAAGCCTGCAAGGCACAAGCAAAGAGCCGATCTCATTGGTAGACTTGAGCATTCCTGAGTTCTGCATATACAGAACAGGACTCATCCCGCCAAGATATGCTCCTGCTGCAATTCCAACGCACTCCGGCTCATTCTGTCCGGGAAGATGCACTATCTCAGGATCCTCTGAAAAATTCCGGATGAAATCCTTAAGGACTCCGCAGGGCACTCCGCTCGCAAAATCTGCACCCCTCTCCTTCATCAGCCTGTGGAACATGTCCCCATATGCCTCGCCTCCACCCAATGCGTCATCAGATAAGAGGTCCATCAATATCACCTCCGTTGAATCTTGTAAAAAACAGCCCCCTGTAGTTCTCCCAAACATTAGGCCTAAGCCCTGTCGCTCCAAAAGCCTCTTCAACAATCCCTCTTGCCTTAAGATAGTATTCTATATCCCTTGCCTCAGGATCCTTCCAAACAGCCTGTCTCGGCTCATACTCCTGCATCGTGTTTATCACAGGCAGCTTCGTGAGCAGCCCTGAATATTTAGGAAGCTCCTCCTCAAAAATTTCTATTGGGTCAATACCCATGATGTAGAGTATAGTAGTCCTAATCCCTTTTGATTTTGCATATCCTAGCACATCCCTTCCCTCATCAAGAGAGATTCTCTTTGAGGGTTTGAGTATCTTGTCTCTCTTTGTGAAGCACTCCACAGTAAGTGATATCCCTGCAGGTCCTGCATACTTTGACAATTCATCAAGAGCCTTTTCGCTTCTCACCTCTGAGCCCACATACTTGAGCTCGCCCTCAAAGCCATAGCTGCCCCTGAGCACATCGCTGAGCATAACCAGGTGCTCAAGCGCCTTATCCTCACTGTTGAAACAACCTGTGACAACGCCAACCTCAACAATATGCGAGAGGTCATCAAGACCCTCATCATCAAGCAGCTTCTCAATCCTCCTATGCATCTTTAAAGGGGTTGTAAGATCCTTCTCATCAGCATCCTCAGGATTAAGATTATAAGTGCCGCAGAACCCGCAGCCAGCGCAGCTGCTCCTGCTGTTAGAGTTGACAGTAAGCTCTGTGCCAATCCTTTTTCCTCCCACCTCCAAAAACCTCCTAAAATATGTGTTGTCGCAAGTGTCATTCTCAGGCTCCTTCGCCATGCCAATAAGCTCGCCTTCAAAATACACTGCAGAGCCGTCATGCTTCCACCTTGACACATCTGTGTTGGTAAGCGCAAGATAAAAATGCTTTTCAGAAATGGATGGGGACAGCTCAAACCTTACCCTTTTGAATTCACTATGTCCTGTGTCAATGCCTTCCATATTCAGGCCCATCATGATTATGTCTCCAACAGGTACACAATACTTCTCAGCAAGCCTGTGTGCCTGCTCCATTGATTTTAAGATTCTCGGATTCTCACTCATCATTAACACCTCCGTGCCATTTCATTGCTAAAAGCATAATCGCTTATATCCATTATCTCCTCTATACCATCAGACCTTGCCCTGCAGACAAGCTTTATCTGTCCCTCGTCAGAATCTCTCTCCCCATAAATCAATATCTTATTGATATGGTAAAGTTCAGCAGGGCTCCTGTACCTTTTTGCCATCTCTGATTTCCTAAAGCAGTCCAGAAGCGAATAGACAGTTACCGCAAGAGGGATATCGGGATCGAGCACATCTGAAAACTCAAAACCCTGGTGCGCAAGCTCATCTCTGACATCCTCTCTGAGCCTGGAATCATAAATCAGGAGATGCCCGATATCCAATGTATTAGATATCTTGGTTTTCCTAAGCCTGTACTGCCTGCTTGTGCAGAGTGGGCCTGCTGAAAGGGCTCCAAAACACTGGTCTGAGACAAGCGAGGTCGTCCCCGAGCCAACAGCATCTGGATTGAAAAGCTCACCCAGAGTTTTCCTCATATCTGTACCATAAATATTTCTCATCACAGAGTAAAACTCTCCTCTTGGCTCTCCCCCAACAACCTTGTGATGGTAGAACCTAAGCCCGGGATCCCCATAGACAGGCCCTATGGCATCCTCAAGTATCTCCTTTTCAAACCCGAATATGAACCCGTCCTTAAATGATATTCCATCATTAAAGCTGCCATCATCAGTCCTCAGATGCTCCTCAAGCTCAGGGAGACTCTTCCATGAGCAGTAGTCCTGCAAATCTCCATAAAGAAAGCTGATGTCAGGAGCAGGCTGGCTTGAGCCAATGGCATTAATAGACCTAAGGAAAAAAACGCTGTTCAGGGAAAGGCCAAGCCCTTTCTGGTTCGCCTCCTCAATTTCGTTCATGCAGGGGGTATCGCCCCTTTTGGCAAACGGAATCTGGGCATGTATATAATTCCTGAGAAGCAGCATTGCAACAGGCTGGCTCTCGATGTCTTCAATAATCCTTTCTTTGTTGGTAAGTGTATCCATCTTCTTTCACCTTCCATGTACAGCCTACCTCCTTTGCAAATGTAAAAAGGGGTAGTCTGGTTTTATTTATAAATAAACCCATTCAGGAAGCCAAATTCCAGCCAAATCCCTCTAGGGCCAATATATTCCAGCCATCTCTCAATGGGCATAATCCATATGGAACCCACCTATCAGAACCTCTTTTTGGAGCAAACCAAAAACCCGCCGCCGGAAGCGGCAAAAAATAATCCATGCTAAATCAATAATGCCAATCAATAATAATATATCTTCTGCTGCCAATCAGCTTATTCGCCCATTATCATTTCATAAAAAGCTTTCCTATACCCGCCTGCACAGCCGCAATATAATATTCCATGAGGGCGTCATCGCCGAAAAAATTATATCTCATAAGGATGCTTCCCGGCTCATACGTATTGTTGGTGCCCTTTGAAAGATTAAATTCTAGTCTCAAAAGGCCTGCGTAATCCTTCGGGTTGTCCTGCGCATACACCCTTAGCTTTGCTTCCATATCTATCTGATGATTTATGTTATCAGCCATCTCTTCAAGTTCACTCATTTTTCCAGCCTCCTTGTTTTAATTGCTATTCATTTTTTCTGATCAAATATATTGCCTATCGCCCTGCCGAACCAGCCAAAGCACCATTATCATGGCACTCTAGCTATGACTATATCACTATTTTCACACAAACTACCCAAAAACACACTATGCAAATATTGTCGCAAATACAACCTATCACTCAGATTGTATGACGAATAATATGGGCTAACCAAGATTCCTATTTATATATTTGTTGATGAGATTTCTACAACAATTTGCAAAAGATTAATAAACCACCTCTTGCATCTATCCTTAGATGGAAACAGCTGAATACATAGAAAGGCTAGTTGAGCTAGGCTTTTCCCATAATGAGGCGAAGGTATACATCACCCTCGCAAAGCTAGGTGTTGCAAAAGCAGGTGTGATTGCAAAATACTCTGACCTTGATAGGAGCTCGATGTACAATGCCTTGCAGTCCCTGCTGAAAAAAGGGCTAGCATCATACAATCTTGTCGGAAAAACCCGCTATTTCCAGTGCTCAAACACAGGCAACATAATGAGCTACCTCACCTCAAAAGTGGATGCTGCAAAAGAATTTCTTCCTGACCTTGAAAAGATCAGAAAAGAGAACAAGCCCTCTGAAAACGTGAGGCTGTTCAGGGGTCAGAAAGGCATCCAGACAGTGCTCCAGGATATCTTACACCACGCTTCAGAAAACCTCATATTCGGCTCAGAGGGATACTTCTCAAGGGACATGCCCCAGTTTGCGAAGCGCTTCATCGCCCAGCTCCAGGCTAAAGGCATAAAGGTGAGGACAATTACCAGGACCAACAGGAAAGAAGAGAGGCACATGAAGAAAAAAGAGGAGCGCACAATACCCTCGCTCACAGTAAGCCCTGTTGTCACAAACATCTATGCAGACAAGATTGCAATCATAATCTGGAGCGAGATTCCCGAGGCCATAATGATCCAGAACCAGAAAGCTGCAGACGCATACAGGGATTACTACAACTTCATGTGGAAATACGCAAGGAAGTAAAACTTGCAATCCCCTGATGCCCGCCATCTGACTCCTGCTATGGCGTAGCCGCTCCAGCATTCCGAAAACAATTTATACAACCAGCAGTCCAGGCATGCAGATGGCAGATACATTCAAAGCGGCATGCACCCTGATGGAGCATGGCGGAAAGATTCTTATCCTTCTCAGGACAGATGGAAGGTGGGGTCTGCCGGGGGGCGGAGTTGAGCCAGGTGAGGAAGTCCAGGCGGCAGCAGCAAGGGAAATCTATGAAGAGACAGGCTATAAAGTAGAAAAGCAGAAGTTAAGCCTTTTATTTGTCAATGACCAGCCCATCAAGAGCACAAAAAGCGGAAAAGACATAATATTCACCTTATTCAGGCTAGAGGTTCCCAAGATGTTTGAGGTAAAGCTCGATCCCAACGAGCACACAGACTTCATGTGGGTGACTCCCAAAGAAGCTCTCAGAATAAAAAACACAGTTCCAGACATGGCTGAAATGTTAAGGAAAGCCTATTCCTTATAATCCTGCATTTCTAAGGATTTTTCCCCTGAGAGGGTGGTTCTTCAGGAGGGTTATTGCTAGGCGGCTCTTCTTCAGGTGGAATTTCCTCTGAGGGGGGCTCTTCGGAAGGAGGCTCCTCAGAAGGCGGTTCTTCCTGTGTTGGCGAGCAGTTCCTTGTTGTATCCCTATCACCAGGAAGGACGCAGTCGTTCCAGTCAAGGCAATTCTGGATTCCCTGCTCGCACTCACCCCACTCATTGCAGTGCCACAACGGGTCGCAGCTCTCAATCTTGCAGCAGATTGTGGCTCCCTGCGTGCAGACGCCTATAATCTCCTCGTTGGGGCATAGCCTGGGTTCCATGCACTGCCCACCATTGTCATGGCACCATCCATCTGCACAGCAGACAAACCCCGCGAAACACGCGCCTTCTGTCTGGGAGTTGCATTTTGTGGTCGGGACGCACACATCAGGCCAGGTGCAGCATCCGTCAAGCGGGACATCTCCAGAGCAATCCTCTCCTGGCGAACTGCTCCAGCTATTGTCAAAATCTGCTTCCTCGCAGACATCTAGGCATTCGGAGGGCTCATCAGTCCTTATCAGACACTCCAGGCACTTTCTGCCGAACCCGTGGTTCGCCCAGCAGTGGCCGTGCCAGAGGAAAGTGAAATCCGGGCACACACCATTCCCAGCCTCGGTTGTCGAATTTGTGCTGTTCAGGTATTTCTTCCTTTCTCCAATGCCTTCCATAACAGAGATCTGGACATCCACAAATGCGCAGACATCCTCTCCAGTCCTCTTGTTCACAACCCATGCGGTTACAGTATTATCCCCTCCGTGGAGAAGCTTTGAGCTAAAGCTGAACCTGCAGTCTCCTGTGAGCTCTGGCGGAAGAGCCCTCATATCAATCCCGTCATAAAAAATTGAACTTGTCACAACAGGCGCGCACACACCTATATCCTTTCCGTTTACCTGCGCATGGCACTCGTCGCCCAGGGTGCATGTCACAATTGCCTGTATAGTTGAAGGAAGCACAGTCTCTCCGCTATAAAGAGGGTATATATTTGAGACAGGGTGGTAGTTGTTTCCCGCTCCCTCATAGCCCTCTTCTGCACCTGCCTTGTAGGCAGAATAACCATAATACATAGGGGTAGCAACATCCTTAGTCTCAATCTCGCAGGAAGCCACACCTATTACCTCTATATTGACTAAAAACGTCTCGCCCAACGTCTCATTGTAGTAAGTTATATCCTCTGTGTTAAGCCTGCATACCGGCCGGGTCCTCTTCAGGGAATCACCCTCCCACCTGAAATCCAGTATGCCGTCTCCGCTCACTTCCCACGGCGCCCAGCTATCAAGCCCATCATAAAGCTCGGCGGCTTTCTCCTTGCACTTCGCAAAGCACGCATCTGCAAGCTCTTCGCCCACAAGCCCTATATACTCATCGCCAGAGCCCACATTCTCGCATGCCTTTCCCTCACATATCATGCAACTCACCGCATACCCCTGGGGGCCAAGGCATTTCTTCTGGTCAAGATTGTCTTTGTCATCCTCATCCCAGTCTTCCTTGCTCATCTCTGCATACTCATTTGGCCTTCCAGTGCTTACAGCTTGCCATAAATCTGGCCTAAGCAGTGGATTCTCCCCGCTGCCATCAGTCCATTCAGCCGGATTGAATTCATCTCCCGCCCGGTCGCCGCCTGTCACATAAATGCTCTCAGGGCTAAAAACACCCTCCACTAGTAATTGGGAATCCTGCGCTAGCACAGTGGTGTCTCCCAGAAAGTCGCCAAGGCTATCCCCCACGCTGTTAATCAGCTGTGTTGTGCCGACATACACATATTCTGTCTGGCTGACACTCTCTCCACCGGCAGGTCCAGGCTGCCTGATAAGGATGTCATTCACCTGGGGGGGAAGATATACGACTCCGCAATGCTCAGGCGCGGAAGGCCCCTCTCCTTCTCCATCGAAAGGCAGGGCTCCTGCATTGCAGAAATTATTAAGATACCATCTCTCCTCAAATTTGTTATCCTCTCCGTAAAAATGTGATGTCTTGTCTTTGTCGAACACTCCGGAGAACCTCTCTACAGATTCGGGCGCCAGCAGCTCAACCGCGCCATGGCCTGTACTGTAATATCCCTCAGAATAAGGCCTGCATGGCCTGTGGATATGCTCGATAAAATAGCCTGCCCAATGAAACCAGGATGGTGTCCAGTCGGGATTAGCCCCATTTATGTTTGTATCTGTCATAAGGGCAATGCTGGAGAAATGAGACACCTTCCCCTTCACAATATTTTTATCCGTGTCAACCTCAGAAGGGATTCCGAACCACACCTTTCTCATCTGATCATACTGGGCCAGGGCAATATCCTCCTCCCTCTGGCCGGGCAAAAGATTTTTCTCATCATAACTTATCATGACATCTACAGGCTCGCTAGGTGTGGAATCACTCACATCATAGGCATTGCCCAGCATATAAGGATTCTCAAACCCGAGCAGCTCAACTCCGTCAACCAGCTTTATGGTGACCTGGCTCATCTCTTCGTCAGACGGGTCTTTAAAAATAACACCTTCTGATATAAACATCTCCATCCTTTTATCCGGCGAGATAGCTTGATTTGTCTTGCCTTTTCCAAGGGAGAATGTGGCTGCCTTTGGAAAAACATAAGTCTGCTCCTTTAAGATTGTGTCCCCTCTCAGGTCGGGCCCAATCACCCTTATGGGATAACTAAGCTCTACGATCAGGGAATTCTCAGATATGCTCACATCAGAATCCACTATCTTCTTGTCCAGCGTATAGCCTCTCTCTTCATAATAAGAACTGTCAAAGCACCCCGCAACCTGCTCGCTGATCTTAATCTCAAGCCAGGCCTCTTTCTGCTGGGATGACTCAAACCCGTAATCATTAATAACCTCCCTGACAGACATATCTATGCAGTCCTGAAGATTAGATGACATCTGGTCAACTGCAGCCTGGAACTCGATGCTTGTGGACACATCGCCGCCCGATATGCCAGGTTTGTTTAGCATAACCGTGGCGCCTATGGCGCCAACTACTATGACCAGCCCAATAAGTATAAATAATGTTATCTGTCCGCTCTTTTTCATAATTCTGATATCTTAATGGCACATTTATATATATTTCTAATGATATAACCTAAGAAACTCATCAAGAAACAAGTTTGCGACACCGCTGTCCCGGATTATGAGGATGTTCTCATCATTGTCATAATTGGCATTCGCAGTCGGGTTGTAAGAGCCAGCTATCACAGTCCTGTTGTCTATTATGAACACCTTGTGGTGAAGGTTATACTTATTTGTATCATTCCTCACATCAACGCCCTGATATCTCAAAAGGTGATACTCAGAATAATTGCTCAGCTTAGTCTTCTCAAAAACTCCCCTAACATCAACGCCCTGCTCATGTTTGAGCGCGAGCGCCATTCCTATAGAATCATCTGTAAATGAGAAAACCATGAAATATATGCTTGAGTTAGCCTTCTCTATCTCAGCCCTGACCTTATCCTGGCAGCCGTCATCAGGGCAGAAATAATTCTTGATTGCTATGCCATTCCAAGTCAGGACAGGATAAGGCACATCTCCCCCCTTCCCGAAATCGCCCCCCCAAAGCTCTGAAAACTCTGCCTCATAATTTTCGGATAGATAATCAGATTCTATAATTATCAGGTTGTTGTTATTCTTGTATGCGCAGTTCAGGGTGGGGTTCATGCTACCCATATACAGCCTCTTTCCGTCAACAATGCAGAACTTGTGGTGCATGAGCCCCTGCTTTCCGTCCTTTCTTGCGAAAGAGAGGTTTTCCACCTCATCAAAATACTCATTGTCCACAACCAGCTTCACATCCAATCCATCCCTGCTCTTGTTCTCCAGCAGGCTTAAGATGCGCGGCAGGTTCATCTCATATGTGGCGCAGTGTATTGATATCTTTGCAGATTCAAGCAAGCTGTAAAGAGCCCCCTCGCAGTCATCGCGCGGGCAGAAATAAACACCTATATTCTTGTCAGATGTAGTCTCTGCCAACTCTTTGATGCCTTGCTCTCCGCCGCTCTTATCGCTGCTCGTCTCATCTTCTCCCTGGGTGGCAAAATCACCCCCCTCTCCAGCCCCCTGCATCAGGTATTGCCCGTACTCGACCATCCACACAGCAGCAAGAAAAATAATCATAAACAAGAGTATAAGCACAAACCTCCTCAATTTTCTGTTCCTGCGCTTGCGTGCCATGCCCTTCTGGCATAGGCATGCATTAATAAGACTTGCCCTGCATTAGCTGAAAATGCTCCGGTCCCAGCCATACTATCAACCCCAACACTCACTCTATCATCCCCCCACTATCATCCACTAACACCCCTTAATA
>CAYLII010000032.1:9659-11972 GCA_964383645.1 uncultured Methanosarcinales archaeon
ACCCCAACACTCACTCTATCATCCCCCCACTATCATCCACTAACACCCCTTAATATCAACCATAATCTTTATATACATCTATCACCATCAATATACTCAGAAAAACAAAAAGGTGATAACATGCTTGAGCAGATAACAGGTTTCTCTACGATTTTTGCAGGGACACGAGAACCTAGCGCCTCAGAGGCTGTAGCCATTGCGGCAATTCTAGGTGTCATAGTCTGGTGCATCATCCTGGGCATCGCATATCTTGTGCTCGCAGTCATCAGCTGCTTCAGGCAGAAACTTCCCCTCTCAGAGATAGTTGGCGGCGCATTCCGCTCTTTCGGGCAGCTCTGGAGACAGATGCTAAAATACTACATCCCTCTCATCATCCTCTCATTTGCAGGAGGAGTCTCAATTCTGCTCATAAACCTCTTTAATTACCTGGTGCCTTTTGGCACAGGCCTATTGCCAGGCCTGTTCCTGCTAGTGCTCTCACCCCTATTCCTCGCTTTGGCAATCTATATGGGTGTGCTCGACAGCTCTCTTGCCAAATCATACTACACCTCATTAAAGACAGGAAAATTCAGGTTCAGCTGGATATCCTTTGGAGAATTCATGAGAGTGATAGGAGTCGGCTTTCTATATTTTGTTCTAATAATGGCAAGCGTCCTGCTGCTTGGAATCCCATTGATATTCCTGCCTGCAATCTCGCTCTTCCTCAGGTTTCCCCTGCTCAACGAGGGAAAAGGCATAGTTGAGACAATGAGTAAGCTGCTCTCCATGCTCAGGAAAGACTTCTGGAACATATTTTTCTTCTACTTCATCTACTCTCTTGCAGCAGGTCTTGCCAGCGGAATAACACAGGTGATGCCTGTGATTGGCTACATGGCATCAGCCCTGATTGTGGCTCCGCTCTCAACCCTGCTCTCTGCCCAGGCATACTTCCTCCTGAATAATAGATATGAAAAAGAAGGAAAAAAGGCCCCTAAAAAAATAGGACCCTCTGCCCGGAAAAGACATTCTGGCGCAGCGGCATAAGCCATACCCAGATAACCCCCTAAAAACCCAAATCTTTTTATACTTTCCAGATAGTCTTTTCTAAAGGGGGAAAAACTGATGGGTCATAGCATGCTTATAGGTGTCGTTGGAAAGCCGAATGTAGGCAAATCAACATTCTTCAAAGCCCTTACTCTAGCAGACGTGCTAATCGCAAACTACCCGTTTGCCACAATCAAGCCGAATGAGGGATTCGGCCATGTGAGGCTGGAGTGCATCGAGAAATTCTTCAGCACAAAATGCAATCCCAGATTCGGATACTGCGAGGACGGCCAAAGATTCGTGCCTGTCAAGGTGATTGATGTTGCCGGCCTGGTTCCTGGAGCCCACGAGGGCAAGGGCATGGGAAACCAGTTCCTTGACGACCTCAACCAGGCAGACGCCCTCATCCACGTGATAGACTGCGCAGGCACAACCAACGAATCAGGAGAGCCTGTTCCTGCTGGAAGCTACGACCCTGAAAAAGACATCAAATTCCTCGAAGAAGAGCTAGATTACTGGTATCTCCGCATATTGAAAGACGGATGGGAAAAAATCTTCAGGCGCATAATCCAGGAAAAGCAGGACGTGACCAAGATACTTGGAAAGCAGATGTCCGGCCTTGGCGTGAGCGACAAGCTTGTCGAGGCATGCCTTCTCGGGCTGGGCCTGGACAAAGACAATCTCAGGAACTGGACAGAAGAGGACCTATTCAGGATTGCAACCTGGCTCAGGGAAAAGACCAAACCAATGATTATAGCCTGCAACAAAGTGGACATGCCTACCGGAAAGGCCAACTACGACAGACTCAAAGCCAAGTACCCTGATCTCATACTGATTCCCTGCTCTGCAGAGTCAGAACTCGCACTGAAAGAGGCCAACAGGGCAGGCCTCATAAAATACCTGCCGGGAGACAGCGATTTTCTAGTCAAAGAGGAATCCAAGCTCAGCGACAGGCAGAAGAATGCTCTCAGCTTCATAAGGGACAATGTGCTTGCGAAATTCGGGTCCACAGGAGTACAGACAGCGATAAACTCAGCAGTCTTTGACCTCCTCAAGTACATCGCAATATTCCCCGGAGGCATAGGAAAGCTCCAGGATAGCGACGGCAGGACTCTTCCAGACTGCTTCCTCCTAAAGCCAAACAGCACAGCAATCGACTTTGCATACTACCTCCACACAGATCTCGGAGACGGCTTCATCAGAGCAATAGACGTCAAGACCAAGAGGACAGTAGGAAAAGACTACCCTCTCCACCACCTAGACGTGATAGAAATCATAAGCAGCAAATAA
>CAYLII010000033.1:0-1859 GCA_964383645.1 uncultured Methanosarcinales archaeon
AGATAATCCGCGCAGCGCTGGATGTCAGCAAGATAAGATACAAAGCCTGCCAGACAGCATTTCTCAAAGAGGCGCACCCTCGCTGCGAGCCCGTCAGCAACCTCTGCCAGCCCCATGCAAAACGGTAATATGTTCCCCTTATATAAAATTTTGGCATAAACGAAACATTTAAATATTAGTATTACGAATGTGAAAAATAATAAAATTAATATTAATAACAGGATTATTACTCATAATAACAATATCACTCATGCATCGACGGTAAAAAATGAGAAAAGGATCCGGAACAAAGGTGAGGACATCACTCACCCTGGAAAAGGAGCTTTTCGAGGAGATCACAAAGGTGTGCGAAAAGCGCACAATGAAAGTCTCCAACTACATCGAAAAGCTCATCCGGATAGGCCTAAAAAACGAGAAGGCATGATCACAGGGTAACCCAAATAACCCCCTGTCGCTCCAGAACAACAGCCTGACCCAACGGCAGAACCAAAGGACGCCAATCCACTGCCGCGGTCAGGCCTTATGATGTCCAAATTTCACACCTTTTTTTGAAAAATCGCCTCCTAGCGGTTTTTCATTTATTTTTTGGCAATTAATCCTGCTTTTCTGTAGATACACTCTATCCAGCCTCAATTTTTCTCCGGGTTCCTATTCATGACCGCAATTTATATAAACAGCCCGCCATAAAGAAGCTTAAAAAAGAGGTGTGCCATGCAGAAATCTGTCTATATAAGTCCAGCAGAATTCCACAAGATATTCTACAGGAAATTTGTCATAGTGGCAGACATAGGCGGCACTAACACAAGGGTTGCAGTCCTTGGAGTTAAAGACCCTAAAAGATATGACATCATATTCAGGTACAACTATCTTACCCTTGAAGTGAAATCAATAGAGGTTCCCATAAACGAAGCGCTCAAGCAGGCAAAAGAGGAATATGACATCGAGACAGACACAGCCTGCCTCGGCACTGCAGGAGCCATATCCAGGACTCTGGACAAATCATATGTGAGGCTCACAAACACAAACCTTGAGATAGACACATCAAAAGTTCTTCCCAGGACAATGCTAAAGCACATCATGCTCATAAACGATTTTGAGGCGATTGGCTACGGCCTTGACATACTAGACCTATCAAGAGATGTCAAGAGGCTCACCCACCCTGAATCAATGGACGGTTCAGACGAGAGCACGATGGCAGTGATAGGTGCGGGCACTGGTCTCGGAATGGCAATTGTCCCATACAGCAGGGAAAAGCGCCTCCATACACCTTTTCCCTCAGAGGGAGGCCACATGGAGCTTGCCTCCCACGATCTTGTTGAGCTTGAGCTTGTCCACTTCCTAAAGAAAAAATTCTCCTCAAAAGACTACCACCCTGACATTGAGGATGTCGTTTCAGGCAGAGGAATAGAAAATCTCTTTGAGTTTTTCTCATCAAGGCATCCTGAGACCCACATCAGCAAAAGGATAAAGCAGCTCAAGGGCGACGAGAAGATAAAGATGATAAGCGAGAGCTACCACCAGGACCCTATCTGCAGGAAGGCGATAGACCAGTTCATCAGGTTCTACGGCAGGGCGGCAAGAAACCTAGCCCTCCTAAGCCAGCCATATGCAGGGCTATTTATCTCAGGCGGAATCGCCCAGCGCCACCCTGACTGGATGGGAAAAATATTCTTGGAGGAATTCCTGCGCCACGAGAAAAAATCAGATTTCATCTGGAAGATACCTGTCTACACAATCACCAACCCCGACGTCAGCCTCTACGGATGCTGCAATGTGGCAGTAAACTTCTCTAAGCTTGAATAATCTTGACTAATTTTTACTAAGCCCGGCTATTCTTGACTAAGCATGGATTAGAACAA
>CAYLII010000033.1:1959-4648 GCA_964383645.1 uncultured Methanosarcinales archaeon
GATTAGAACAAGGATTATGTCACCCTAAATAGAAATCCAAAAACCAAAACTGATGTAAAAACGCAAGAAAATCTGCATTATCTTTTTTTCTTCTTTGAGGCTGTTGCTGGCTTTTTCCCCTTGGGCATTGGCTTTGCCTTCGCCTTCTTCTCCTGCTTAGGGGCTAAAGCCTTATCGCCCTCTTCGGCAGGCCCGGAATGTTCCTTCATGTCTGTTATATCCCTCTCAAGATTACATATGACTGCGCCCACATCATTCTTTCCCAGATAGTCTGCGATGTTAAGTACTTTCTCCCTGTCTATACCCAGCTGGAAAATATAAGCCTTGAAAATCTTCTTCACATCGTCCCAGCTCGGCTCGCACTTAACATCTACTTCAATATCTTCATCTTTTGAGAGCCTGAACAAAACATTGGAAAGGGAAGCGACACTTTTCTTCTCGCTGTCTCTTATGCTTGCGAGGCTAGCCACAACTATGTCTGGCGCGGTATTCTTGATAGACCAAGTGGATATGATTGTGAAAAAATCAGCGAGCGCCTGCCTTGGCGAGCCGGTGGTGGCCCTCTCCTTCTTCTCAAGCTTAAGCATGGTCCTAAGCTCTTGGGTATGCCTAGAGACAACAAACATTGCGCCCCCAAGAACAATCAGGCCGAGAAAATACACAACAGTAGAAACGATTGTAGGGGCAGATGGGGCAGCGGCCGCTCCTGCAGAGCCGTCTGAAACAAGATTTCCTGTGACAAGGCCAACACCCCCTAACCCTGAGATTGAATTAACAAACAGGGCAAGCGAGGCAAGCCACACAGCGCCTATCAGAATAATTATATTCTTGGCAAGCCCAATCTCTTTTCTGAGAATCTCCCTTTGTCCCATGAGCCACCCTATTACACAACTTGCTTTTATATTTTGCTATATGAAATGATTAATCTTAAATATAAGTAATCCCCTTCAATATAGCGATGGCAATAGACTACAGCTCTATAAAGGTGAAATGCAGGAACTGCGGAAAGGAGTATCCTTCAAACACCTTTGTCCTTGACCACGTATATAGGATGATGGTCTGCCCCCAATGCGTAAAGGACAGGCAGAGAAAAGAGATCATCCACAAGGAGGCCAAGCAGCAGGCAGCCCAGGAGACTGAAAAGAAGCCGGCCGGCTGGGACCATGATGACGAGCTCATAGAGAAGGCATACGCGGCAAAGCAGGCCAAGTCCAGCTCTGAATCAGGGGCTTTTGTCATGACAATCGACGGCAAATACAAATACCGCTGCCCGAGATGCAAATACGAGTTCGCGTACAACAAGGCCACAAACACGCCTAGCCACTGCCCATACTGCAATTGGCAGATGTTCTTCTGAGTGATGCACAATGTATTTTTATGAAAAATTCCGGGATAGACCATGATTGAGGCGTTCTTACTTCCTTTCTTGAGCACGCTTCTTGCCGAGCTGGGCGACAAGACCCAGCTCATGATAGTCTGCCTCTCCTCAAAGACCAAAAAGAGGCTTGCCCTATTCGCAGGTGCAGTCCTGGCATTCATCTTGGCTGACGGGCTCGCAGTGCTTCTGGGGACAATCGCAGGAGGCATATTGCATGAGGCCTATGTGAAGCTTTTGGCAGGTATTATATTCCTCCTATTTGGGATAATCACGATAATCCGGCGCCATGATGCGGATAAGGAAAGCTGCGAGATAAGACATCCCTTATTTTCAGGTTTCTTATTGATATTCTCAGCAGAGATGGGCGACAAGAGCCAGATAATGGCAGCGCTTTTTGCTGCAGAATACAACCCCTTCCTTGTGCTGGGCGGAGTTGTCCTTGCCATGTCAATCCTATCGATGGCTGCAATACTTATAGGTGGCCTGATATCCAGAAAACTCAATAGGAGAACAATCTCAATATTCGCGGGCGCAGTATTCATCATAATAGGCATATACACCCTGGCAGAGATACTAATATGAAATCAGCAAGAGATCTGGTAGGAAATGCAGCTTAGCAGCACAGAAACCTACATAGCAGCACAGAAACCTATATAAATAAGCCAGATTATATTTAATTCATTTTATTATTGTTATTTTGTGTTTGGGCCAGTTTTGGCATTGCCTGGTCAAAAAAAGGGGATATATCAAGATGAAAAAAGAGGTTAAGAAACGCGAAAAGAGAGCTGGAACCCTAAAACACAGGATTCCTGGCAAAAACACAGGAAAATCAGGGAAAGCCCTTAACCTTTCTTCTCATTCCAAAAGCCCTGCGCCAGAGCAGGAGCAGGCCTCATTCGAGACCTCAAAAAAGCTTAACGTTGTATACAGCCTCCAGCAGATACAGGACAAATTCGGCTACCTGCCTGCAGATGAGCTTGTCCGCCTCTCAAAGCAGAACGGCATACCCGGGGTAGAGATATACAGCGTGGCCACATTCTACAACCAGTTCAAGCTAAAGAAACCTGCAAAATACATCCTTTCAGTCTGCAGAGGCACAGCCTGCCATGTCAGGAACTCTGAAAGCCTGCTCGAACACGCAGAGCAGCTCCTGAAGATAAAGGCAGGGGAAAGCACCCCTGACGGCCTCATCACTCTCGAGATAGTAAGATGCATAGGGGCATGCGCAAAGGCCCCTGCGATAATGGTGAATGACACTGTCTATGGCAACATGGACAAGGAAAAGCTCAGGCAGCTTCTTGCCAGCCTGAG
>CAYLII010000033.1:4748-11363 GCA_964383645.1 uncultured Methanosarcinales archaeon
ATAAAAAATATGACCCTAAATTTTGGAAGGATACAACCATGAGAGACATATTCCACGATTTCGACCTTAGAGCGGCCAAAAGGGAGCTAGAGGGCGACAGAGTGACAGTAGGGCTTGCAACATGCGGAATATCCGCAGGAGGCCAGATTGTGTTTGACGAGCTCTCAAAAGCCAACCTTGGAATCCCACTTCAGAGGGTGGGCTGCATCGGGATGTGCTATAACGAGCCCATCGTCACAGTAAAGCAGCACGGCAAGAAATCAATCTATGCTCTTGTCACAAAAGACAATGTCAGAAAAGTAATAGACGCGATAAAAAACAACACCATCTGCAGGGAGCTGTTTGCCGCAAGCGATATCTACGAGCTTGACTTCTACAAAAAGCAGAAGCGCATCATAATGGAGAACTGCGGCCACATCGATCCCCTGCGCCTCGACCACTATCTTGCGGTCGGAGGCTACACTGGCCTAAAGACAGTGCTCCAAAGGCACAGCCCGGCTGACACCATCTCAGAAGTCAAAAGGTCACAGCTGAGGGGCAGAGGCGGAGCAGGATTTCTCACAGGCCAGAAATGGGAATTCATCTCAAAGGCAGAGGGCAAGAAATACCTCATCTGCAACGGCGACGAGGGAGACCCTGGCGCATTCATGAACAGGACTGTTATGGAATCAGACCCCTTCAAGATAATAGAGGGAATGACAATAGGCGCCTACGCGACAGGCGCTGACGAGGGCTTCATCTACACAAGAGCTGAATACCCGCTCGCGATAGAGACACTTGAGAAATGCGTAAAACTGGCATATCATCACAAACTTCTTGGCAAAAACATAATGGGCATAAAAGGCTTCAACTTCGAGCTTTCCCTAAGAGAGGGCGCAGGCGCATTCGTATGCGGAGAGGAGACAGCCCTCATAAAATCCCTGGAAGGAAAGCGCGGCAGCCCAAGGCCAAGACCCCCCTTCCCATCTGACAGAGGCTTATTTGACAGGCCGACAATAATCAACAACGTGAGCAGCTGGGCGAATGTCGCTACAATCATGAAGATAGGGGTTGACGAGTACATAAAAACAGGCACTGAAAAGACAAAAGGCACAAAAGAGATTTGCCTCACAGGAAATGTGAGAAGGCCTGGAGTTATAGAGGTTCCCATAGGAATAAAGCTTCGCGAGATAATCTATGAAATAGGCGGAGGCACGCCAGAGGGCACAAGATTCAAGGCAGCCCAGATAGGAGGCCCGGCAGGAGGCTGCGTTCCCGAGCAGCTGCTCGACACACCGCTCGATTACGAGACAATGGGCGCAATAGGCGCGATAATGGGCTCAGGAGGCCTGGTGGTAGTGGACGATACAAGATCCATGGTAGAGGTGGCAAAGTTCTTCATGGCCTTCACTCAGGACGAGAGCTGCGGAAAGTGCACTCCCTGCAGGGAGGGCACGAAAAGGATGCTCGAGATGCTCCAAAGATTAATTGACGGCCACATGCCGCCCGAGGACATACCTGCCCTAAAAGCGCTTGCGGAATTCATAAGAGACAACGCGCTCTGCGGCCTGGGCCAGAACGCCCCAAATCCTGTCCTCTCGACAATGAAACACTTCAGCAGCGAATATGATTTCTACACAAAGAAACAATGCGGGGAAAATGACTGCGCTAACATCCAGTACTACATAACAGAAAAATGTATCGGCTGCGGAAAATGCTCAGAGGAATGCCCTGTCAAATGCATCTCAGGCGGATTCAAGGAGCGCCATGTGATAGACCAGTCCAAGTGCATAAAATGCGGCCGCTGTTTCGATGTCTGCCCTGTAAAAGCGATAGACCGGAGGGTCCTGAAATGAAAAAACATGTCCAGCCTAAAATAAGGCAATTCCAAACCAAAACAGGGCAAGCTCCTAAATCTCTGGCTAAAAAATCTGCACCAATAGCTTCCCCTAATAATTCAAATAAAAATGCATCCATAAGATTCAAGATAAATAACATAGAGGTTGAGGCCAAGCCAGGCGAGTATGTGCTTGATGTGGCAAAGCGCTACGGCTACTCAATCCCACACCTCTGCTTCGATGAGAGGCTTGAGAGGATAGGCGCCTGCAGGCTCTGCGTTGTAGAGATCAAAGGCTCGCCCAAGCTTGTCGCCTCATGCTGCACTCCGGTGAGAGATGGGATGGAAATCCTGACCCACACCCCGAAAGTGCTTGAGGCAAGAAGAATAAACCTTGAGCTCCTCCTCGCAAACCATGACCTCAACTGCACGACATGCAAGCGCAACCTCAGTTGCAAGCTCCAGACATACGCTAAAGAGCTCATGATAGAAGAGGTGCGCTTCGAGGGTGAGGAAAGATACGAGCCTGTCGATGATAGCTCTGTTTCGATAAGAAGAGACAACAACAAGTGCATACTCTGCGAACGCTGCGTGAGAGTGTGCAACGATATCCAGACAGTCTATGCGATAGGCCTTGAGAAGAGAGGATTCTGGACAAAGGTGAGCCCGCCATTCGGAAAAAACATGGCAGAGAGCAACTGCGTCAACTGCGGCCAGTGCGTCATAAGCTGCCCGACAGGAGCCCTCACAGAGCGAAGCGACATAAAAAAAGTGATAGAGGCCTTAAACACGCCTGACAAGATACTTATCGCCCAGACCGCGCCCTCCATCAGGGCTACACTAGGGGAATGCTTTGGCTTTCCTCCCGGGACAGCGGTCACCGGAAAAATGGTGAGTGCGCTGAAAAAGATAGGCTTCAAATATGTGTTTGACACAGACCTTGGCGCAGACATCTGCATTCTTGAGGAAGCATCTGAGTTTGTCAAGAGGCTAAAGAAAAAAGAGAACCTGCCCATGATAACCACATGCTGCCCTGCATGGATAAAGTTCGGCGAGCAGTTTTTCTTCAAGGAGCTAAACCACATGTCAAGCTGCAAGAGCCCCCAGGCAATCCTGGCATCCCTAATAAAGACATATTTCGCAAAAAAGATTGGGATAGACCCTAAAAACATAATTCTTGTAGACATCATGCCCTGCACTGCAAAGAAATTCGAGATCCAGAGAGGCGAGTTCAAGGGCGAGGCAGACTATGTGCTCACAACAGTGGAGCTTGGAGCCCTCATAAAGCAGCTGGATGTGGATTTCAAGAATCTGCCAGAATCCGACTTTGACAGCCCCATGGGCGAGAGCACAGGCGCGGGCGCCATCTTCGGCCACACCGGAGGAGTAATGGAAGCTGCGCTCAGGACAGTCGCAGACTGGCTCACAGGTAAAGACCTGAAAAACATAGACTACTCATCTGTGAGAGGAATGGAGACCATGAAAGAGGCAGAGCTTGAGCTCGACGGCCACACTGTGAAAGTCTGCGCAGTCCATACCCTGGGTGAGGCGAGAAAGCTTATGGAGCAGATAAAAGCAGGAAAGAGCCCATACCACTTCATTGAGATAATGGCCTGCTACGGAGGCTGCGTAGGCGGCGGAGGCCAGCCATATCCCACAAACAAATACACACTTATGAAGAGGACCCAGGCCCTCATTGATGTGGACAGAAAGAAAAAAATCAGGAAGTCACACCAGAACAAGACAGCGCTAAAGATCTATGAGGAATACCTGGGCGAGATAGGCGGCAAGAGAGCCCATGAGCTCCTCCACACCACCTATCACAAGAGGGATTATATCTGAGCAAAACCCAAAAAAAGAAAAAAGGAGTTGAACCAAAATGTCGCTTTACAAAATATTATTCATGCATGAGCAGGACTACATGGTGGGCAGATACCATGAGCTGGTAGAGACCATTGTATATTCGGCGGTTGTGTTCCTTGTGCCGTTTCTCATAGGCCACCCACAATATGTGACAGGTATAATAGTCAACATGGCGCTGGTTCTTGCCGCCTTCAACCTGAGAAACGAAAAGCTTCTCCCTGTGATATTCCTGCCCAGCATCGCAACCCTCTCAAGGGGCCTTATCTTCGGGCCGTTCACAATGTACCTTGTCTACATGATTCCATTCATCTGGGTAGGCAATCTCCTGCTGGTGTACGCAGTCAAAAGGCTGGCAGTGTCGGAGAGGAGAAACAGCCTCATCTCGCTAGGTGCGGGAGCAGTCCTAAAATCAGCATTCATATTCAGCGCTGCCTATTTCCTTTTCTCGCTAGGTGTGATACCTCAGCAGCTCCTAACTCCTATGGGAATAATCCAGCTTGCGACAGCAGTGATAGGAGGAAGCCTTGCGCTGGGATTGCAGAGGATAAAGAAAGCTGTTTCTGGCAAAGCTTCTTGATTAGGCTATAGGTATTGGGTTATATGGATTTACTCCCATGAATCTACTCCCTTTGCCACATCAAGTATTAGACTGCCATATCAGTTATTAGAAACTCACCTATTACTGAATCCAGCCTCTTTGTATGGGTGCCATTCGTGTATCTTCTGGCATCATCTCCTGCAGATTCAAGTGGCCTCTTGACCCAGTAATCAGGGGTGGGCACACAAACACATGCTACACCATAATTCCTCATGTGGGGCATGCACCTCACGCAGGTATATTCTGAGTGGAAAAACAGCCTTCCAGAATCAGGAAAATAGCCAGCGACATATATCTCTGCCCCATGTGTGGAGAACCCTTTTAGTAGGGCATCATTCAATGCCTCTACCTCTGCATGATTCGCCATCCCCTGCCTTATCTTCCTTTCAAGCCGGCCAAAAGAGGGATGGGCTATCGCCCTGTTGTAGCCCTCTCCAATTATCTTTCCGTCAGCCACAAGAATGCTTCCATATCTCTCATGCCCCTTGGACATTCTAGCCAGGCTAATGCACTTTATGTAATAATCATCAGCATACATCGGCAGTATAGGGAATTCTTCCATCTTCACTTTATCTCAAATCCTCTTTCTTCCTTAAGCATATTGAGGCATGCCTGCATCCGCTCTGCAATATTGTTATATGTTGAATCATTCAGCCCGATATTGGGAAATCCCTCCAGATTCTCAATCATATAGATATCGGGCCTATCAATTCCTTTCATCTCGCCTACCATTACTGAAACCCACTGCCTCTTGACATACTTGTTCTTGCTTGTGATAATGCTGTCAATATTCTGCTCAATCTCATCAATTGAGTCTGCAGTCTTCTGGTAATATGGTCTCTTTTCCATTAGAGCGCATATAGTGTCAAGCGCCCCAACCCTCAGATCCTCAGAAGTGGCATCCTCGTTGTATTCGTTCCACATCTGGTGGTGATACTGCTTCCTATGGATGCGAACTGAGTTAAAAACCCTGGGCAGTATTGTCTCTTTGAATTCTTCTTTGGGAACACCAACCCTATATGCCAGGGCGCAGCCTTCTATTATCTCCCACTCCAGCTTGTTATGCATGCCTGATATGTCATGCGGCCTGTCGGGATCCCTGCTGCCAAGCCTAAGAATATCAAGATAATACTCCATCTGGCAGCTGTGCCTTAATGTCTCAAGCAGCCAGCCCCTAATCTCTTCTGAGTTTGGCATAAGTCTAACTCCTATCTCATACCTCTCTAATTTTTCCCAATTCTTCCAAGTGGGTAATGCGCTTTTCCTTATATATGTTCTAGTTTGGGATGCCTTTTTTTGGCTTAATGCCTGACTTTTCATATAATATATTTTACATAATAAAATTTTATCATTACATAATGAGTTATAATTTACACATTAAAACTTACATATTAATACTCTTATTGTGTTATTTACCTACAAACAAATATACAAAAGATTATACAGAAGTAATTAATTATATACAAATATCCCAAAAAATCAAAAGATTTAAATAATTGTATCTTACATAACAATAATAATATACCTACATATTGATAACATTTATAACATTAGTATGATGAATGCTGAAAAATCCCAGGCCCTATATGGGGAAGAGAAAGCAGGAAGCAGAGTGGGTTATCCTGAGCTGGGCGGGGCAGATCCTTCAGCAATAATCGGGCTATTCATCCGCCATCTTGAGGCAGAGCATGGCTTTTCCAGGGAAAAGCTTAGGAAACTGGTGGCTGCCCAGAAATCTGAAGTCCGCATACCGCTCTCTGTATTCTCATCAAGACTCTCATCGCTTGAGACTGTCGTAAAATACATGTCAGAAAACCTAGGGCTGAAAAACAGCGAGATCTCAAGGCAGCTCGGAAGAAACCTCAGGACCACCTGGACCACATACAGAAACGCCAACCGAAAGAGCCCTGAAAGACTCATCCCCTCTGAGACAGAGCGCTTCCACATCCCTGCCTCTGCGCTCGCCGACCGTAGGCTCTCTACCCTTGAGGCAATAGTTTCTCATCTGAAAGAGAGCTATGCATTAAGCCTTCGTGAGATAGCCCGCCTTCTTGATAGAGATGACAGCACAATATGGACAGTCTATAACAGGGCGAGGAAAAAAGAGATTCTCAAGAGAAAAACACCTGGCAAACGAGAGAATCTATAAGTGATACATAATCAATCATAATAACTAATCCCAAAAACTTAGTTATAAGAACTGCCCAGCCCGTCCATGTATGTTCTCATCCATGTTCCCATGCATATTCCCCTAATATCCCCCTATATACTCCCAGGTATATTTTCCTGTCCCTATTGGTACCTTGTCTGGTACGGCAATTCCTCAGAAGTCTTCTTC
>CAYLII010000034.1:0-2385 GCA_964383645.1 uncultured Methanosarcinales archaeon
ATATCATCTAGTAGAACTATCTTAACTTTCTTTCCAATCCACTCCACAGGGACATACACACGGCCGCTGTTGCCGCTTCTGCTCACTTTCTTCTCAAGCATCTCATAGCCTGTAAGCTGTATCTGTGTTTCCTTCATTTTAGCTATATTATAACTCTATTGTAGCTTAAAGATATAAGAATTTAGGTTGTAGAGAATATAAGTCAGCGACGCTGAAACCTAATTAGGTGTGCGCTATTACATATCCTTATAAGGCCAGGTTAATTATTTCAACAGGATGTGGAAAAAGAGTTGATAATATGAATAGATTGAGCAATAAATTCCTATTTTTTGCAGTTTTCATTATAGGCATAGCCTTAGGGGCAATTGTTTCTATTGCGATTTATAAGTTTTCGGCAGGCAGTCCCCTAGATCAACTCTACAGCCTTTACAACACAAAGGGCGTAAGCCAGAAGGAGCTGGCACTTGTTGATGCCGAAAGGCAGATTGACAGCTCGGTCTCATTTAAAGATCCTGTGCTGGACAGGTGGAAGCAATATACCGAAAAAATACTATTTGAGGATATTGAGCTGAGAGAATATGCCATCTCGATAGCAGAGGATTGCCCATCAGGCGACAGGGAATGCCAGGCGGCATCGATATACTCTTATGTAGTCGAGAATTACAAGTACTATGATGACCCCAGATTCAGGAATCTTATCCAGTCTGTAGATGAGACTATGCAGCTCAACGGCGGAGACTGTGAGGACCTCACAATCCTATTGAACTCCCTCCTTGAGAACATAGGGATAAAAACCTATATTGTGGTAACTGAAGATCACGTATATTCCTTAGCCTGCAATCTAAATGAGCAAAGCCTGTCTTTCAGATCCTCAGCTCAGACCCTTATGAAATGGTATGATGTCAATAATGAGCTGTGTGTTGTGCTTGATGCGACAGCCGGGCAAGGCTCTTATGTTGGAGATGAGCCTTATACTGGCAGCAACAAGACAGCCATCGATTCTGTTACCCGCAGGTATTTCAATCTTCCTTAGGCGGGAGTTATCCTAAAGCTGGAGATAAGATATATAATCTATAATACTTGATACTACGACTCTGAATTCTGTGCCTCTGCAGAATCCCTCCCCTCCGCGCTCTGGCTCCTGAAAACCCGGTTTACCCTGCTTTCCAGCTCACCCAATGCCTTCTTGACAGCCTCTTTAAGATCCCACTCACGGACCTCATCAATTGAGAGAAGGTTGCCTGAATAGTCAAGATGGAGCACGACGATATATTCATGCCGCGTATTCTCGTGAGATGCAGAACGTCTCTTAATATGCACTTTTAGAATCGCATCCTGCTGGATGATACCCAATATCTTCTCAAAACCTCGCTGGGCAGTATCTTTGATTGAAGCTATTGCAATATCATCTATTTCTAACCCGTCAAGCCCCACAAAATCCACAGCCCGGATTTTTACCATCTGGCTTCTTTCCAGATTGCCTAGTATATCCTGCGACCTAATCAATGATGATGTGTCCTCCACAATCAGGCTGGTGACATTATTTGCCTTGAAAAGATTAACCACCTCAAGAATAGAATCTTTGCTGTTTACACTCACAAAAGTCTTGTCCTTGAATGTATTATCTCTGATAAAATCCGATATGGGCAATGTTGACACATCCTCCTTTTCGGACTTGTAGCCTATGCTATTCCGCCGGTCTTCCTTATAGCTGTCTAATTTTAGATTTCTGAGTAGGTCATAGCGATTAAGTATGCCCACTGCATTGTTGTCTTTATCCTTAACCAGGATGGTGTTATTGATATATTCATGAAGGATCTGTATAGCTTCGCCTATCCTATCATACTCAAAAAGTTCAGCAGGTTTTTGCAGCTCAATATCTGATACCTTCCACCCATCAAATCTGAATTTGACAGCATCCAATAGGTCAAAAAGATGGACTATACCTATAATCCTTCCCCCATCGGTGATGGGGACAATATTAAAGCCTGTACCCGACATCTTTGTCATAATCTCATCAAGCTCTGCCCCCTCATCGAGAGTATTAATCTTTTTCACAAGCTTCTCAATCTTCATATGCTCCATATTCTCTTTTGAAGGCACGATCATTGATGAGCGTGAGGGGGAAAATACACCTATTAGTCTTCCCTTGTCAAAAACCAGGACCTCAGAAAAAGCCTCATTTTTGATTCTGCTGTTCACCCTTGTGAGTGTCTCTCCTTTCTCCGCTGTAAGATATTCAGTTCTCATGATGTCTTTTGCTGTGGTCATTTTTATCTATCCTCCAAGTTTTTTAAGGGAAAAAAATCCTTGTATCTACTATAAAAAAAGTCCAGGCTACCCTGAATATCATCCCTTTCCATAAATTCAGATTGATGGTTCTTA
>CAYLII010000034.1:2485-10531 GCA_964383645.1 uncultured Methanosarcinales archaeon
AACAGAACTCATCTAACACCCCCTTTCTTACGTATTCACCCAATTAGTTCAAACTCTTCTGGCTATCGCTCCTTAATTTCATCCAGAACTTATCGCAAATATCCTGTTTTTTGACAAAAGTCAATCCCAGAGCCATCTCTTCAGGCCTCTTGATCCGCAACATCTTCTTCCACCTCCTTTTGTTAGATGCAAGATTAGGGCAGACCATCAATATCCTCTCGTCTGCCCTAAAATTGCACCCTCTTTTTAGGTCTAATAAATTCCACCTCATACATCCTAACTAATTTTCCTTAAGGGGCTTTCCGCAAGAAGGGCATATAGATGTAAGGCCGAGAAGTTTTGTCTAGTTATTGATTTCCTTCCCACACGGCTTACTGATCACCTTATTGCTTAAGCCAAGCTTATCTCAAGCGTACTAACTATAACTAAGTATGGTAGAGAAAGTTATCCAAAACCCCCCAATAAGTTGTTATTATCCTGTTGAGTGGGAAATGCCAGGGATTTTCTAAAATACATAAAATACTTATACTCACCTGCTTTTTTAAGATATATGAAGAAGCGGGATCATGATTTTCCTATACTCACAGAGAACGATAAGGCTGTGCTGCGTAGGATTATCGACCATGCCAAGGTGCCTGACAGCGCGATTGCCCAGAGCATCGGAATTTCGCCACAGGCAGTTTTCAAGATCAGGGGCAAATTAGAGAAGCTGGGCATCATCAAGGGATATGTGCCAATCTTGGATTTCAAAAAGATAGGAATCCATGTGATGACTCTTCTAATCATCCGCCTGACCGAAGAAGCATGGAGCAAATATCCTGATTACATCATCGCTGAGAGGATAGCCCATATGCCCTATGTAATAGAAGCATATAGGGTTACTGATCTCCGAGCGTCCCATATACTCCTCATGGGCTTTAGGGACCTCTACCAGAAAGAGAAATATATATCAGACATCCAGACCAAGTTCGCTAAGCAGATTGAGATAATCAATGCCTACACCTTCTCTGTTGATAAGGTGATAGTCCAGAACCCGTTGGGCATCCTGTATGAGATAATCGATAAAAAGGACTTTTCGCCGTATGAGTTCTTTTCAGATGGGAAATAGTGACTGCCTCCTCCTATTGGCCTTGTCTGGCAGGCTTATCGGAAGCAGTTGTCAAAATCCAAACCTATATAAGCTAAGGGCAAGTATCTAGTTGAAAAGTTCTAAATGAGATAAACAGAAATGAATAAGCAAAAACCGATTGTAGAACCTGCTCTGATTTGCAAGCACTGCCACCGCCAGATTCATGAGGTTAGAATAAAGGGTGTTTCTCTCATCTGCCCGCACTGCAAGAGACCCGCGGATATTCTCTAAGCGATTTACATCTTAAGTATAAATGGATAGTTGCTGGTCTAAAACTCTTATCAGTTGATTTACTCTACCATATGTTTTAATAGTTTGGTTCCCCACTTAAAGATTAATCACTTCAAACTAAATGGTCTTATTTCCATGATGGGGATTACAATGGCAAAATCAAGCGTAAGCAAACTCAAGAAGAAAAATGACTCATATATCATATGCAGGCATTGCCATAAAAGAATACTCACTACAGAGCTAATAGGATTCTCGCTCATCTGCCCGCACTGCGGAAAACCCGGCAACGGGCTGTCCCACAAAACCATTCCCCCTAAAACTCAATTGTTTTTTGCAGTTTAGGTGTTCTTTCTCTACCCAACATAGATATACTTCAAGAATCTAAATAACCCTTAAGACAATATAATATATGGGCCCAAGGCCCAGTGTCAGATATCCTTTGACGGATATCAATTGGGGGTGGATCATGTTCATATCTAGATAGAGCTAGGTAGGAATTCACCTTTGGATAGAACAAAAACAAGGAGGATGAATCATATGGCAAAAAAATACGAATACCACAAGCGGAACGATTATCCGGGTGAGAGAGCAGATGAGATAAAACGAGTTGCAGACGCAAAGGCAAAAGCCGAGGATAAGGCAGACGCAAGAGTAGCATATGCAAAGGCAGAAGAACAGGACAGAGGAGACGGCAGAGTAGAATACGCAAACTCCATAGCAGATGAAAGATATGATGCAAGAGTGGCTGCTGACAACAAGAGATATAATCAGCAAGCCGATAGAAACAGGGCGGGCAATAGTGCGGGTTGGATTCTGGCATTATGCCTGGTTGTTATCGCAGTTTTTGCGGTGGGCATATTATGGCAGCCATGGAATCAGCCGGCAGCCACAGTCCCAAACACACAGACTAATGTCGCATCGGGAATGGGGCTGTCTTTGACACAGGCCCCAAGCTATGCGGCAGTCGGGCAGACTCTGACTACTAAATGGGACATCAGCGGGGTTAATTCTAAAGTAACTAGTACAGCTGTCCATTATGGGCCTTCTAGTGTTGCGAATCCCTCGCTAACAAATTATCCGTTTATGACAAACGAGCAATGCACATCTGCTGCATGCAATGTGCCTGGCAGCTTTTATGCGCAATGGAGCTTAAGCAGCCCAGGGAACTATTACTATAGGGTAAGCGCTGTAATAAACGGAAAGTCATACTGGTCAAATGAGGTAAACGTGAAGATTATCTCTAGCGTACAGACCCCGCAAGAGTTCAGGCTGATTGCAAACTCCTTTGGGTTCTATGACAGCAACCATGAGACCAATACAATATCTGTCAAAATAGGCCAGCCTGTCGAGCTCACACTATTCGTGATGAACAGCGGGACAATCGAAACAGATCTGGAATTCAGGGGATGCGGCCAGAACACCGGAGCAGTGACTATAGAAGATAGGGACAGCATAGTAATGTACTTCACCCCTGTAGAAGACTGCACAATCAGCTCATATAAGGTAGGCGGAAATATGGTCCAGAGCACCTTAGCTGTCAAGATGGTGTAAAAAGCCAGCCTGAAGTTTTGTTTTTATTTTTATTTTTTATTCGGTTTGATGTTTAATAATTGAGAATATATCAAGAATATATCATAAACTTAACGAGGTAAAAAATGAACAAAAAAGGTTTATCAGGGCTTTTAGGATGGGGAATATTCTTCTTGGTGCTGGCATTGGTCGCCGGAATATTCGGATTCGGGCTAGTTGCAGGAATCTCATTTACGATAGCCAAATGGCTGGCAGTGATATTTGTGGTCCTGTTCATAATTTCAGTCATAGCCCACGTCATCAAGAATGCATAGATATTTTTTTTTAGACTGGTTTAGGATCAAACAAAAAATGGAGGGAAAAAACATGGCAAAATCAAGTAGGGGCGGGAGAATGAACGCAGCAAAAATAAGAGCTGCAAATACTCCGGGCGGTATCGGCATGATAAAAAACAGAGCCGTAGGAAAAAACATAATGAGAACTTAGGGTAAAGTCGAGATTTTTTCAACCACGAAAACCTGCAAAAGCTGCTTGTGGTGTAAAACCTCCTCCCTTTTGGGGGTATTAGCTGCAAGTGGCCGGGTTTTCGGTATTGGTTTATTGTAGAGATTATTTTCCATTATAAATGTAATTTATAACTAACAAATCAAGTATGGAGGTGTTCATTTATGGCATGGTTAGGCGTTATATTTGGATTTTTGTTGAGTTGGCTTATATCATCATTTATTATCTATCTGGCTGTAAGATTATTTGGTGAGAAAGAAAGATTCGGCACAGCAGTCGTGACTGCACTTATAGGGGCAATAATATACGCACTTGCATATTTTCTCATCCCTATAGGTTGGGTAGCTGCAGTGATTGGCGGAATAGCCTGGCTTATTGCTCTTGGCAGCCTATACAAGATGGGCTGGCTGAGATCTTTCGTTATAGCCTTGGTCATATGGATCTTTGCAGCCATTGTCGGCCTGCTGCTGCCGACCGTTGGAGGACCGCTTTAAAAAAGCAGGAATATGTTAATTGGTAATAAGGAGTTTGCAGAAACAAACGAATATCAAAAACAGAATATGGAGGAAACATGAAAAATATAATCAATAAGAAAGGCGGAATATTCGGACTTATCGGAATGATAGTGGTGGTAATAATTGTTTTTTCGCTGTTGTTCAGGATTTTTTAATAATCTCTTTCACCAGGCGATAACAATAACATTGCTATAATTGGCACTATAAAATAACTCTTCTGAAATGGAAGAGTGCGGGAGGTCAATATGGTTTTCAACATATGGGGATTCAACGCAGTTTGGGGGGTAGTGGCAGTTCTTGCTGCCATATATGTGATATATGATGTTATGGTGAACAACAAGAGATTATCCGACGGCATGAAGGTGTTTTGGATAATATTTGTCTTGCTCTTCAGCATAATCACTGCAACAGTATACTTTTTTGTGGGAAGAGACGGAAAAAACGACCTATTTAGCCGGCGAAGGAAGTAAATCATCAATGTAAAAATATAGAGGTAACAAAATGGAATGCGATGTATCAAATGAAGGAAAACTTAAGGAAATTCAGGGCTGCATAAATAAGGATGATAGCCTTTACTGCATACCTCGGAACGAAGCAGCGCGCTTTGAAAGCGACAGCAAGCTTGAGGGGAGGGGCACAATACAGATAATGACATATGGTGATTATATTATCTACCTCAAGGCAGATTGTTCAGCCCTTCCAAAAATCCCCCTGTCTAATTTCAACTATACCTCCGGGACGTTTGAAAAAAAATGGGGGCCAGACCACAAGACGATTGTGCTCACCCCAAACCACTCAAGTGTCAGGAAAGTTGAGATAGAGATCCAGGGGATGGATATCCACAAGATGGGCCTGCTACCTGACAAAACAGGAGACGTCATTGAAGATATTGCCAGGATCAAGATAACAAGGCACTACCGCTTCTCTGAGGGTGACAAGGAGAACAAGAAAGACACAATCTCCGCGTCTCCTGGAGAAACAAATGCCAAACATATCCCGGTTGTGGGCGCATAAGTCTGAAAAGGCTTACGAAGAAGAACATAATGGGCACCTAAAGTAAATATTAGGTAAATTATCAATCCCGAAAACCCGCCGAGCTAAGATGGTCTGCAAAACCCCTCTCTTTTTGGGTTAGCCTCTTGCAAGCGGGTTTTCGCTATTGCCTGACAGGAGAGACTAAACAATGGTTGAAAACGAAAAAAAATACGGATTTATGGATATAATAACTGAAGGATTAGGGTATGCCTCTAAAATCATATCAGCCAGCATATTTCCGCCAATAGCGGAAGGCGCTGAACTGGTCATGAAGACTATTGAAGAGAGGACAATCCAAATGGAAAAAAGGATTATGAGGAAGATATCTTCTCTCTTAATAATAGGGTTCGGGGGCTTATTATTGGTCTTTGCGCTTATATTTTTCCTTAGGGATTCTTTTGGATTGAGCAATGCTCTTGCGATCTTTTCTATAGGTATCACTATTTTTGTTATAGGCCTCCTGCTGAAAGTGGGGGAAAATGATAGGTGAAAAAAATGGTAAATGAAATAGATAAAGACAGATTTTCCGGAATTAGAGAGAAGGCGCATGATGGCGTTGATAAGATAATGGACAAAGCTAAAGGCATTAGTGAAAAAGGTGAAGAAGGCATAGAGCACATCAAAGAGAAGGCAACAATGATGCGGGAGGACGTCAGTGGCTATGTCCGATGCAATCCTGAAAAATCTTTGTTGATCGCTGCCGGAGTCGGTGCTGTAATTGGTGCATTGCTTGCTGCAGCTATTATGAGAAGAAAAGACTAGTCTTCCATACATAATGGCAATCCAGAATCAGTATCAAAAGATAGTGCCTTTTATTATTTTTATACTTGCATTAGTCCTGTTATTTCTGCTTATCAGACCATTGATAACCATTCTCTTGAGCAGCATTCTTCTGGCATATATTGCTTTTCCACTCTCCCAGAAGATATTCAAGAAGGTTCCGCATAAATCCCTCTCAATTATGCTATCTTTATTTATTCTCACAATTATAGCACTCATCCCTTTTGTATTTCTGACATTTGAGATCGCGCAGGAGGGATTCATCTTCTATAGCTCATTGTCAAGCACAATAGCCAAAGGGGCTATAATGGGTTTCGGATGCACCAGCGCCGACTCAAAGGTGTGTTCTCTCCTTAACCAAGCCGAAACATTCAGCGCCGAAAGGTTGTCGGGATTTGGCATTGCCAAACAACTGCAAAAAATTCTGCCTGCTTTTGAGGAGGCAATATCAAAATTCGTCTTTAGCATGCCCCTCATACTTGCAGAGATTTTCCTTGTGGTTGTAATATCATACTACATATTGAAAGACTGGGAGAATTTCCTGAAAGGATTTTCTGACATACTTCCCCTGAGAAAAAAGACAAAAAAAAGGCTTTTCACTGAATTTGGTGATATCACACATACAGTAATCTATGCACAACTGTTTGTCGCGCTAATAATAGGAATTGTAGCTTCGATTGGTTTTGTGATATTTGGAGTCCCTTTTCCGATAATATTGGGAGTTATGCTGGGCTTCTGCACTCTTATTCCTACTGCTGGAACAGCAATCATATGGCTGCCCGCTTCCCTATATCTGGTATTGAGCGGCTATTTTTCAGGCAATCACCTGATCTTGGCAAAAGGCATAGGCGTGTTCCTGTACTGCATTATCATTGTCAATTATATCGATAATTTCCTTCTCATAAGGATGATTAAGGCAAAAGCTAATATAAGTCAAATAATCATTATAGTGGGGGTCATAGGTGGTGTTGCCATGTTTGGGATAACAGGGATATTCATCGGCCCGATATTGCTGCCTCTGCTTCTGACTTATTTTAAAACCTTCAAAGAAAGATTCGGAATATGAGTAATATAATTGGAGAAAATAATAATGAATCCGTCGGCGCATTTCTCCTTATTGATGCTATCATCCCAAAAATAAGACCACTCTGTAGTGATTACTAAAAGAAAATTATTTAAATCAATGCAGAACCCTCTTTATTAATATGAGAACCATACTAACATTCGACCCAGGATGGAACTCTTCTGATGGCGAGAAATATCCACCCTGGTCGAGTACAGACACGCTGGAGAGAGTCTTTAATCTCCTTACTGACCTGGACTGCGATACAGATATTATCCCTGCATATGAATCCCTGGATGCAAAGCTGGGGCAGAGGGACCCATCAAACACGCTTCTATATTGGCTCAATGAAAAGACAAATGCAGAAAGGGGCAGCTTTTTTACTGTAGAGCTTGCCGAGAGATACAATATCCCGCACACAGGCCCGGGAAGCCAAGCCCTCAGGATGGGCCTCGACAAAGTCATCACCAAAAAAATATTCCAGAACTGCGGACTTCTTACACCCGAATATTATCTTTGCGAGGTGGGGGATTATGAGTCTATATCCAAAAACAAGATTGCATCAGAGCAGGTAATTGTAAAGCCCCTTCTTCAGGGCGGCAGCAGAGGGATAAGCAAGCATTCTGTCATAGACTCTGCAGATCTTTCAGGAATAGGAGAGCTTGTTGCTGAGATATGGGGCAAATTTAACGAGCCAGCCTATGTCGAGCAATTCATCGGCTCTGATTCAAGGGAATTCTCTGTCCCGATACTAGTCCACCACTCAGACAATGGAACTTATTTTCCCCTGCCCATAGTTGAGATGGACCTCTCTCAGATACCAGAGGGCAGGCCCAAGATACTTGCACAGGATGTAAAAGAAGAAGTTCTTCCTGGAAAGCAGGAGAACCTCTACGCAACAATGCTCAAGATACCTGCAGGAATAAACCCTAAGCAGTCAGAGCAGCTCTCCAATGGAATGATGAAGTGCGCCAATTACATGGGGCTAAAAGACGTCACGAGGACAGACGTGCGGAGCAGCGGGGAGGGAAAGGATATGAGATTCTATTTCATTGAGATAAACTCAAACCCTGACAAAAGCGAGCTTACCACTGTCTCAACCTCGCTAGGCCATCTCGGCATCACCCAGGATCAGATATACATGCTTCCTGTCTGGCAGGCCATGAAAAGATATGAAATGGACATCCCAGATAAACTCTCAGAATTCATGGAGCCACTTACAAAGTTCAGCTATGTGCAGGAAAGCAACTGATAAAAAA
>CAYLII010000034.1:10547-11301 GCA_964383645.1 uncultured Methanosarcinales archaeon
CTAGTTTTTCTATATCTCTCTTTATCTCCCATTCTCTTTCTTTCTCTCTCCACATTTCCTACTCATTAACTACCCCTTTATACCCTATAGTCTAAACTTAGCTCTTTTAGCCCAAATGCAAAATTATATTAAACAGGGGCATCACCTCTAACCTTGCTTATAAAACAGGCACAAAAAGGGGGTGTGATACAAATGGGACATGTGAAAAAGCAGGAAAATATACTCAAATATGCGATAGGGTTTATAATATGCACCCTGTTCAGGCTCGTGACAAGGGCAGTGCCCCTTCCAAATGTCGAACCTGTCACATCAACACTCATGCCTTTTGGAAAAAAGGGAGGCTGGCTTATCGGAGCCCTCTTTGGCGCATTCTCCATAGCAATATTTGATCTCATAACACGCCAGCTTGGGGTCTGGACAATAGTCACAGCAGTAATGTTCGGACTCATTGGAGCCTTCTCAGGAATCTACCTCAAGAACAAGCCAAACAGGATAAGGCACTACGTGGGCTTCTCTGTTGTAGCAACCCTGGCGTATGACTTTATCACAGGCCCGATAATGAGCAGCGTCATATTCAGGATGCCTTTCATGGCAGCCCTCATAGGACAGATACCATTCACTATCTGGCACCTCGGCGGAAACATCGCGTTTGCAGGACTCCTAAGTCCGGCGCTATACAAGTGGGTTGTCTCAAACAGGCAGCTTGAGCTTAGCGCAATAAGGCAGAGGCTAGCGGCAAAAGCTCCTGCTTAGG
>CAYLII010000035.1:0-11083 GCA_964383645.1 uncultured Methanosarcinales archaeon
AGATAGCATCCCTCCTCAACAGAAGCCCAAAATCAATAAGCGCGCTATACATAAAGGCAAAAGAATCCTTATCAGGTTAATATGATACTCTGTTTTTTATGTTCGCATCGACCACCAGCCTCATGCCTTCCTATGCCGCTTCGCTATTCCTGCATTGACCATCCTGCCCAGCCTAATGGCATCCTCCTCTGTTAGTGTGCTCTCTTTTGTCAGTTCCTTAAACATCTGCATCATGGCTATCCTCTTCTTTATCGCCTCGCGCGCCACTGCGCTCCAGTTCATCTCAGGAAATGAGTCCATATCCCTCTTCAGTTCTTCAGGCACTGACAGTGTTATGCTTACCATATTTCATCCTCCAGACGTTGATTACGTTTATTACGTGCAATACGTTTAAATATTTAAACCTTGCTGTCCGGAGGGACAATCCATCCCTATACCTGATTTAAGGTTAAATAACCCTTAGCCTCAAAAATCCGCAAAAACAGAGCGCCTTTCCGGAATATATCTTATACACCCTGATTTTCCTCATTTTTCATAATAATTTATAAGCAAAATCCAATTACCCCCTCTCAATATGACACTCGAAAAGCTAAGGGCAAAGAGGGGCGCAGAAGCCCAGCTATATCCCCTGCTAGAGAAGATAGGGGCAAGGGTGTGGGACTACAAGCGCTGGAATGAGGAGACCACAGAAATGCTTGCAGAAGCAGGCCTTGTGGCAAGGCCAAAGCCAACCCCTCCATACAAGGGCGCATACAAAGGCGCAATGGAAAACACCCTCGAGGCAATCCTGAATCTAAAAGAAGGCCAGCATCTTCTCATACCTTCAGATTCTGGGATATTTCCTTCTGAGAGAGCCTCAAAGATTCCTACACATCTTGTGGAAAGATACCCGACAGGAGGAGCGCAAAACACACTATACATGAGAGTGGGTAAGATGGCAGACTCAATTGCTTTTCCAACTGGAAAGCTAGGCTATGACTGGCAGAGGACATCTGACGGAACAATATGCGTAAGCTACCTCGCTTACTCAGTCCTTGCAAAGATTCTTCTTGAAGACATTGGCGAAAGCCTGTTGGTAAGAGACTACACAAACCCAAAAGACCCCTCAAAAAACTACAGGCAGGGCGGAAATGTGCTTGTTGAAAACGTGCCCTCCATCTCAGAGCCCGGCAAAACCTACAAGGTCCAGCTCATGGGCGCTCCTGTCTTTAGCCTCTCTGAGCTCTCAAGCCATGGAGTTCCAACTCAAGACGCCAGGTCCATGAACAGGGACATCAAGGCAAGGGGATTTCCTGCCCCTCTTGCAGCACAGACCTTCAACCTCTCTGTAAAAGACCCATGCGACAACGACATCCCGCTCAACATGTCATACGGCAGGCCCTTCCAGCACTCTGAAAAAGGAAGAGTCAGAAAAACCAATGAAGAGCTCATGGACCACCATTCAATACTCGCCTACTGGGCTCTCCAGGAATACCTGAAAGAGAGCAGGCCTGAATTCATCGCAGCAAACATATTCTACAGGCCCTCTGAGAAAGAGGAAGATTTCTTTTGGAAGCTCTACAGCCAGTCTCTAATTGAAGAGCAAAATCCCCTCACAAGAGAGGTCTCAAGAAGGCCGCTGGGCTTTGCAGAGCTAGAAACCCTGCTGGATAATTACAGGGCATATCAGAACCAGGACAGATGAAAAGGCAATACCGCTCCGGATCAGTTCTAGTGAAATATCATAAAATCCAAGGATAATAATTCTAAGGGCTATGTAGAAAATGTAGGCTGCCATCTGGTTTCACGAGCTTTGCAGTACAATTTCCTTTAAGGCAGGCAGGGGGAAGTCCCTTACGGGGATGCCTGCCCATATATGGGTAGAATCACAAAAGCGAGTTGATGGCAGCCCTCAAAGAGATTTTCTACAGAGCCCATTCTAAGATAAGATTTATATACCTCTAAGAAGGAAATATATGGATGCCCAAAAAAAGAGGTCAGATAAGCCTGTTCCTGCTCCTTGCAGTAATAATCATAGTAAGCTCAATAGTTCTCCTGACTGCAATAAACAATGATTCCTCTGTGAGGCAAGACGAGCTTTTCACAGGCGACATAACCGCTTCAGCAAAGATTTACCTTGAATCCTGTATAGAGACAGCCCTCAATGACGGGCTTGCAAGGATAGGGCTTCTGGGCGGATACATCATGGTGCCAGATGATGCCCAAAGATATGACATAGGCGCCAACAGGTATGTTACCATCCTTTATGACACCGGCGATATCCTGCTACCTCCCCTTTCAGAGATAGAGCAGCAGCTCAATATCTACATGGCATACAAGGCATCAGAATGCGCAGACCTGGGCTTTATAGAAAAATACGGATATTTGGGCGAGACAGGAGTTCCCAAAGTGGAAGTGGTGGTGGGAAGCTCTTCTGTAGAAGCCACCCTGGAAATGCCTGTAAAAATAACACAGCGAGACACAATAGTCGAGTTCGACAGCATATCTGCCTCTGTCCCGATAAGGCTTGGGTTAGTCCATTCCGCTATAGAAAATACACTAAATGCAGTAAGGGAATCAGATTTTACTTCTGACATCTCGCTTGAGAAAAGCCTTAGAGACAGCCTCTATGACCCTCCTTCATTTTCCATATCATTCCTTCCTAAGATTGAAGCCCCAGAAGGGATAAGCGTAAGCTATGAGTTTGTTGATGACACAATAACCCTATGGGAATTCGAGGACACACAATCCGGATTCAGGTATTATTTTGGGACAAAGCACATATACCGATACACAGGTGACTAAAATGAGACCAAAAGCCATGCTACTAATATACCTCATAGCCAGCCTAAGCATAGTCTCATCAATCGCGCTCAGCCAGGAAACAGTCACGATATTTGACGATGAAGAGGACTTGGCATGGGACTGCTCAACTGTGATAGACTCTCTATTCACCTACCGAAACATCTTCTCAGATTCAGGCGCATACGGTAACGGATGCTGGTGCAACCAGGGCGAGGGAGTGTGCGAGCAGGGCATATGGATAGACAATATCTGCTGGGATGCGAAAGTCACCCCTGAGCAGATTGATGCAGGGCTGGGCATGTGCGGGCTTTTTGAGCAAGGCGGAACCTGCGAGGGCAATGTCATAACCTGCACAGACATGGGTGACGCCCTCCAGTGCATAGACCGAAGGTATGAATATGATTACAGGCAATATCCTAAATGCATAAGCGACGACTATAGGGCGCCTTTAATAGAGGGCGTATCTGTATTTGGCAGGGGAACCTACATCTGCATGGACAGCAGGGAATACCACTGCAGGGAAAACGGGGTGTGGGCAGAGCCAATAGACTGCGGCGGGCTTGGATGCGACACCGCCTCAAACAGGTGCGTGTTATCGCTCCAGCCTGAAGCTCAAAATTGCGAATGCGGCTCAAACAAGTACTGCATTGTCCAGCAGATGCCTGACACCATGCCTGTATTCGATGTCCCTTTCACACTCGAGGCTCTTGAGGCCTGCGAGGCCATAACAGATGATACGCTGGACCTCTCTATGAGCATCCAGTCAACTGCCTGGCAGGCAGGAGTGCCTGAATCCGAGACATCATTCAGGCTCAATCCTGAGGATGAGGCAAAAGCAGGAAAGCTCACTCTCGGAAATAATATCCTTGAGGTGATCTCAGACCAGCAGCCCCTTGGCGAGTGCCTCATATTCGACACCCAGCTCATGGTGACAGGCACAGGTGTCCAGCTAGGAAGCACAGAGCCCTCAAAAGAAGGAGAATTTGCAAACTACCAGAGCTATGACAACTGCACTGTGCAGGATGCCATAAACTATCTCTGCGGAAAAGACGACCCTGAATATAACGACATCTATCCTGGAGAGCCAAACTGCGAGGCAGACTCAAAAGGAAACCCAATCGGATTTAAAGACCCTGCAAGGGAGCCCCTCCTAAAAAGCCTGATAGAATCAGCCCAGTCAGTTGACAACCAGAGCTGGAGAAAGCTAATGCTTCCTGATGTGCCTATCAAAGACTCAATAATCGAGAGCATGAAAGGCCTAGGGCTAAGCCTAGGCTGCATGATAGAAAAGCCTGTCTTATCAGACACAGGCGAATCAGAAAACCAGGTGATGGTAGGAGGCAAGCTCTACAAGCTGGTCATCAAGAACGGCATGATCCAGAGCATATTAATAGACGGCAAATCTGTGCCTCTCAGGCACGACCCAAAGCTAAGCGTGAGGCTTCGCGAGGGGATAGATTCGATGCATGATGATGAGTTCTACTTTGATGATGAGTGCCCTGAATGCGAAGGGGATGTCAGGATAGCCTCACTAGCAATAAACGGCTTTGACTACCCCTACCAGCTAATGGGCCCATACTCAGAAGTCACATATGAGATCGGCTTTGAGGGCCAGCCCGGAGTTAGGTTCTGGGCAAATGTAGTAATCATAAATGACATGACCCAGACATCCTACATTGTGGGAAGCTCAGAAACGCTCACGCTTGATGCAGGCGGCCATGCAACCATGAGAGGCCCGCTCTTCCTGCTTGAAGAGGGCAGCTACTCGCTCATGGTCGAGATAGGCACAGACGATATAGAAGACAAGAGATACTGGTCAGCTGAAGGAAGGCAGGGCCACCTGATCTCTATGCCAGTCGAGATAATGGAAGCAGCCCAGTCAGGCACCATCTCATCACTTGAAGACCCTGCACTGGGCCAGCTGTTTGTCGATATGGTAGATGCCAGGGATACATACGGCCCAGCCTCAGCCCAATACAAAAACGCATTCAGGAACTTCATGACACTCTATCTTGAAGCAGCAGGCTTTGATGACTCGGCAAAAGACCTGCTATCAGACTCGAGAATCAGCAGTACTATCTCAGAATTTGACGAGGGGCTTGAGATGCAAAGGCAGCTCTTCTACCTTGAGATGATGAGCGAATCAAGCGAGAGATACCACCTCCTTATGGCCTCAGCCTATGAGCGCTTCAAGGAATGGCACCTCCAAAGCCCGATAAACCTCATCTTCGACCTCTTCAGCAGGATAACAAGCGACTACGAGACCTGGAGGGCAAACCTCAAGTACAGGGTGGATGAGGCAGATGACATAAAATACGCGTTCTCTTCATCTGCAGCATTTGTCAAATCAGGCGGAAATTACAATGAATTCTATAATTCTGTCAGGGGTGTAGGCTCTGCCTCCATCCCCTCATACATAGACCGGACCAAGCTCTCAAGGGGCATGGGCCACGAGGTGGCCTCAAAGATATTCTCAGACATCGCAAGCCTTGATGACGAGAAATTCTACTACGACCAGTCGAACCTGCCCCTCGTGATGGCATCAAAGATGTACGCCTCCCGTAACGGAGCTGAGATGGGCCCCCACGTGACAGACGTAAACGAGATGAGGACAGAGCTAATAAGGTACTCTGTGGACGGCTACACCGGCTATAATAAACTGTTTCCCTCAGGAGCAAACATCGGCGGGACAAGCTACATGATGAGCCAGGCAGACCAGCTATTAGATCTATTCGGCTGGGTAGGCGGCCTCACATTCATAGGAGACAACATGCTTTACGGAGCCGCCCTCATAGGCGTGGGCCAGGCAGCCTCAATCACAAAGATAGGCACCACATTTGGCAAGGTGGCCCAGTCTGTGGGTAACGGCGCAAGGGTTGTGTTCGGAGCCATGTTCGTCGTTGATGGAGTCCAGACAGTAGGAGGCTGCATAAACTATTTCGACACTATCAATTCAGGTGACGAGGCAGCTATTGCAAAATACGCAGGAGCCGGCCAGTTCTTTGAGCAGTGCGGAAGCAAAGCAGCAGTAACCCTCTTCTACGCAAAAGACATAGCGAAGATAGTAAGAAGCCCTAAAAGCGCCAAGCAATTCCTAACCGACCCCAAAAACAAATACAGCGAATACTACAAGAGCAAGGGCTACAAGCAGTCAGCCTCATCATCCTCAGGAAGCTCAGCATCCGGCTCATATGATATCCCAAACAGCGGAAAAGCCAAGACACCTCCAAATCCTGCGCCAAACCTCGGCGAAAAGAGTGCTCTCTCAAAATCAATAAAACAGATGGGAGGCAACATCGATTCAGCAGCGCTTAGATATTCAGACCCCAAGATGGGCCTGGAAACTTATAATCTTCCGCTAGAGACAAAGCTAAAGCATACCCAAGCAATAAAAAATGATATTCAGAAAATCAGAGCCAGCGTTGTGAAAAACAAGCTTGGAAAAGAGATATACCCTGAGAAAATCAATGGAAAGATGATGACCTTTGATGAGGCGCTTAAGTTTCACGAGTCGAGGCTTGGAAACCTTGAGGCATATGTCAAGAACACTGCCTCAGCCGCCCCGCCTAAAGTCGACGTGGAAGTTCTTTACGGGACAGGTGAAGGCCCGGAATTTCTAATCAAAAATAACTGGATAGATAACGGCAAGTGGATCTTTAACCCAAAAGCCCAAACAGGTGTATCACAGCTAGTCACCAATATAAACGGCCACAGGGTGGTTTATAAGCTTCACATAAGTGCGCTTGGCGACAACTATGATGATATCATGATAAACATGGGAAAATTCCTTGACAGCAGAGGCATTGCTGCAAAGGCAGCCCCACGCAACAGATACCTGCTGGGAACTAGCAAGCAGGCAGGAAAGACCTTTACGATATACCCTGAATCAGAAGAGGAGTTTAGGATGGTTGCGGATTATGCAAGATCCCTTGCCAAATCAGGTCTTAAGGGAGTCTCCCCTTCAAAATTCAAGGCAGAAGGTGCAAACCTCCAATATGAGATTCCTGTCCCAGGCACAAATAATATGGCCTATTACACAGTGGAAAAGGTGGATGGGGTATATATCAGCCAATATGCAGAGAGGATAGAATACATGAGGCAGTTCTGGGGAGAGGGCCCGATTGACAGCTACTGGGCTTCAAGCTTTAGACCATAATCTGCACTATTTTGATTACAGGTAGCATTCTAGACACATAAAACAAAACTCCAAAAATTATAGAAATAAAATATAATCTAAAAAAGAAATCTCAGTCCTACTCCATATCGTCGTCAGGAGCGCCTGATGGCATCGCTGTCCTGCTGATGATGACGATGTCGCCAACGCTTTTTACCAGCTGATGCGGCACAATCACGCCCTTCGCATTTCCGAGAATCTTGGATAAGTATGAATTCCTGCTCGCCTTCACCCTCCAGCCGAACACCTTGGTCTGGGTAAGTATGGCCTCCTCTATATCCCCGAAATACTCTCCGCTGTCAGTGAAAACCTTCATCTCATAGACTTCTGAAATCCTTCTCAAATTTAGCATATGATCCCCTCCGTGAGTATTATGGAGGGATAATAAAACAGCGAGTATATAAAGTTTATGGTGGCAAAATATAGGTGTTTTCGTCGGATAAATAAATGTCCGCAGCTCCCACCTACAATGCAGAAGATGAGCTGTTTAAGAAACTATATTAACCAGCGCTCCTGAATCATCAGGATAATGGATCCAATCGAGCTAATCATCTCAGCTGCTGCGGTTATCGTGTTTCTCCTTATAGGGTTCATCGTCGGGAAATTTGCAGAGCGCAAGAGGTGGGAAGGCGAAGTTGACTCTATAAGAAAAGACGCGATAAAAAGATCAAGGTCAGTTCTCACCGGCTCATTCTCCGAGCAGCTCGCGCCATATCTTCCTGGCTTTAGCCACTCTCCTACAGAAGCGAGATTCATAGGTAAGCCCATAGACTTCATAGTGTTCGAGGGCATGGATGGGAAAGAGATAAAGAAAGTTGTTTTTGTTGAGGTAAAAAGCGGAAGCTCGTCGCTTAGCGGGGTTGAGCGAAGCCTTCGTGATGCCATAAAAGAAGGCAGGGTGGAGTGGGAGACATATCATCCTCCTGAGCAGAAATAGGCTGATTCTGGCACATCAAAATAGCCAAAATATACATTAAAATTAAGTAATATATCTAAAACAATACTTATAATTAACGTATATATCTCTAACAATTCTTCATATATTAATACATTAAAATTAAGTAATTTTATAATTTATACTTATAATAAATGTATAAATCCCCTCTTTCTAAATGTGTTTACAGATCCCAAAAATACCCTGTTTTCACTTGCCGGGCAGGGATATTTGGCGGGTCAGCTTTATTTTTGCAAAATAGGCAAAAAACCCTGTTTTGCTTATTATATATAGTACAAAAGCGCAAAATTTAAATATAAAATACATTATTTTTAAGTAAATCAGTATAGATTTACTTATACTAATAGATTATTAGAACCACCAAATCATCAATAATAAGTAATTTATGTGCTTAATTTAATATATAAAATACATCATTTTTAAGTAAAATTCACTAAAAAGAGGGATAGGGGATTAGCGCTAATCAAGAAGCCCTGCGGCTCGTAATAAAACGTGAAAGCCTCACAGAGAAAGAGGCAGACCAGATATTTCTGAATCTTGACAAAAAGAAATTTCTTGAAGAGCTTCTCGAGCGCCTGAGATACAGGCATCTCATGTCCAATAGCGAAATAGAGGCGCTCTTTAGGCAGCGCACATTCGGGGCATCTGGCCTGAATCTACCCATCTCCATATTCGCAGACCAAAATCTCTCTGCGCTCGAGTCAGTCTGCCGCTACCTCAAAGACGAGAAAGGCCTGCGGTACTCAGAGATTGCGCTCCTTCTTAACCGTGACCAGAGGACAATATGGGTTACATACACAAACTCTCTCAAGAAAAAAGAGGGCAGGCTTGACATATCCGCCTCCAAATATTCAATCCCCCTCTCTGTATTCCAGGACAGGAGGCTCTCTGTCCTCGAGTCGATCTGCATCCACCTCAGGAAAAGGCACAGCCTGAGGTATACTGAGATAGCCCGCCTCTTAAACAGGGACGAGAGAAACATATGGAACATCTGCGACAAGGCAGGGAGGAAGCTCCATGCCTGATGAAAGCATAAGAAGGATAGGAGCCCCCTCTCCTCTGAATAGCGCAATAAAAGAGCTCAGGCGCGAGGCTAAAAAAGCCAAAGAGCAGATGAGGAAAAAGAGAAACACAGAGCTTGCCACGCTTGCGGCAATAGTTCTTGTGCTGATGGTTGGCGCATACCTCCTTGGCACAGGAATCACAGGCCTTCTCGTTGGAGAGAACATAAGTGCATATTCAGACTCTGTATCAGTCTCATTCCAAGAATCAGGCGAATATATCTGGACACCTGCCCAGCCAGGCGAGCTATCAAGAGTTGCAATAAGCGGAAAAGTCATCGGAAACGGGACAGCGAGAGTATACATTGACGGCAGGCTTGTCTATGACAGCGCCTCTAAAAAAGAGGGGCTTGAGTCAATAACAGGCTACCAGGTGCTCGCACAGGAAGAGGATACAGGATCTTCTGAATCAGCGGACTTAGGACTGACTCAGGATGCAGAGCAAGAAACAGCAGTTGAAGAAGCTGTTTCTCAGGAGCCAATCGCCCAGGATGCTGCTGCAGATGCACCTACTAAAGAGCCTGCTGGCGATACATCCATTGAAGATTCTGGGGTTGATGCACCTGCTGAAGAGTCTGTTGTCGATGCATCATCTGAAGATTTTTCAGGAGATAATTCTACTGAAGAGTCTGTTACAGATACATCCTCTGAAGATACTGCAATTGCTCCGCCTGCAGAAGAGTCTGTTTCTGAAGAGGTTTTTGTGGAGGATATCATCTCAGAAGAGGAGCCTACAGAAGAAGTGCCTATAGAAGAGGAGATCTCAGAGCAGCCTGGCACAGGAGAAGAGTCTGCACCCATAGAAGAGCTTGAAGAAGAGCCATCGCAGGAGACAATTCCTGCTGAAGCAGAGCCTGAGGTATCAGAGCTCATCTTTGAGGATGAGTGCATAGAGACCTGCATGCTCACTGGCTTTAATCAGACAAGCTACACAATAAGGGTGGAACTTGATGGAGCAAGCCTTGTGATAGACTCGATAGCCTACACAATAAAGGCAGCAGAGCCTATAGAGAACACAGCCCCTGCCTACATATTCTCAGGAGAGCTTGAGGCATACGCAGGCCAGGCCAACATCTACAACCTCACATCATTCTTCAGCGATGCAGATGGAGACTCCCTCACATGCGTTCCCCTTCCAGGAGACAGCCTCTCTGCATATTCAGTCTCAGAGGTGCTCACTCTCACGCCTGCAGAAGGCTTCACAGGCACAACCACCCTTGAGCTCTATGTCAGCGACGGAAAGAGCACATCCATAAGCCCGCTCATCACTGTTGTCGTGGTGCCCGCGCCCCCGGTTAACGAGACCCCCATTCCACCCGGGGGCCTGGCGCCCGAAGGCCTCGTCCAGTTCGAGGCAGAGATAGGCAAACCCGTCAAATGGCAGAAGCTTGTCGCAGTTGAGAATACAGAAAATGAGACAAAGCTAATGGATGTCGAAGCAGAGCTTCCGCAAGCTGCGGAAAGCATAACTGTGCTCAGCAAAAAAACTGGCAAAGAGGTGGATAAGAGCCTGATTAGGCTATCCCGGCTAGAGATAACCCTCTCAGAATACGAGCTTGAGGATACAAAAGACAAGGCCAAAAAGCCAAAGGACATATCATTCGAGGATGAAGTACTTGCCGGCGATGTGAATGAGTACATAGTCGAGTATTATACAGAAGCGCCTGAAGTTATGGAAGAGAGCCTTCCCAAGGGTAAGCTTGTGACAGTCTCTTCTGAGACTGCTTATACAGACATACTCACCTATGCAGATATTCCTGAGACACCCTCCTCGAGCCTCAGGCTCTACTGGCACGCCTCAAAAGAGGACTATGCAAGATACATACTTGGCGACGAGACGCAGATAGAGACGCTTGCAGAAGAAACATACAGGGTAGACATAACAGACCTGCCTGAATTCAAAGTGAGCCTGCTTGACACGAACATGAACAGCAGGATTGACAGGGTCGAGTGGACAACCCCCCATCTCAGCAACCAGACATTCGAGCTCTCGATAACAGTGCTCAACCCCTACTCATATCTGAGGGACGGCGAGACATGGGTTGTTGCATTCAACACAACAGGCGTGGGCAACTTAACCATAAGCTCTCCCAATGCAGGCTGGACAGA
>CAYLII010000036.1:0-752 GCA_964383645.1 uncultured Methanosarcinales archaeon
AGGGCTCGGATTTCAGGCTGAGGAATCCATCTGACTATGTGAAATATTACGGAGAGCCTCATCCCAACCCCGAGCTGATAAAAAAGTTTGTGTACGGCATTCCTGAGCTCCACCGCGCAGAGATGAAAGAGGCGGATTATGTGGCTGCTGCAGGCTGCAACTCGACTGCCTCAATACTTCCGCTTTATCCTTTATACAAAGAGGGTGTCGTGCTGCCTGAGAGGACTGTGGTAGAGGTCAAGGCAGGAAGTTCCCAGGGAGGGAGCAAGCCTTCAGACGCGAGCCACCATCCTGAAAGGAGGGATTGCCTGAGGAGCTATGCCCCAACAGGGCACAGGCATGTGGCTGAGATTCTCCAGGAACTGGGGGCTCCAACAATGAGCTTTTCTGCAACCTCTGTCGATTTGGTGAGGGGAATTCTTGCGACAGGGCATGTTTTCCTTAACCAAAGACTTGAGAACAAGGATGTGTGGAAGCTTTACAGAAAATATTATGGGGATGAGCCGTTTGTAAGAATGGTAAAGGAGTCAAGCGGAATCTATAGGTATCCAGAGCCAAAGCTGCTCTACGGCACAAATTACTGCGATATAGGCTTTGAGCTTGACGAGGCGAGCGGGCAGAACAGGCTTGTTGTGATGAGCGCAATCGATAACCTGATGAAGGGCGCAGCAGGACAGGCTGTGCAGTGTATGAACATAATGTTTGGCTTTGATGAGAGGGCGGGGCTCGGGTTTGCTGGGCTGCACCCTATC
>CAYLII010000036.1:762-10851 GCA_964383645.1 uncultured Methanosarcinales archaeon
GGAAATGCCCATGACAATAATGCTTTGATCAGCAAGATTATGGATTTGAGAATAAGAAAGATGAGAATGGCAAAACCAAAATGATAATCGTGAAGATCGGGGGCGGAAAGGGGATTGTGGACAACCTTGATGAGATACTTAAAGATTTTGCCGCGCTTCCTGGTCCAAAAATTCTTGTGCATGGCGCGAACCATGAGATGAAGACAGTTTCTGAAAGGATGGGAAGGCCTGAGAGAATCATCACTAGCCCGAGCGGCTTTACAAGCAGGTACACTGACAGAGAGACACTTGAGATATTTGAGATGGTGTATAGCGGGGTAGCCAACAAGAGGATAGTGGAAAAGCTCCAGAAACTTGGGGTTAACGCAATAGGGCTGAGCGGGATTGACGGCAGGCTCTGGGAGGGAAAGAGAAAAGATGCCATCCGCGCAGTGGAAGGCGATAAGGTCAGGATAATAAGGGATGATTACACAGGCACTGTGGAAAGGGTGAATACCCCTCTACTGAAGCTGCTGCTTGATAACGGATACGTGCCAGTTCTTACCCCGCCGGCAATAAGCTATGAGGGCGATGCGATAAATGTGGACAATGACAGGGCTGCTGCGGTGCTGGCCTCAGGTATGGGGGCAGAGACTATTGTGATGCTGTTTGAGGCTCCCGGGCTTCTTTCTGACCCAAAAGACCCATCCAGCCTGATAAGGAAGCTAAGCAGGGATGAGCTTGCCTCGTCAATGGATTTTGGCGAGGGCAGGATGAAGAAGAAGCTCCTGGGCTCGATTGAGGGTATGGATGCAGGCGTGAATAGGATTGTGTATGGCGACGGGAGGATAAAGGCGCCTATCACATCTGCGCTTGCAGGAAACGGGACTGTGATTGAGTAGATCATATCTGATAAGGAACTGAGGAAATAAGGAATTGAGGGGAGAAGGAACTGATGGGATAAGGGATTCGTTGGATAATGAATTGGAGGGGTTGATATTCATGGATAATACTAGTAACGGAAAAAGCAATGGCCATCTGGGGCAAGCCCAGGAGATAGAGCGGAAATTCAGCGTGCCTTGCTATGGGAGCAGGGGGCTTACTATAGTTAGGGGAGAGGGATGCTGGCTGTATGATAATGAGAGCAGAAAATTCCTGGACTGTTTCAGCAATGTGGGTGTAAATCTTATCGGGCACAATGTGCCTGAGCTAAATGAGGCGGTTATGGGGCAACTCTCAAGGCTTACTAATCTTCATTCCAGTTTTCATAATGACACCAGGGCAAAATTCATGCTCAAATTATTGTCTATCGCCCCATCCTGCCTGAGCAGGGCTTACCTGGGAAGTTCCGGGACAGAGAGCGTGGAGGCCGCGCTCAAGTTTGCAAGGGCAGCGACTGGCAGAAAGGTATTTGTGGCTGCGAAGATGGGCTACCACGGAAAGACTTTTGGCAGTTTATCGCTCACACTTACCCACCCTGAATACCGGGAGGCTTTTTTCCCATTACTTGAAAATGTGAGGCATTTTGCATATAATAATCTTGAGAGTTTGAGAGAGCAGATGGATGCGGAAGTGGCTGCTGTTGTGCTTGAGCCCATACAGGGTGAAGGGGGAATTATCGTGCCCAGCCCTGAATTTCTGTCAGGCGCAAAAAAGATCTGCGAAGAATTCGGTGCCCTCCTGATTCTAGACGAGGTGCAGACAGGTATGGGAAGGACTGGAAAGTGGTTTTGCCACCAGCATTTTGATGTGGAGCCTGACATCATGTGCCTTTCAAAGGGAATAGGAGGAGGGCTGCCTCTTTCTGCAACGCTTGTGTCTGAGGCAGTGGCCCAGAAGCTTTTCAAGGGCGCGCACACAAGCACATTCGGGGGAAACCCGCTGGTGTGCGCTGCAGGGCTCGCAACAATAGAGTACATAGAAAATCATAATCTTGTATCTGAGGCAGAGAGGAAGGGTGAATATTTTATGGATAAGATACGGGCGATTGAGAGCCCTATTGTTAGAGAGGTCAGGGGCAAGGGGCTGATGATAGGTATAGAGCTAAAGAGAAAGGCTACGCCCTACATCAAGGCTCTGCAGGATGAGGGGCTGCTTGCGTTTCCGAGCGGAAGCCTGGTGATAAGGCTGCTTCCTCCCCTCACAATTAATGATGATGAGATTGATATCGCTATTGGAAAGCTGGCAAGGGTGCTTGGAGAATAGAAAGCAATGGAAGGCACATGAGAGAATCTGATGAATTTGGAGGCAAATGAAGGCACATGGCAGAGCCTGATGAGTTTGGTGCAGAAGCAGTCGAGCTTCTTAGGAAGGCTGTATCCATCAAGAGTTATTCAGGAGAAGAGAGAAAGCTTGCCGAGTTTCTTGTTGGCGAGATGGAAAAGCTCGGCTTCAGGCAGCATATAGACGGGGCAGGCAATGCTATCGGAGTTATCGGCGATGAGAATTCTCTAAAGACCCTGCTTTTTGCAGGGCACATGGATACTGTGCCTGGGGAGATTCAGGTGAGAGTTGAGAATGACAGTGAGGGAAGGGAAGCGCTTTTTGGGAGAGGAAGCGTTGATGCGAAAGGACCGCTGTGCGCGTTCATTTGCGCTGCCGGCTCTGCTGCAAGGGATGGAAAAATCCCATCCGGGCTAAGGATAGTGGTTGCTGGCTGCGTGGAGGAGGAGTGCGCAAGCTCTAAAGGGGCAAGGCACCTCATCGGGAAGTATCAGCCTGACATGATAATAATTGGGGAGCCATCTGGGACAGATGGGATTACGCTTGGCTATAAGGGCAGACTAAACATAGATTATTCTATCAGGGCTGAGGAGGCGCACGGGGCGAGCGAAAATAAGGGCGCTGGAGAGCAGGCTGTTGGGTTCTATAATGCCCTTGTCGGATATGCTGCGGGATTCAACCAGGGCTCTCCCAAGGTGTTTGAGCAGCTCCAGGTGAGGCTTAGGGGCCTTAACACCTCTAGCGACGGATTTTATGAAAGGGCAGAGATGGGAATCAGCCTTAGGATACCGCCTGGCTGCATAATTGAAGAGGTGATTGGTTTTCTTGAGGAGAACAGGGGGGAAGCAGAGCTCAGGTTCAGCGGAAAGGAGCTTCCGATAAAGGCTGAGAAGAATAATCAGCTGGTAAGAGCGTTTGTCAAGGCGATAAGAGAAGCAGGGCTAGAGCCATGCTTTAAGCTAAAGACAGGCACATCTGACATGAATGTCCTAGGCGAGGCCTATCCCGGCGTGCCAATTCTTGCGTACGGGCCAGGGGATTCTGCGCTGGATCACACACCTGACGAGCATATTCTCATAGAGGATTACCTTAGGGCAATAAAGATTGCTGGGCTTGCTATAAGGAATATTTCTTTATCTCTGTGATTTGGGCACTTAATATTTAGTTACTAAATAGTAGTTACAAAACAGAAAGATTTAAAAACAGATTTTTGTTCTGCCCATTGCATGGCCATAGATTATGACAGGATAAAGAATGAAGCTATTGAGGAGCAGCTTCTTAAGAAAGAGAGCCTTGAGCAGCTTGAAGACATCCTTATGAGGTGCGACACAGGAGGAATGCCTGATAAGGAGATACCTGTTGAGAGAAAAAGAATGCTCAGCAAGAACGAGCTAAAGGAGACGTGGCCAGAGGTTGTATCAAGGGTGGATTCTTTTCTTGGGGTTGAAGGCATTAAGCCGCCCAAGGTTATATATTTGAACTCCCTATATAAGTGGGGTTATTATAATTATGAAAATGCGATTATCTCAGTTTTGGGTATAATGGGGGCTGGGGCAGGGGTTAGAGGCGTAGATTTCCTAGCCAGTGGCTTAAGCACAGGTGCGATGGAGGACACATTGGGAGGCATAGGCCTTGGGGTTATTTCTGCACTATCTATCTCAAATGCAATCAAGGAGATAAAGAAAAATAAGAAAAAGGACAAAAAACCTAAAGAACCCATGGGTACTCATTATAATAAAGATCTGGGATGGGTATTGCTTAAGAAAGATTATGAGACTGACATTATACCGGCCATAGCGCATGAGTATGCCCATCATCTTGAGGAAATGATTCTACACCCAGATTATGATGCCTCTTTTTATTTTTGCGAAGGCTTTGCAAGAGGGGTCCAAAGGCACATCTCAAACCTATATGCTCAAGAGAGAAATGACCCCAGATTTACCCACACCATCTCAAGAGATACAACAGGCGAGCTTTCTGCTGTGTATCTATGGATCTGCGACAGGCATGGAGAGGTTGATAGGCCGATTCCTTTGATTAAGAAAAATAACATCTATATGTTTACAGCAGATAATTTAGATAAGGACTCCTTGCCCTACGGACACGCATTCGGCAACACCATCTTCTACCTGGCTGAGAAGAGGCATGGGGATGGGATCTATGCTGATGCCCTTAAGGAGGATGTGGATTTCCTGTTTAGGTGAGATACTATGGCAATCGACTATAATAAGATAAGCAATGATGCTGTAGAGGAGCAGCTTCTTAAGAAGGAGAGCCTTGAGCAGCTTGAGGATATCCTGATGAGGTGCGACACAGGAGGATTGCCTGATAAGGGGATACCTATTGAGGAAAAAAGAGTGCTCAGCAAGAATGAGCTAAAGGAGACCTGGCCAGAGGTTGTATCAAGGGTGAATTCTTTTCTTCAGGTTGAGGATATAAAGCCGCCAAAGGTAAGATATTATACATCCAGGGAGATACTGTCTAAAAACAACTCTAACAAGGTAATTCCAGCGCTTTATAGCATGGGGGCGGTTTATATTGCGACTATAGGTGTAAATAATATTATGTTAGGCATTAGCAATGGCGCCTTTTCAGAATTAGCATTTGGCTCGCTTCAGATGGCATTAGTCTTGTTATACAAATCAATTTCAGCTAATATGTCAGCAAATGTAAACAATGAACACCCTCGTCTGATAAGCTCAACATATAATCTAAAGGGGGAAAAGATAAAGCTAAAAAAAGAGGTTGAGACTGACCTTATTCCCACAATTGGGCATGAGTATGCCCACCACCTTGAGCATAAGATCCTGCATACAGATTATAACACCTACTCTTATTTTAGCGAAGGTTTTGCCAGAGGGGTAGAAAGGCACATCTCAGACCTATATGCTCAAGAGAGAAACGATCCCAGGTTTGTCAGCGATATTGTAAGAGCTACCACAGGAGAGCTTTCTGCTGTGTATTTCTGGATGTGCAGCGAGCAAGGAGATTCCCTCCGGTCAATCCCAGTTTTTGAAAAGAACAACACCATCTTGATGGCAGAGCATAACATGGATAAGAATTTACTGCCCTACAAACACGCCTTCGGCAACACTATCTTCTACCTTGCTGAGAAGAGGCATGGGGATGGGATTTATGCTGATGCCCTTAGGGGGGATGTGGATTTCCTTTTTGAGTGAGATACTATGGCAATCGACTATAATAAGATAAGCAACAAGGCTTTGGAGGAGCAGTTTCTTAAGAATGAGAGCCTTGAGCAGCTTGAGGATATCCTTATGAGTTGCGAAACATGCGGCCTGCCTGATAAAACGACCCATAAGAAAAAAAGAAAGCTCAGCAAGAGAGAGGCGCTTGAGATAAGCCCAGAGATTTTCTCAAGAGTGGACTCGTTTCTTGGGGTTGAGGGCATAACTCCCCCTGACATAGAAGTATATGATTCATTTGAGGTATGGTATTTTAATAATAAGAATAACTTAAAATTTGCAGCATCCGGACTTATCGGCACTACTCTTGCTGCAGACGGGATCTTTTCATGTATTGGTGCATTAGCCAATGGTACAGGCCCCGGTATTGCATTCCTATCTGCCGAGATACTATTATCTGGTGTATTCATCAGCTATGCGACAAATGAGCTTAATAAAGCGACTAAAGAGCTGAATAAACAGACTAAATACACACATCCCAAATTTGAGGATCATTATAATGTTAGAGAAAAAAGGATGCACATCCAGGGTGATGTTGAGAGTATGCTAACAGTTTTAATTGCGCATGAGTATGCCCACCATCTTCAGGAAGAGATAATTGGCCCAAGGGGCCCAGACTATAGGTTTTTTAGCGAGGGGCATGCGCGCGGGATAGAAAGGCATATCTCCAACCTATATGCTGCTGAGCGAAATGATCCATGGTTTGCCAGCAAAGCATCAGAACATACTACCGGCGAGCTTGCTGCTGTGTATTTATGGATGTGCAGATCCAAGAGGAAGATGTCTAGAGCAATCCCTGTTATCCACCAGAATAAAGGCATGAGATTAGCGAATAAGTATATGGACTATAAGGGAATGCCTATTCCTCACGCCTTCGGCAACACTATATTCTACCTGGCTGAGAAGAGGCATGGGGATGGGATTTATGCTGATGCCCTTAATGGGAATGTGGATTTTCTTTTTGAGTGAGGGCTGATGAGAAAAGGATTGGTAGAACAGATTCTTGAGTGTCCAAAAGGAAGCTACTTAAGAGTAAGACCTAGTTTCTGGGAGACTATCTTTGATATATCCCTTAACTCTGATTCGTAGAGTATTATGAAATGCGGAGGGGTCGCAACCCCTTTTTCAATGCAAGTATTCTCAATCATGTCCATCCACCTGTCGCGTATTCCCGTTCCCTCAGCTGCATGCTCCATCTCTTCTTCATTTCTTACACTGCCGTCTGAAAGATGATACTCGAGCTCGCCTGATTCGCTATAGCTGATGCCTGCGGGGTAATCCCCCCTAAACTGGAGCATCTCCTCGTAGCTGGGATTCCTCCAATCAAAGAGAAGTATATCCACCTGGCCTGTATTGCAGTAGTCCATGAGCGAGGGAAGATTTTCTTCCTTCCAGACTGCTGAGCCGCCGTATCTGCCATCTTTCTTGAGCGACTCGATTACACCATCTGTGAATTTGCCGTAATTGCTAAGGTCATTCTCCACTGCAAAGATATTGTATTTCCTGCCATTGTGAGGCATTCCCGGAAGGATTGTGTAGCAAGCTCGCCTCACTTTCTCTGTGAGAGGCACGCGCGGAGAGAGCCATTTCTGCTGCTGCATGGTATAGCCTCTGATACATTCGGCTTCCGCCAGAACATGCTGATAGCTTCTGTCGTCTAACTGGAGCCTTAATGAGGCAAGCTGCAGTGAGAGCTGCTTTTCTATCCCTTCCACATCCCCTTTCTCCATGGTCTGGGAGAGATTGTGGGATTTGGAGATGATAGGGGGCATCTGGAGTCCCCTCTCCTTCATGTTGCACATCAGGATAAGGTAGATGTTCCTGAAATAACTGGCATCCCCATTATTAAGGCTATCAACAGAGAAAGATTCATAGTCCATGAATGGTACCTCATGTCTGCCGGCGGAGATCCCTCCAATTTCTGATAGGAGTGTCTCGATCCTTGCGCGCTTAAGCTCAGCAGGGGTCAGCTCTGAAGGGCTGAAAGCATTCACGCCAAAAGTGGTATATTCACTGCTGGCCAGCTCTTTTGAGTTACGGCTTATCGACCAGCTGACAGAGGGCGCATATACCTCTCCTCTGTCTTTGTGGATTATCTCAATGTCTAGTGAATATGAATCCTCGCCGCTTCCTAGTGTGAGCGAATAGCTGAACGGAAGTATGCAGGCAGGCTCATCTGGATTGAATGGAGTTTTGAATATGTGGCCGGGGTCTTCTGGCACAAGCGTTTTGCCTGTTATGGGCAGGCCTGTTATGGCTGAGAGAAAATCCTCTTTCTTTGCCAGCTTATCCTCCAAGGTCTCAAATAGCAGATAACCATCCATATCATAGGGCATATAGAAAGATGCTTATAAATTTTTCTATTTTGTAGTTACTAAGTAGTAATAATTAAATGATGTATATTTATATTAGGATATAGTTATATCACAAGCATCTGAAGCAGCACTAGGGTAGATGAAAGCCTGGTCCCAGATTATATTCTAATACCATAACTTTTAAAAACCTCCCACAAATCCGGGATTCTGCATATTATACTATATGTGATGTTGTTGCATGTTTATTTTTAGTTATGCATAAACAATATTTTTAGAATAAACTTATGAGGGGATAGGAAATGGAAAAGTATGTGTATGATTTCTCTGAAGGAAAGGCAGATATGAAGCAGCTGTTGGGCGGCAAGGGGGCGAATCTCGCTGAGATGACGAGCCTTGGGATACCTGTGCCGTTCGGATTTACGATAACGACCGAGGCCTGCGAGCAGTATTACAAGAACGGCAAGAAGTACCCTGCTGGAATGATGGAGCAGGTGAATGAGAAGCTCGCATTGCTGGAGAAAAAGATGGGCATGAGGCTTGGCGACCCAGGTAATCCATTGCTGGTTTCTGTCCGAAGCGGCGCGGCCGCATCTATGCCGGGAATGATGGATACAATCCTTAATCTCGGCCTGAATGATGTTGTGGTGGAGGGCCTTTCTGCAAAGACAAAGAACCCTAGATTTGCATGGGACGCCTACAGAAGGTTTATCCAGATGTTCGGCGATGTGGTGATGGGTGTCGAGCACGCTGAGTTTGAGAAGATACTTTCCAACAGGAAGAGCACAAAGGGAGTGGAGTTTGACACTGACCTTGATGCGAACGACCTCAAGGAAGTGGCTAGAGAATATGAAGCCATGATAAAGAGGCACACAAAGCAGGGATTTCCCCAAGAGCCCATGAAGCAGCTTGAGATGGCGATAAATGCGGTCTTTGAGTCTTGGAACAACAGCAGGGCTATCCTTTACAGGAAGCTCAACGATATCCACGGGCTGATGGGTACTGCTGTCAATGTGCAGGCTATGGTGTTTGGCAACATGGGCGAGACCTCTGGCACAGGTGTTGCTTTTACAAGGAATCCCTCAACTGGCGTTAATGAGTTCTATGGTGAGTACCTGATGAATGCGCAGGGAGAGGATGTGGTTGCGGGCATAAGGACTCCAAACAAGATTGAGACTCTCAATAACCAGAATGCCGGTGTGTACAAGCAGCTTCTGGAGATAAGGGAGAAGCTTGAGAGGCACTACAAGGATATGCAGGATGTTGAATTCACAATCCAGGAAGGCAAGCTCTACATGCTCCAGACAAGGAACGGCAAGAGGACTGCTGCGGCAGCGGTGAAGATTGCTGTGGATATGGTGCATGAGGGACTCATTGACAAGAAAACAGCTGTTCTAAGGGTAGAACCTAATTCAATCAACCAGCTGCTGCACAAGCAGCTTGACCCGATAGCAAAGGAAAAGGCAGAGGTTGCCGCCAAGGGACTTCCGGCAAGCCCGGGAGCAGCAGTTGGCGAGGTAGTGTTTGACGCGGAGAAGGCCCATCTGCTAGCTGCAGAGGGGCATAAGGTGGTGCTGGTGAGGACTGAGACCAGCCCAGAGGATCTCATAGGCATGAATGCTGCGCAGGGCATACTCACCTCAAGAGGAGGCATGACAAGCCATGCCGCAGTCGTGGCAAGGGGCATGGGAAAATGCTGCATCGCAGGCTGCGCTGATGTTGTTGTGCATGAGAAGGAGGGCTGTTTTGAGGTTAGGGGACAGAAGGTCAAAGAGGGAGAGTACATCTCGCTCGACGGCTCGATGGGAAACCTCTACATCGGAAAGCTGCCTACTGTAGACCCTGAGCTATCAGGGGATTTCGGCACTCTCATGGGATGGGCTGACGAGTTCAGGCGCCTTAGGGTGAGAGCTAATGCTGATATCCCGAGGGATGCGCTGGTGGCGGTCAAGTTCGGGGCAGAGGGAATCGGCCTCTGCAGGACAGAGCATATGTTCTTTGAGGGCGAGAGGATTCGGGCGATGAGGGAAATGATTCTTGCTGATGACGTGAAGGGAAGGAAAAAGGCGCTTGACAAGCTGCTGCCTTTCCAGAAGTCTGATTTCAAGGGCCTGTTCGAGGCCATGGGAGAGAGGCCCGTAACTATAAGGCTATTGGATCCTCCACTACATGAGTTCCTACCAAGGGAAGAGGAAGAAATAAGGGCCATCTCAAAGGAGATGAATGTGCCTGTGCAGAAGATAAAGGACAAGATATCTGCGCTTCATGAGCAGAACCCTATGCTTGGGCACAGGGGCTGCAGGCTGGGCATAACTTTCCCAGAGATAACCGAGATGCAGACTACTGCTATTATTGAAGCTGCGCTTGAGGTG
>CAYLII010000037.1:0-2519 GCA_964383645.1 uncultured Methanosarcinales archaeon
GGCTTTTGGGCGTCGTCAATGTATTTCTCATTTATGCATTCAAGGGGATGGCATTCAGGCCTTGGCGCGCATTGAGAGTCTTCGCTGCAGAGGTAAAGCGCATTTCCGCTTGTGTCCGGCTTTCCAGCGCAGCCTGCAAAAAGCAGGGCTGCCAAAAGGATTATCGCAATTATTATTGATATTGTGAAATGGTTTGGTCTCATGCTTTGCTTGCCCCCTTTATCCCGCGCTTTTTTTTTGAGTATCTCAAAATAAGCCGCTTGAATGCCACAGGCGCGATTATTGTTGTAAAGAGCGACATCAGGATTATTGTTGTAAAGATTGATGAATTTATGGCGCCGAGGGCAAATGCGCTTGTGGCCATTATAAGGTCTGCGTCTCCTTTAGGGGTGAGACCCCAGCCAATGAGCAATCCCTCCTTAATGCTTCCCTTCTGGGCAACTATCCCCATAATAGTGCCTCCTACAGTGCCTGCCACTGCAACAAGCGTAAATACCAGAATTGGCCAGATGTTTGCTGCGACAAGCGAGAGGTCAGCGTTGGTTCCTACCCACACAAAAAACAGGGGTATCAGAAAGCCGAACGCTATGATATGGACTGATGTTGCCATTTGGTGCTCTTCAGATTTGGGCAAGACCATATCCTTAAATATCGTCTGCCGCACAAGCATGCCCGCTATCATGGCTCCTATGAGAGAGCCTATGCCGAAGAACTCTGAGATGGAGGCTATCATCAGCACTATCAGGAGAGAGACTGTGAACCTGGCAGTCTGGGATTTCTCTATGTCAAAAAGCTTCAGGAGGAACCCTACAACCCATATTCTGAAGAATATGACCACCATGAGGAATAGGACAACACCTACCGCAAACCTGAGGATGTTTGAGCCGCTGCTTGAGAAGTGGAGGAGTGTTAAGAGTACTGTTATGAAGATCATCTCAAAGGTATCATCTACCGCTCCCGCGCTTATTATCATATTGCCTATCCTGGATTTGAGGAGGTTGAGTTCGTCAAGGATGTCTACTGATATCGACTGGGCGCTTACAGAGAGGCATGCGCTTATTATGAGGCTTGAGAGTAGGTCTAGCCTGAACAGGAGGTGGGATGCGAGGAAGCCTAGAAGGAAAGGTATGCTTGTGTTGAATACAGAGATGTAGACTGATTCCTTGAGGTTTCGCCTGAATTCCTTTAGGTTGGTCTCAAGGCCTACATAGTAGAATAGGAGTATTGCCCCAAGATTTGCAAGGAAAGAGAGGATTGTAAGCTGTTCAGGCGGAAGCAGAATGTCCTTTATGAATTTCAGGCCGAAAACAAGCCCAATTGTTATCTGACCTACTGCCCTAGGAAGGCCTAGCTTTCTGAAGATCTCTCCAGAAATGTAAGAGAAGAACAGAAGGATAAGGATTACCATCAGCGGCTGCATCATTTTTTGTTACCTGTGTTTATAGTGGCGTATTGGCGCCGGAAATGAAAGCAGGCTTTCTATTTTTGCCATGCTATCACCTAACATTTATTAGGCATTTTTATTTATGAATTTTGTTTATAAATATTGCGAAGTGGATATCTCAAATATTGAAGTTTCATATCTGTCTCATATCTTGAAGTCCCAGAAGCTTCCACCTCTTCCCCTGTTGGAAAGAAGCGGACTTACCGGCGCCTGGCGCTGGGTGTTTGCCGGCTGCCTGCTCGGCTGGGCCTGCATCTGCTGGCTCATCTGCTGCTGCTCTGATTGTTTCAGATCGCTTTTTTTCGATGCTGCTACCGCAAGGTCTTCATTATCCATCCTGACTGCTACAGGATCTGGAGTGATGCGGTCCAGTAGTTCTATTGAATAATAAAAGAGGGGAAAGAATATTATCGCGGAGAAGATATGGTTAAATGTGAGCGGAAAGTGGTTGTAGACAATCGGGACAAATATTATGAAGACATAGGTCATCTCCCTTATTCTGCCAATCTTCCTTATGATCTGGTTTCCTCTCATTCCAAGCGCAAGCACCATGGCCCCGTAAAGGAATAGAAGGGAGATTATGAAGAATCTTAGGAATATATCAAAGCTGCCTCCTACTTCGCCTGCAGAGATTAGCTTTATTGTCTGCCTGGCGCAGTCTATAGATGCCCATATGACTATAAGGGAGTTGCTTATGGCGTTTCCCATTGATGTGCCGGATTTCTCCTGGAAGAATTCTGAGAAAAACCAGGAGATCCAGACCGGGACAATTATCCAGAGCATGTCTGGATTCAAGAATGGTGCAGTGAATATTGTGTGAAGCCAGTGGAGCAGTAGATTGTTCCAGAAATAATCCAGTGCGACCATGTACCAGACCAATTTGCTACCTCTTTTTCACCATCTGTTTTTTTAGCATACCATCTATTGCTATCTTCTGCTTTTTGCCTTGCTGGTATATAAAGCTTGTTGAAAAATGCGCAGACTGCATCCCTGGCTTTCTGCCGTCGGTAAAAATCGTGCCAGGGTGCTGAATAAAAAACAGAAAAATATTAAAAGCAGGAATTCTTTCGGAATT
>CAYLII010000037.1:2619-10745 GCA_964383645.1 uncultured Methanosarcinales archaeon
TTGTTCTATACGAAAACTTTATAAAAAGCTTTTATTAAGGCGGAAGTATGGGACAATGGGACGCAGGAACAGAAGTGCTGCTCACGCCCAGCCCGGATGACCCTAATTATACGCTTAGGACTTACCCGGACCAGATAAAGTATGCAGGCGTGGTGGACTTTGACAATCTCTACAATACAATGATAGAGTGGTTCACCAGCCGCAAGTATGATTTCTATGAGACCCTCTATAAGGATAAGCCTCCCGAGCTGGAGCTTGAGTGGACCGCAAAAAGGAAGCTTGACGAGTTTTACCAGCACAGGATTGAGGTGTCTTTCCACCTGTATGATGTGAAGGAGGTAGAGGCCATCAAGGACGGCGTGAAAAAGAAGATGATATACTGCAGGATGGTCATCACATTCAAGCCTTACCTTATGCTTGACTGGCAGGGCAAGTGGAAGGGCAGCATGTTCATGAAGCTCCTATACAAGGTTTATTTCAAGAATGTGATATACAGGGAGTTCCAGCTCAAGTACGCTGACCCCCTTTATTTCCTGTATTACGGGCTCCACAACAAGGTTAAGGAGTGCCTGGGGATGGAGAGCGCCACTAACGCTTACTGAGGAGGTAGGATAATATGACTGAGACAAAGATCATCATTGACGGCCTTTCGATTAACTACGAAGGGCTCTTTTCTGCAAAGGAATGCTACAGGCTGGTGGACACTTTTTTTGAGGAGAAGAACTACGACAAGAAAGAGGTGCTCAACACAGAAAAGGTTGAGCCAAGCGGAAAGTATGTGGAGCTGGAGATTGAGCCTTACAAGAAGGTGAGCGACTATGCCAAGATTGTGGTAAGGGTGAGGACCAAGATGTTCAATGTGAAGGAGGTCGAGGTTGAGAAAGACGGGCACAAGCTCAGGCTCAACCAGGGCAAGGTGGCTATCCTGATAGACGGGATTCTCCAGACAGACTATGAGAACAGGTGGACCAACAGGCCGATGTGGATATTCCTAAGGACAATCTATGACAAGTTCATCTATAAGACTTACATTGACCAGTTTGACAACATGGTGCTGAGGGATGTGAACCAGCTTCATACCCAGCTGAAGGCGTTCTTCAACCTTTACAGGTATTAATGCAGCGGAAGCGGGGCAGGCGCCAGCTAAAGTGTATTGCGTGTGTGGCGCAGCATGCCTCGTTTATATAGCAAACTATTTAAATAGCGCTTGCGAATGATTGGGTTGATAGTTAGAGGACTAAAAGAGGAAATATGGGCGCAGCTCTAAACAGATTCCTGGAAAAGCATAAGATGAAGCAGGAGAAGGATGAGGTAGAGCTAGACACATTCGCCACCACAGAATATCCCGAGCCAGTAAAGAAGTTCAGGCTTATCCTCACAGAGCATGAGGAGACTCTTGAAGGGATGTATTACTGGTTTCTTGAGGCTTACAAGCAGGACGCCGGCTTTAACATATTCAAGAAGATAATAGACACTTTTGCGGCTTCCGAGCAGTCATCTTTCTTCGGGGTGTCCCAGCAGAGGCTCGGGCTCCAGCAGGACAAGGTTTCCCAATTCCTCCAAGCGATTGGAAAAATGGTAAAGGAGATGTTCCAATTCGTAAGGGAGCTTAGGATTATAGATGAGAGGCTGGGGCTGTATATTGATTCTTATTCATCTAACAGGAAGAAGGCAGAATCATCAGATATCGCACTTAGGGGTGTGTGGATTGATCTTGTGGAAGGGGGCTCGAAGAACCCAAGCTCGGTGTACGGGCTTGCAAGAGAGGTCGGATTTACAATCCTGCCTGACCTGTTTTTCGCCACGAGATATACTCCTGGCGGAACCATGGACAAGGACATAAGCAAGCTCTCAAATGAGGACATAGATAAGCTAAGTGAGCTGCTCCAGGAGGAGCATGACAAGATTGACGGATATATAGACAGGAATCTGGGCGAGGACAACGAGAAGGGGGCGAAGTTCAACAGGAAGGTGCTTGAGGTGCTCAAGAGAAAGCTCAAGACTTACCACATGTGGAAGAAGCTCACTTTCAAGGAGCTCTGGACAAGGAGAAAGTTCACGCTCCAGTATTTCAGACAGCATTTCGAGGTCATCAGGCTTTACATGACCTGGATGAAGCCGTATCTGAGGAATGTGAGAAGACTCCAGCTCAGGGAGGAGTTCATGGATTCTGTCGACATGGTCGGCGCCTTTGAGGGCTCGATGCTCGAGGTTGAGTTCCTCGCAGCCAAAGAGTCAGGAGGAGGGTACCATCAGGTTGGCGTTGTCAATATAAAGTACAGGACAAGGGCTGCCATGTCTTACCAGCAAGAGGGCTTCCAGAGGGGGCCAAAGCACTCGGGAAGGGCGGAAATTACTGTCAGGGCTTATGGCTGGACCAAGGAGCAGATTGATGATTATGAGAGGATGAGAAAGAGCGAGGATATGGAGCTTCTTGAGACGCTTGACGAGTCTTTGAAGCTTGCGATAGATTCTCTAAGGGATGACATGCTTAAGTATCTCGGCGAGGCCGGCGAGGAGCTGTATTCAAAGGACCTCAAAAAAAGGGATGCGCTCGATGCTGCAGAGAGGAAAAAAGAAGAGGAGATAAAGAAAAAACAGATCAAAGGAGCGCTTGACCCTTTCTACCTTCTCAAGGAGCAGACAGGAGATCTGTTCAAGAACCTAAAGTCAACATTCTCGCTCAGCAGAGACACCTTTGACAGAGAGCTGGCAGCAGGCAAGAAGAAGGGCGCGGAGAAGGCTGCAAACGGCGCTGCGTTCAGGGCGTTCAAGTTTTACAGGAAGGCGCATAAGATACTCACATATTAGATTAGGAATCGGCAGGAATGCGAGGATGAGCGGGGCTCAGGATATCCCCTGCTTTTTCCATCCTTGAGGCAAGGCAATATGGCAGACAAGATTGATGATTTGAAGAAGCTTGAGCCTAGAGAGAGGCTTGCAAAACTTAAGGAACTGGAAAAAAAGAACAAGGAGGAGATAGAGAAGGCCAGAAAGATGATGAGCGAGTCCGAGCGCGAGGTCGCTATCGAGGACGAGCTTAAGGAGATACCAATCCCCGAGGTGAGGGCGATTGACATTGATCATCTGTTTTCGCCAGAGGCGAAAGAAGTGTGGAAGATGAAGCGCTTCGATGAGGGCAAGAATAAGCGGCTGCTAGAAGAAGAAGCCGAAGCTAAGGCCCAAAAGGCAGCAAGCCTTGAGGAGACTGTGGCAGAGGAGGCCAGGAGAAGCGAGGAATTTGGAAGGCAACAGGTCCAATATGGAACTGCGATTGAGGAAGTGAAGAGCATGGCCGAGAAACTGACGAATGCCTACGGCGTCATCAAGGAGATGGTTGAGAAGGAGTACCTGTCGAGCGAGGAGCAGAAGAGGCTTGAGTCATATTCAGAGATGGCAAGCACACTTTATGAGCAAAAGTTCAGCCCTGAGCACACTGTGGAGAGGGAAAAGATGCTTGCTGTTGAAAAGATGCTTTACGATGCGAGGATAAAATGAATTTCGGATATATGCCAAGTTATTACAATCCCCTGGACAGGGAGTATGACAGGGGCAACGGAAAAGAGACACCACTAAGAGAGGTGGAGCTGGGTAATATTGGTATAAGCACCATGCCAATGGGCAACCAGATGGAACAGCTGAAGGCAAGGATTTTCCAGGGCGCGTCAGCTGTTGAGCTCGGCTTCTCAGGAAGGGGCAAGGGCAGCATGGGCGGGCAGAACACAACCCCAGAGATGTACGGCAAGGACGAGAGGGAGGACATCAGGCAGATGGCTGATTTCAACAAGATAAAGCTTTCTACTCATGCCTCTTATAATATTGGCCCGCTTTCAGGAATGACACAGCAGGGCTTTGACAATGGCGCAAGGGAGAACACGCTTAGGGAGATAGAGAGGGCTATTGATTTTGCGGCAGACACTGCAAGGGGCGGAGCAGTGGTGGTGCATACAGGAGAATTCCAGCGCCCCTTAAGCGAGATGGACAAGAGCAAATTTGGCAATTTCGAGCTTCATCCTCATGAGGCAGATGAGGCTGCTTTCTATCTTGTTGATAATCGCACAGGGCAGATTGTGTCTGGCATTAAGAAAGACCAGGAGATGATGCTTCCTATTTATGAGACTGACCCAAGAACAAAAAAATGGCTGAAGGATGACAAGGGCATGCCCATAGCCAAATTCAATGAGGAGAAGGGCGAGTTCGAGACAAGACCTGCAGTTTGGGAAGACATAGAGAAGATTACTAAATGGTATAATGAGGAGAACAATAGCAATCTGAGCGAAGCTGAGGTGTTCAACAGGATATCTACCCAGGTGAGAGCCAATTACCAGCTTGGCTTTGCCAAAACTTATGAGGAGAGGTATAAGCAGACTCTTGAACAGAAAAAGAATTTTGATTTGATAAAGAACAATCTTGATAATGGGATTTATGAACAGAGATATGACCAGATACTCCAGAGGAATACCAACCAGGATATTTCAAAAATGGATAATCTTGCCAAGATAGAGGAGATGAAGAAGATTGCAGAGGCAGGCCTGACAGAGATATCCGGAACGCTAAAAGACTATAGGGACAGCGCGGTGTCTGCCAAGCAGGCAGCCATGGAGGAGATTAGGAAGTCTGAGAGGGCAGTGCCTATTGAGGTATATGCAAAAGAGAAGACTGCGGATACTCTTGCGAGAGCTGCCGAATTCGCCCACAAAAAATCAGAGACACTTAGGGATAGGGGACAGCTCAATTCGCCTATTTACGTGTCGCCGGAGAATATTTTCCCAGAGAGTTATGGGGCGCACCCCCAGGAATTGAAGCAGATAATAATAGACGCCAGAAGGAAATATGTTGACACCTACAAGAAGGATTATGGGGAAGAGGGGGCAAGAAAGCTGGCTGAGGACCACATAAAGGCGACATTTGACATAGGCCATGCTTATACATGGAGGAAGTACTACAAGGATAATCCCAACAAGAGCTTTGAGGAGAATGACAAGGATTTCAAGAGCTGGCTCATGAACCAGGTCGAGGACCTTAACAAGAAGGGATACATAAAGCATATCCACGTGTCTGACAATTTCGGGTATGAGGATGAGCACGTCACTCCGGGGCAGGGCAGGGTTCCTATAAAAGAGTTCATCGACAAGATGAAACAAGCAGGGGTGACTGAGATAACTGTCGAGCCCGCGCATCAGGATTATAGGGCGATGCTTGGCGCCTGGAAAGAGTTCGGAGCGCCTGTCTACGGCGCTGACCAGAGCCTCCAGAAGTGGACTGATGTCCAGTTCTCGTATTTTGGAAAGACCAGAAGCCCGTATTTCGTGTTCGGCGAGTATTCGCCCAGCCAGGATTTCACGCTCTGGAGCCAGGTGCCTCTTGAATAGAGGCGGATTTAGAAATTAAAAAAATACCTACTTGCAGCCGTAGAATAGCTGACTGATTAGTTTTGCTGTAAAATCTGTTGTTGCTGAGTTGTAATACCTGCATTTATCGCTGGCATTTTCCTGCTCAAGACTTTGTTCTCCTGCAATGCTCTCCAGTGTTGGCGCGGAATATTGTATCTCTGGCGCGGATTCAGGAGCAGATTCAGGTATTGCTGTCTGCACAGGCGCAGGTGTATATGCCTGGGTTATTGCAGGTACGGCATTTTGCCCGAAAAGAGCATCTGCCATTTTTTGGTCGTTTTCTGCCTTGATGCTTCCAAAGTAGCCTATCCCTAAGCAGAGTGCTGTTGAGCCGATGATTCCCACAAGGATTGATCCAGCTTTTGACATTTTTTTGCCTCCCTGAGTTTTTCAGACCTTCCTGTCTGTCAGATATATACTAATATTGCCACAAAGGCTAATACTATAACAAATATTGATATTAATTGATATTACATCAAGAGGCAGAACTAGTATATAAATGTTTCTAAAATATTACTACTTATTAGTGACATAAAAAATTAAACAAAAAATACCTGAAAAAATATTTATCTCCGCTTTTTCGCTCTCTGCTTTCTCTCAAGCTCGGCGATTTTTCTTTTCAGGGCTTCGCCCTCTGCCTTGCTCATGTAGCCCATCTTTCCAAGGAATACCTTTGCCTCGGATTTTGCCGCGGCCAGCGCCTTTTCTTTGGCCCTGCGCCCTAGTCTTTCTGCTTCTATTGCGATTCCCTTCGCCTCTTTTGCTGTGAGGTGGCCTGCCTTTATGAGAGGGGCAAATTCCTTGTTGAGCTGCTTTGCGGTCTTATGTGCCGCTTTTATTCCTATTTTTATCCCTTTTTTCAGATGGCTGATTTTCATTTTTTACCTCCTTGTTCTGATGTTTAGAGTCCTTAATATTGTGATTAGTATGAGCAGGGTTGCGCTTAGCCCCAGGAAACTGTAGATAGGAATGCCTTTGTAGAGCGGCCCCTTGTCTATCAGTATAGCTGAAGATACCATGAGCGCTATGACAAACACAGAGTAGAATATGGCTCTTGCAGTCCTCATCATGCCCTGGTTGTACTCGCCAACAAGCTCCTCATATTTGGTCAGCCTCGTATCAATGAGGGCTATCTGCCTGTTGAAGTTGTCTATGTATCTTGGCGAGTTTATGATGAGCCTTTTTAGGCCGAGCGCTGCATAGGCCGCCTCACCCGCAAGTTTTTTCGGGCTGAGGGCTTTTTTTGCATATCCTTCCAGGAGGGGCTTTGAGAATTTCGCTATGTTAAATGAGGGGCTGAGTTCTCTTGAGAAGCCGTCAAGGGTAAGAAGGGCTTTACTTAGAAGCACAAGGTTTGGGGGCAATTGGAGCTTTGAGCGTCTCGCGGTGTCAACCGCATTGTTGAATATCTCTCCGAGAGGCAGGCTTTCGACAGGCTGGTTGTAGTAGTTTGAGAGGGTATAGTGGAGGCCTGATTTCAGTGCCTCCCTGTCAACCTCATGCGTCCCCACATTTAGGTCTATTAGCGAGTCTGTGAGTTTTATCAGGTCGCCATTGACCAGGGCTGAGAAGAGGCTGAAGAGCTTTTCCTTAAGCTCCACGTCGATGTAGCCCACAATGCCATAATCGAGCATGGCAATATTGCGGCTCCGGAGATACATAAGGTTTCCTGGGTGGAGGTCTGCATGGAAGAAGCCGTCCTCAAATATCTGCTTTATGACCATCCTTGAGACTGTGGCAACAACATGGTGCTTTTCCTTGTCTGAGAGCCGTTTTCTGACCTTGTATAGGTCTATGCCATCTACATATTCCATCACCAGGACTTTGTCATTTGAGTGCTGTCTGTAGATCTTCGGGATTACTACTGATGAGTCTTGCTCAAAGTTGCGCCTGAACCTGATCATGTTGATGGCTTCGTTGTTGAAGTCAAGCTCTTTCAGGGTGTATTTCTTGAATTCTTCAACCAGGTTTTTTGCGTCGAGAAATTGCCATTTGGGGTCTGATGAAAGAATCTCGGCAAAGTTTTCCATTATGGATATGTCCTGTATGAACTTTTCCCTTATCCCTGGGCGCTGGATCTTGACTGCGACTTTTCTGCCGTCTGAAAGGATTGCCTTGTGCACCTGGGCTATCGAGCCTGCGGCAAGGGGATTGCTGTCGAATTCCTTGAAGTTGCCCATGCCTCCCTTGAGGTTTTCCCTGATGACTGAAACCACTGTCTTGAAGCTCTCGGGCGGCACGCTGTCAAGCATCTTCTCAAATTCCTTGGCGAACGCGTAGCCTACCAGGTCGGGCCTAAGGCTTATCATCTGGCCGAGCTTTAGGAAGGCTCCGCCAAGCTCCTCGAAAACTTCTCTTAGAATGACTGGCTGGGCTTCCTGGAAGGGGTTTCTCCTGAGAGAGAACTTGTTTCTGAGCGGAAGGTGTGATGTTATCTTGAGTGTGTCTATCATCTGGTGGAGCTCGTGCCTGAATAGGCAGGCTGCTATCTGCTCCATCCGCTTTGCCCCATAGAGCTTTTCCTTTAGTCCCATATCTACCTCTTTTTTCCCCTAAGCAGGATTTTAGGTGGCGCTGTTTTTAAACTTTGCTGATTAATAGGCATTGTAGAATATGTAGGCTGCCATCTGGTTTTACGAGCTTTGCAACGCAATAACTTTTAAGGCAGGCAGGGGGAAGTCCCTTACGGGGATGCCTGCCCATATATGGGAACAATCACAAAAGCGAGTTGAT
>CAYLII010000038.1:0-4927 GCA_964383645.1 uncultured Methanosarcinales archaeon
ATATAGCAAATCTAGATCCCGCTTCTGGGCTTTCTCATACCCTCTAGTGGCTCTCGATCTTGATAATCTCAAAAACCACTTTTATTATAGCAAGAAAAGAGAATGCCATAATTATCGAGTTCTGCAGGGAATGATTCATACCTATCTCGAAAAGCGCCCTTCCGCTCCTGAGGTTGAAAAGGCACACCACCAGCACAATGAAGAATATCACAAGATAGCCCATCAGGAACATGAGCGACTGGCGCCTGTACTTTTGCATGGGTTCTAGATAATCTAGCCGGTATTTATTCTTTTCTCCAATAGCCCATGAATAAGCCGCACAGATTCCGGGCCGGCCTGCAAAAACATTTAAATACCAGTTGGTATCTTTTGGTATCATGACAACCCAGATAAACCTGAGGCTTCCCGACTCCATGCTCGCCCGCGTGAAAAAGCATGCGGAATCAAGGGGCTTTGACAGCATCCAGGACTTCATCCGGGAGACAATAAGGGAGAAGATATTCGGCGAGCCTGAGCTCACCAAAAAAGAGCTTGAGCTTGTAAAGCGCCTGATAAAGCTGGCAGATGACCGGAAACTTTACGTCAGCGAGGAGGAATTATTTAAGAAGCTGAGAAGTTAGAAGATACGCATGGAATTCACAATCCGGGCGCATCCCTTCTTTGTTGAGCAGCTCGACGAGCTCTCGCCGGATGCTAAGCGGAATATCAGCCGCAAGATAGAACTCCTAAAAACCAACCCTTTCAGGAACAAGAGAATCCACGGATACCCACTGCTTCTTTTTAGGATAAGATTTGAGGAAATTAGAAAAGAAAAGAGGCCCATATATTCAGTTGATATGCCTCTTGTCAAGCTTATATGCATAGTGGACAGGGATAAAGATTACAAAAATCTTGAGGATTTTCTTTGCAAGGCAGGATACTGAAAAGCTATTTGCCATTCCCAAACATTTAAAATCCTTCCACTCTTTGCAATTCCCTATGAGAATCGCTATAATCTGCTCAAGGCCAGACCAGGCCAGCATGACAATAAGAAAGGCCATCCTTGAGCTCTACCCCTTTAAGGAAACCGAACTTGAGTTCGAGGCAAATCAGGCATATGAGCTGAGCCATGCCGGCCATGAAACTAATACAGGCCGCAGCGTATTCCTCTACACAACCGAGACTAGATCCATCAACTGCGAAAACATCGACAAAAAGATAGACGCAGATCTCTTCATCTTCGCCACAAAGCACGAGGCCAAGTCAGGCATCCCCAGCCTCAGCCTCCACACCCAGGGCAACTGGGGCAGGGCAGAGATGGGCGGCTCAGAAAAGCAGATAGGAATCTCACCTGCGCTCTACCTAAAGGAGGCGATGATAAAACTTGAGGAATTGGGTGCTGGGATGAAAGCAGAAGGTTATGACATCATCCAGGAATGCACCCACCACGGCCCATACCTTGAAAAGCCAAGCATGTTCATAGAGATAGGCTCGTCAGAAACCCAGTGGCTCGACATAGAGCCCGGTAAAGTCATCGCAAAAGTCATCTATCACCTTGCAACCAAAGAGCCCCCGAAATGCAGGACAGCAGTAGGGCTTGGCGGGCCCCACTACACACCTAACTTCAAAAAAATAATCCTCGGCACAGACATAGCTATCGGCCATGTCTGCCCTAAATACAATCTTGCAAATCTGGACAGGGAGATGCTTGAGCAGGCGATAGAGCGGACAACACCCAGGCCAGAACTCATTATCCTTGACTGGAAGGGCATGGACTCAAGAGAAAAAGTCATGGAGCTACTTAAGACAACCTCTCTTGAGATAAAAAAGACAAAAGACTTCTAGCGGCAATCCTTAAATCACTGCCATCTGCTACCTTTAATCCCCCTGTCCCAGGTGTCCATCGCCATCCTGTAGCAGGCAGCCATCCTAATCCTCTCCTCATCCAGGCTGCCCCTGCTGTTCTCCCTCACAAATTCATCTATCCTTGCCTTGTTTTCATAGTATATCTCCATTATTGCATTTTCAATCTCTCTCACAGGCAGCACGCCCTCATCTCTTCTGAGGGTTGCGTAGCAGGAATCTCTCTCCCTGAAAAGCTCGTTTATGGAACCTATATCCATAACTCTCCCGCCAGGACTCATCCTCCAGATCTCCATAAACCTGTCCAGCGTCTCTGCTATCCTGCGCTCATCAGAAGACCTCTGCTGCTGAGCTGGCCTTGGCTCTTTTTCCTCCCCTTGAATAAAATCAGAGATTCTTTCCTCAAATCTGCGCCCCGGCCCATGCCTATTCTCATCTAGCTTTTCATCTCTTTTCTCCTCTACATCCTCAGCCATCAGCCTTCTCTCGACCTCTTTTCTTACCCTCTCGCTTTCCCCTATCTCCAGGCCGCATCTCTTCCTCATCCTTGAAAGCTCATAAGAGGCTGCAAGCATGAGCTCAAGATTATCCCTCTTGCCTCCTCCAGCCATATAATCAGGCTGCCCCAGCTCATCCCCATACATCCTTCCCCTCTTATCAAGCTCAATTTCAACCCTTGAAAGCTCCCTCTCAAGCTGCCCCCTCACAATAGAATCCAGCTCTCTTAATCCTCCTGCCCTCTTGGCTAGCGAAGGATTTCCCCCAGCCCTCTCAAGAAGCGAGGCCTCGGCAAGCTCGATACTGCAGAGCTCATCAACATACTCAGGTGTTATCTCCTCTTGTCCTGAGATTCTGGCAAATGCATTCCTGTAGATGCCCATCCATGAATCAATCAGCCTTGCATCCTCCTCTGCGCGGCCATAATCAGGCCTATCACTCATCTTTCTTATCTCGCGCCCCAGCCTCTCTGCCTCATCAAGCTGCTCTGCGCAGTCGAACAAGCCTCTCTTTCCAACCAGCCTTCCCCTAAGGCAGGAATGCTTTCTCGCAAGAGAGGAATATCCCTTTCTGAGCCCCTCAATCTCGGCCTCTGCATAACCTAGCCTGCCAGGGGAAGCGCCACTAATAATCTGTTCTATGTCGCGGCCTGCCCTCTCCAGCCTTTCGTCAAGGCTGCGCCTCTCATTCACAAAATCATAGTACTCATCCATTACAACAATAGAGGGGCTGTTTTTCTCTCTCACTTCCCTGCTCACAAAGCCAGATATCCTCTTATAATCCCCGGCGAGCCCGGCAAGCTCCTCCTTGGCCTCGCCAGCCCCTTCTTTTACTCCCCTCTTTCCTGTCCTCTCGATAACCTCTGCGCCGAGAGCCCATTGCCTGAAAAGAGAACTTGCATAACTGTCCGCCTTATCAGAGAACATCTCCCATAAAGAGACAATATCGCTTATTTTTCCCCTGTCAGGCCCCATTATGCCATCTCTGCCCAGCTCTGAATACCTCCTTCCCAGCTCGAGCGCTCCCTTCATCTCCCTGTAGTTTGAGGTCAGCATATCTGCTGCCCCGGAATCAGCCATTCCATAGCTATCCTGGCACAAATTCTCGAGCCTGCTCCTGTATACACCTACATTCCGCGAAAGCTCATCAATCTCCTGCATATCTTCCAAATATGAACTCATGAATGATGCCATTTTTCCCTCCTGTCCATTTTTCCCTCCTGCATTAGTTACTTCTCACATCATCTGTGCCTGTAAAGCCCATCTATACCTCTCCTAACATCATCTGTGCTCATGCAAAAAGGCGCGCCATTCTTCAGGTGCCTTAAGACCATCTCCAGATTCAGCGCAGAGGCAAGGCTTGCCACCATCGCCCCTGTCCACAGGAGCCTTTTGCCATCCCGCTCTCTGCTGCCTGACGGCTCTGCGACATATTCCTCCACTATCCTCTCGATATTCACCTCCTTGTAGCTGCCAAGATATTTCCTGAATATGTCTGCCGCATCAGACTTTGCTACAGGCCCGAGATAGACAGTCTTCTCAAATCGCTTTCCCCTCATGAGGCAGGCGTCAATGCCTTCAGGCAGATTAGTAGTGCCAATCACCATCACCCCGTCAACACTCTTTGGCCCGTCCATGTTATATGCGACAGTGTTTACCACCTTGTCATCCTCCCTGCCTCCTCCCGGGCTTGCCTCTCTTGCCCTTCCGAGCGAATCCAGCTCGTCTATGAAAAGCACTGATACAGGACTCTCCCCGCTCTTAATGTAGCTCGCTGCAGTGTCAAACTTCCTCTGCACATTGTTGGAGGTCTCATACACAAAAGAGCTGCCCACATCAGACACGCCTATCATCTCAAAAGGCACACCTGACTCGCTGCAGAAAGTCCTTGCAAGTCTCGTTTTTCCCGTGCCAGGGGGGCCTGCAAGCAGGATCCCCTTTGGGAGCAGGTCTCCTCTCCTTGAAAAACCCAGCTTAGTGCAATCACCCCATCTGCTAATTATCATGCTTAAGTCCTTGAAATATCCCACAGCCTCTTTGTACCCTCCAAAATTCTCCCACGTGTATTCTCCTTCCTCTCCATTCTTTGGCCTCTTGCTTCGCCTCATGATTCCAGAGAACTCGTACGTGCCAGCTATACTGCCCCTTATCCCTGAGACATCCCTCTCAAATCCAGGCACTCTCTCTCCTTCTGAAAGCGCCCTCTCTCTCATCCATGAGAGATACTGGCTCGTGAGCAGGCCAAGCCCTATCACTGCCTGGGAATCAAGCGACCTTGAGTATGCGCCCAGGAGATCGTCGAGAAACAAAGGGTACATCCGGGAAAAATCAGCCCTCTCGTTTGTGAAGAAATTCCTCTCACCTACCTTTGCCCTTCCACTCTCCGGCTCGCCCAGCAGCCCAAGCCCGTAATCTGCGCCGAGGTACGAGGCTAGCAGGGCAGGCTTCTCAGAATTTCTTTCCAGCACCCCTGTCTGGACAAGCCTATTCCAGACAGAATCAATCACTGAAAAGCAGCCCTCTGCCGCAGCAAGACTCTGCTCAAGCCCGCTGTCATTATGCCTCTTTGCGGCAGAGGACATCTTGTC
>CAYLII010000038.1:5027-10647 GCA_964383645.1 uncultured Methanosarcinales archaeon
GCAACAGCCCTGCTAGCATTGATTGTCTTTATCGAATTCTCAGTTAGCTTCGCGCTGTCCATCTGCTGTTGGAGCATGTTTATCAGGTCGAGATTCACATCAGCCTTGTACCTGTAAAGCTCGCTTATGTCATCTGACTTCTGCCTATGCATGGCTCTCAGCACATCAGTATTCATCTCTGCCTGCTGGTATTCCCTGTCAAGCGAAGTCACCCTCGCGTAAAGCGGGCCCAATCTGTTCTTTGCCTGCTCGCCTATCCTTTTGAGCTGCCCGGCCTCCCTTGAAAGTGAATCAAGCCTCCTGTCGTGATAATCATCGCTGAGATAGGCAAGGCTCACTTCTTCTCTTGTCTTTGCGCCCTCTCTCTTTGCGAACACCAGCCTCTCCAGTTCGCCCTGCTTGTTCGCGATATAAAGCAGGCCGTTCTCAGACTTCTTTATCTCATCTGCAAGGTCAGTCATATTCTCATGTATATCATCTATTTTCGCGTAGGCGTCATCAATCTGCGTCTCAAGCATGTCGCGCTCCGATTCATGAGCCTTGATGGTCTGGCCGAAAGAGGCAGAATTTAGAGCAAGCACATCCTTAGCCCCCTTGTTAGAGAGCCTCATGTAGAGCATCCTCACTGCCTTGAAAAGCGCACTCTCAGAAAGCCCCTCTACATACTCCTTTCTCATCAGCTCGTCGAACTCATACATGCTCTGCTGGATGCCCTCGCTCCCGTAGCCTGTGCGGCCTGTCCTGCCCCTCTGCTCTTTCAGAAAAGCCTCGCCCGCTTCCACATCAATCCCCGGCAGGGGAATTGCAGCTTGCTGATAATTTGCATTAATCTCAGATTCAAGATCTTCCATGTTCTCCACCTCATCTCCTTACTAAATCCCTAACTCCCGTTCTAACTCACTTCCTAAATACGTCAGCTATGGAATTGTAGGCTTCCTCTCCCACATTCCTGAGTATCTCTCCAACAATCTTCGGATAATACATGCTCTCTGTGCTGTCTATGGAGGAGAGCACGTATTCCAGCCTGCCCTCGCTGTCAAGCCTATTCACCACCTGGCTCTCGCACACACCTATAGCCTTCTCTGGCTGGAGAAGCGAGGCGTTGCTCTCCATCAGGTAGAGCCTGTCCTCCTCTCCTAATGCAGACGAGGAATTCACGCTTCTTGCAAGCTCGCCAATGTCTGAGCTGTAATTTAGGGCTTCCTCTGGGTTCTCTTCTATATAATCTGCCACAATATTCATGTAGAGCTTTGGATTTCTCTCCATCAGAAACTCATTTATCCTCTTTGAGCTGTTCAGCGCGTAGCTGGACCCACCAATCAAAATAGCGCCAGCGGCAATCGCGCCGCCCAGCTGAAGAAACGCCTTACTCCTCGGGCTCATCCTGCTTATGCCTTTATCCATATTTCATCCCTCCTCACAACTTATAATAGGGGTATGATTACCCCCCATGCAGAACTCTGTTGGCGCATGCCTAAAAATCACTTTTGGGCCCCTGCCCGAAGAAAAGCGCCTGGTCATCGGAACATTTCCTTTTGCAGATCGGAAATTTTCGGGAAAACAGGGGCAGGGCCGCAAAACCCGCTCCCAAAAAGAAAAATCTTTATATACTCCTGCTTGGAATAGGGTATATCACTATAGATAGTATAGTAGAAAAGCAGGCGCACCAGATGAATACCCATAAAAGAGTGATAGCAGTTTCTGCGATATTTCTCCTGGCAATAGTCCTGCTTCCATCAGCTCTTGCCCAGATGAGCATGGCTGATCCGTTCTCGGCTCTCACAGATGTGCTGAAAAGCGCCATGAAAATGGTGCTTGAAGTGTTCGGGTTAGGGTTCCTTGAGGGTAACCAGGTAGCCTTCATGAGGATGATGGTGTGGATAATCACATTCGCCCTCTTCAATGCCGGACTCAACGCCCTCATGTCAAGGGGAAATCTAGGGGGCGGGGCGAACAGGCTCCCTCTTATCATCTCCCTATGCCTCTCATCAATCGTAGCAGTGTTCATGCCTGCAAGCGTGCTTGAGGCAATAGGAGTACAGTATTCTGCAATCGTGTCAGCAATCCTCATGGGTGCTGTGTTCGGAGGCCTGCTATGGATAAGGCACCAGATAAAAGGCAACTCTGCCTGGACACATGTGGTCAGGCTTATCGTAGTGCTCCTATGCTGGATTGTCCTCTTCAACTTCACAGCTATAGTAGAGCAGGACTTCACAGGAGGAGGCGCAGACTACATACCATTTGTCAACATAGTCCTTGAGTATTTCTGGAATATACTAAATGTTCTTTTCGCAATCCTGCTCCTGATAGATATAGTGCAGATAATACGGCATGTCGGAGGAGGCGCAGTAGGCGGAGGCATAGGCAGAGGCCTTAGCGGCATAGGGGCAGGCCTTAGCAGTGCCGCAGGCGGGATAAATAACCTGAGGGGAGGCTGGAGTAACCTGAGAACCTCCCTAGGCAAAGAAAAAGCAGAGGATGACCAAGCTGAGAAGCTAGTAGAACAGGAATCCAAAACCCAAAATGAGGAGATAAAACTAGAAGGAATTGCCATACAAAAAGGCCAATCTGTGATAGCGATGCTTCAGTCCCTTATTGTGGGCCTAAATAAGTTTGGACAACAACTCGCACAATTCCAGCAAAGATTGAACACCATGAATGCCAAGCAGATAGAAACTTTCAATAAAGACATTGAAAACATAAAGGGAGATACCAAAAAAGCACTAGAAAACATCCTGAAAAGTGAAAATACCCGGATGACAAATCTGGTGAAAGCTTACAAACTCCAGAGAACTAAACTTGAAACGGATGGTATCATCCTCAATTTTGAAAAATCTGATGAAATTATAGGCATGATGGAAAGATTTATCCAAGATAACAGGGATAAGCTTCTGCCAGACCGGCTTAAGGAACTTAATGGATTATTAGACCAATTTAAAAGATCTAAATCTGAAATTAAAGATAAATACATGCTCGCCATTCTCCAATATGACCAGAGAATACAACAATATGAAGAGTTCACCATTAAATATTTACAGGTTGAGGAGGGTGAAATCAAAAAATTGTTAACAGAAATTACCTCGGCAAAGTGGACTAACCCCGATACAATTAAGAATATTAATTCCCAAATCCAGCAACTTATTGATCAGATCAGAAAAGACTATGGGCCCTCCAATGTTACTGTACAAATGGAGATGAAGACTAAAGAGCTAAGAAACGATCTAATTAATCATCAAAATAATCTTAAGAGAGAGTATGACGCAATGATAAAATTAGTTAAAGATTTTGAAAATAAATCCTTTAATCAACTTAAAGCAATTGATAAATTGAAACTTAAATGATATCTGATTAATTCTATCACCTGTGCCTTGCTTATTCTTTAAGACCCTATTCAGATACACCTTATTCCTGTTCTCAAAAACAAAAATCTTTATATACTCGCACCTCAAATAAGTATATAATCCATATATGAAAAAGGTGAATAGATGAAGAACAGCAAGCAGAAGTTACTCCTTTCTCTAGCGCCATTCATCCTCCTGGCAGCTCTTCCTGCGGCATTAGCCCAGAGCGTAAGCGACCCATTCAGCTTCCTCAGGCAGGTGCTTGAGGGCGCCATGAAATTTATTATAAGCATATTCCAGATAGGATTCCTTGATGGGCAGAGCGACTATGTGGCCTTCATGAGGCTGATGATCTTCATCATCACATTAACCCTGTTCCATGCAATACTCCAGTTCGTAGGGACACAGCAGTGGTCAAGGCTCATGTCAGCCCACCCGAGCGGAAAGAAGGTTCCTCTCATAATATCCCTATGTCTTGCTATCATCACGGCTGTATTCATGCCTGAATCAGTCCTTCTTGCAATAGGCATCCAGTACTCTGCAGTGTGGTCAGCGATACTGCTAGGAGCTGTCTTTGCAGCCATGCTGTATGCATACTTCAGGATACGCGCAAATGGCCCCATGGGCCACCTATTGAGGCTAGTCGTGCTATTCCTCTGCTGGATGCTTCTTTTCAACATGACTGCTATCACAGAGCAGCCAATCTACCAGCCCGGGAGCGAATTCACCTCAGATTACCCGGCATTCCAAAATCCTGTGCTTAATATGCTCTGGAGCATCCTTAATGCGATAGTTGGAATACTCCTCCTTGTCGAGCTATTCCGCCTCGTGCAGGCCATCTCCCGCGCAGTTGGAGCCGGCGGAGGAGCAGTTGGTGGAGGCGGCGCAGCAGGCGGCGGTCCAGCTGTAAACCTCGGCGGCGGAAACAATCCCGGCAGTGGGGGCTCAGGTGGTGGAGGAGGCGGAGCAGGAGGAAATGCTCCCATCAATATGCCCCCAAACAGTCCGCCCCCTGCAGTTGTTGAGCAAGAGCTAAAGGAAGCTGAAAAGCCGCTTGAAGAGGCAGAAAAGATAGCAAAAAAAGAGGAGACTGCTGTCAAAGAGATAAGCAGGGATGAAGATAGAGAGGCTACAGCTGACGACCGGGCGATGAAATTCAGCAGGACGCTTCACAAGATGATTCAGAATGCAATAGAATATCTTACAATACTTATCAGGATGGTTCAGGAGAGGAGAGCCGACCCAAAAACATTCGAGTCGAACCTCAAGAGCCTTATTGACAGGCTTAACTCAACCTCAAACACTATGCGAAGCCACTACAACAGCGAGGAGTGGGCATACAGCCTTGTCACAAAAGAGCTCAAGACTGCAGAAAACCTGCACCTGATAATAAGAGGACAGAATAACCTCATATCTGATGTTGGAAACAGGATAAGCAAGCTCCCTAACAGCGAGCTTAAGACAGTACTTGCCGCAAAGCAGCACAAGATAGCTGATGACATAAGGAAATTTGACGATGATGTAAGGCAGTTGGTCGAGAACTGCAAGAGCAGGGCCCAGCAGATATATATTGCTCTTAAGACTGCGCAAAAAGAGCTTACTGACCTACAGAGTGTGTCTAATATGGCCCAGGCGCTTAAATCCAACCCGCCTGATGTTGCTGCAAAGCTTGACAGCGCAAGAAAACATCTGCACCAGTTGCTCGAATCCCTAAAGCAGGAGGATGAATTCACTTCAGTGTTCTACACAATGACAAGAGACTCAAGAGCAGGCATTATCCAGAAAGTAAATGAGGACATCTCCAAAATCCAGAGAGACATAGAGGTGCTTGAAAGGGACCTCGATGACAAAGAAAAAAAGCTTGCTGACATGGCGAAATCCAGAAAGCCCAGAGGGGGCCGCTCAGCAGGGCAGGCTAATAATGCACTTCCCAATTCAGCATATGGGATGACCCGGCTCTAGCACTAATTTAAGATTTCTGTTTTACCCTTTTTCCCAAAATATATTTAAATAGTGCCCCCAATATTTCCATGCATGGCATATATGCGCTTACCTAGATGGCAAAGGCCTCTTATCATAGCGCTGCCTGCTATACTTCTCATTGCATCCTCTGCCAAGGCCCAGATGATGCCAAACATATTAGACTTTGAGGTCATCCCAGGAGTGCCTGTAGGTGTAATAGCAGTGGTCGCCATAGTGGTAGTCATCCTCTGGTGGTTTGTCAAGCTCTCCAGCGATGGATATGGCGGAGGCTTCTTTGGAAAAGCCTTAGGGTTTGG
>CAYLII010000039.1:0-10622 GCA_964383645.1 uncultured Methanosarcinales archaeon
AGACTGATGTACTTAATGCTGTTGCGTCTGAATCAACTATTGATGCTGTATGTTTAGGTTTTGCCATGCCTTTAGGGATTAGGGTGCTTGTTTAAATAGATATTCCAAAAATAGTGGAAAATAATCAAAGAATTAACTATAATCTTGATTAAATTAGGACATCTGTACCAATAATATCAAAAACAAGATACAAAAACCTAGAATACAGGTATTATTTCGCCTTTAGCTTTATGTTCAGGGCGACCTCGTCAAGTCTTTTTAGGTCGTACTTGATGCCGTCGAACTTTTTCCTGAGCTCGCTGTCCCTGAAGTCAAACTTGAGAAGCTCGCCATAGATCTCCTCGACTACCTCTTTTATCCGGAGGGCTGAGTCCCACCTGCCTTTTATGGCGTCGTTTATTGCCTTTCTCACAAGCTCTCCTGTGAGGTCGCATAGGCCGAGGAGGTAGGAGTTTGGGTCTACCTTAAGTTCTGTATGCCCGGGCAGCCTGTCCTCTACAACAAAGCCGAAGTAGCAGAGGGCCTCCACATATTCCTGGGCGGATATCCTAAATGAGCCTGAGTATCTTAGCTCAGGGCTTTTCTCAGCTATTGAGCTTAGCTCAGAGAAGGCCTTCTTTATGTCGCCGGATAGGGCTTTTGCAGAATCAGTGTCCTCCCTGTGGATTGAATAGATGAGCTGCTTTGAGAGTTTTAGGACATCTCGGGTTTTTTTGATGAGGAGCTCTCTTTGCTCATCTGACCTGTTGAAATTGTCCAATATGTCCTTTAGATCTTTCTTGTCTAGCATGGGTCACTTTAATTGTGGTTTGTTTATAAATGTTGTTGGAACAGATCAAAAATCAAATAAGGTTGTTATCCCTAAGATACTGCTCTTCTAGCATATAGAGGGGTGGCTGGCCGTCGCTGAGGTAGTTCCAGTTAGTCAGGCGGATTATACCAGATATCATCCTGAGCCGGGCATCTATGTCCTTAGAATCAACACCATAGCTCGCGTATAGCTGGTTGAGCGCATCATCTGCACTTGTATCAAAGGGTATTGCATCATCGATTGTATTGTTGTCTTGCATATTTATACCTCCTTTATAGGTTTTTATCTGATATACCCTTATTAAGTCAGGTAGTATATAAATCTTTTGGTTTTGTTATCACCAAATAGTAGTGATAATATCCTGCTGAGGAGGACAATTCGCCTTAGCTCTGTTTAGTGGATTTAGAAAATTGACCAATAAATCTAGAGCATCTATCCTTGCGGTGTGTATTGTATCAAGATTTATAAAGCGCATGCAATTGTATCTTGCACATGGATAATATTGCAGGGCTTGTTGTTGTGCCGCGCGGGATGGAGGATGTGGCTGCAAGAGAGGTAGAAGAGATGCTGGGGGCAGAATCAAGGCCAACCGCGCATGACATGGCTGTAAAGTTTGAGGCAAAGAGCCTGCTTGACCTGTGCAAATTCGCCTATGTCTCGCAGTCTGCTGCAAGGGTGCTCTTCCATATTGACAGCTTTCTTATCAGCAGGGATTTTGAGGAAGCCAAGGGGATTGTTGAGCAGGAGCTTGAGGCTGTCAAGTTCGGCCAGTGGGTTACCAAGGATACTAAATTCAAGGTTGAGTGCAAGAGGATAGGGGAGCATGATTTCACAAGCCAGGCGATGGCTGAGTGGCTGGCTGATATTATAGGTCTTAATATCAGGAAGGAGACTGGGCTTGACCCTTCTGCCGACCTAAAAGACCCGGATCTTATTATCTATGCGCTGATAGTTGACGGCATGCTCCATATAGGTATTGACATGGCGGGCTTTGACATAAGCAAGAGGGATTACAAGGTGAACAGCCATATGCCCTCTATCAAGGGCAATATCGGCTATGCGCTTCTCAGGATTACTGGCTTTGAGAGGAAGAAGGGGCTTGTGGATATGTCCTCTTTCTCAGGAGTGGTTCCTATAGAGGCTGCGTTTTACGCCACACGAAAGCCAATCAATTATTTCAGGAAGAGGGAGCTTCATTTCACAAGTTTTCCCAATCTATCCGGCGTGAATTTTGATGATTTTTTCATTGATATAGACAAGAAAGCAAAGGAGAAGGGCGAGGGGGAGATATTCTGCATCGCAAATCACCTCAGGTTCATAAGCGCGGCAAAGGCCAACAGCAAGATTGCAGGGGTAAATAAGAGCATAACATTCTCAAGGTTTGATGTGGAGTGGATTGACACAAAGTTCGGGAAGGCAGCGATAGATATCATGGCCTCGAACGGCCCAAGGATTTCAAAGCAGAACGAGGCGTTTATAGGAAAGTACTACTATGAGCTGTTCTACCAGGCGAATTACATCCTGAAGAAGACTGGAAGGATTGGGGTTCTCACCAACAGCCTTGAGGTGGTGAAGACGGCTGCCGAGAAGGCGAAGTTCAGGCTTTCCCATGAGAGGACTGTGTGGCAGGGCGATGAATCGCTTATGATAGGCGTTTTTGAGAAGGCCTGATGATTGCTCTTTGGCTCTAGCTTTTCTTCTTGAATATTATGAAATACAAGTTTAGTATTATAGACGTTGCGAGCAGGATGAAGGGCGAAAGTGCGAGGCTTTTTGCAGATGACGAGCTGTATGCCCTGCCTGAGGTGTTGAGGACAATATCGCCCTGCATCAGGGTGAAGGGCTTTTCTGATACCATATCTACAGACCTGTTCTCAAGCACCAGTTCTGACATGCCAAGCAGAGTGTTGTCCCTGTAGAGCTTTAGGAAGAGATGATTTTTTGAGAGGGGAAGCTTTAGGGGAAACCTCAGCTCTGCAGTTTCCATGGGGGGAAGCGAAAGCTCTGCCTCAGTGATGTCTGTGTCTGATTCCATCACTAGCTTTAGAAGGGCTTCCTCATCTAATGTGCTGTTTATTTCTGCAGTAAGCTCTGATTTTGAGAGGGCGGAAAGCCCAAAATAGGATATCCTGATCTTTCCTGTTTCGCTGCCAAGAGAGGCGAATGTGATTGGGGCTGTCACCTCTTTGCTTTTGTTGGGGGCGTATTCAGCGACAAGCTTTAGCCTGTAGTCTCCGGGAGTGAGATTGGCTAAATTCGCAAGCTCGAGCTCGACGCTTTGCCCGGAAAGGATCTCTATCTCTTTGAGATTATAGGTTTTTGATGGAGAATAGGTCTTGCTTGCCCTGTAGATGTAGCTGTATATTTTCACTTTCTGGGTATGGTTGTCATGGTTGTCGATTCCCGCAATTATCCTGAATTCTTCCCCGGCAATAGCTGTTTTTGGGATGTGCTCAAGATATAGGGCGATTCCCTCTTTCAAGGGCTTGCAGATGTATTTTTGTGTGGGTGTGTCTGAGTTTTGATAGGGGTTTTTGAAGACTGCATACTGCTCGGATATATAATATGGGCCGCAGCCGTTTAGGGTGAGCTGCGCTTTTATCAGGTATATCGCATAAGCGCTGTCTGTTTTTGGGGTGTAGCTTTTCCAGCCGAGATTGTCTGTCTCCCGCCTCTCCTTGACTATCGCGCCGGTCATGTCCTCAACCCAGTACTCAATGCTGGCGTTTTTCAGGCTGCTTTTTCCATCTGCAAGAAATCTGAACCTGATTGTGCTGTTGCTCACCATGCTGTCTGTTATGATTGTGAGGTTTCCTGGGCAGAGAGCTGCCTCTGCAGAAGAGGTGAATGATAGCAGGGAAAGAAATACCAGAATCAAAGTTGCGCCCAGCCTTTCCCTGCGATATGGATTCATCAGGTCAGTAGGGAAAAAAGAGATTAATAAAACTGAACAAGGAAAAACCGCAGGTTTTCCGGGCCAGCGCTTATAGCTATCTGAATACGCCGGCTATTTTCTGCTTGCAGAAGTGGCATCCGTTCTCAGGCAGGCTTTTCTCTTTTATCATAAAGCCCTGCCTCAGGATGATTGGCCTGCCGCAGATCGGGCAGATAGTGTCCTCTGCACCCTTTAGGCGGATGTTTCCTGCATACACATAGTTGAGGTGTTTTACTGCAGCTTTTCTGGCATCTACTAGAGTTTGCTCTGGGGTTGGCGGAAGGTGCTCAAGCCGATAAAGGGGAAAGAATCTTGAGAGATGTAAGGGGATGTCTCTACCTAGCTCCTCAGAGATCCATTTCGCAATCTCTTCTATCTCGTTAATATTGTCGCTGAGTGTGGGAATCACAAGGGTTGTCACTTCTACCCAGACCTTGTTTTCAACAAGTGTTTTTAGTGCTTCTTTTACTGGCCCTAGGGTGGCCTTGCAATTTGTCTTGTAGAAATCCTCATTCCATGACTTGATGTCGATGTTTGCCGCATCAATGTACTTGCAGAGCTCTCTTAGCGGCTCCGGATTTATGTAGCCGTTACTTACGATTATGTTTTTCAGGCCTTTTTCTCTTGCAAGCCTTGCGCAGTCGAGCATGTATTCGTAGAATATGGTCGGCTCGTTGTATGTGTAGGCTATGCCCTGGCATTTTTTTGTGAGAGCAAGCTCGATTATTTTCTCAGGCGGGACCTCATCCCTGGGCTGCCTGTCTCTTACCATCGAGATGTCGTAATTCTGGCAGTTATCGCAGGATAGGTTGCAGCCGTATGTGCCTAAAGAGAGGACTGATGAGCCGGGAAGGAAGTGGAATAGAGGCTTTTTCTCTATGGGGTCGACTGCGATTGAGACTGGCTTAGAGTAGTTGAGGGTAAACAGCCTGCCATCTATGTTTCTTCTGGCTCCGCATATTCCTGTCATGTCTTTCTTGATTATGCAGTTGTGGGGGCAGAGCTCGCACCTCACACTATCTCCTTTTGAGGGCTTCCAGTATAGCGCTTCTTTCATGGGCTAAAAATAAGGAGAATCAGTTTAATAAGTTTATGATAGCTCAATCTGCAATAAGATGAAATACAAAAAAATTGCAAACTTATCGCGCTGTCAGTGCTCTTCAAGCTTGTCTTCCAGGCCTGATGCCTGCATATTCAGGTGGGTCAGCTCTTTACCAACTCTCGCGCTGTTGTATGCTTCTACTCCGCTCATTCCTGCGACATATCCTGCCAGCGCAAGGTTTGGATCGCCTGTGACAGAGCTTCCTATAGCAAGACCTATGCTTGCCACAACTGCCGCTACCCCTGTATGCCCTAACAGACCGTATAATTTCAGCTGATTTTTGTAGTCCATTATCAAAACCTCCTCACAGGATGTATGGAAATTGAGGCTGTTTATAAGTATTACTATTTAAGAGTGATATTTAATAGTGTTAATCCTAGGAGAGTCATAAAAGTTTTAATAGTGTCTTTGAACTAGGAACGTCCACAGGGGGTATAAAAATACAGGTGATTATGGTTGGGACTATTTGGAAAACGAAAAAAAAATGAGCTTCCACCCCCTGTGGGGCCTGAAGGACTAGGCAGCCTTGGAATGCCGCCTCCTCCAGCACCTTCGTCTGGGGAGAGCATAGCAGAGCCTGATTCTTATGGAGACCTCACCATGCCTAACCCTCCCAAACCAATTAACAGGCTTGGCGTTGAGATAACCCAGTCAGAGATGGAAGCAGACTCCCAGAGTTTCCCCGGTCTCGACCAGGAATGGACTGCTTTTGCAGCTGCAAGCGCAGCTTCTGCGCCCGAGCCTGTTCAGCCGCAGCCTGCTGATGAACAGCCATCTGCCCCTAATCCTGTTCCTGAAGCAGAGCCAAACCAGCCTGAACCACAGCCTGCTGCGCCAAGGCCAATAAATTTTGATAAGATTGATACGAGCGGACCTATTTTTGTGGAGATGGAGACCTATGCAGAGTTCATGAGCGAGATAGGCAGGCTCCATGTCAAGCTCCACATGATGGATGAGATGCTCATCAAGATGAATACCCTAAGGGAAAAAGAGGATTTTGAGCTCAAGAGGTGGCATCAGAGCATGGATGATATGAGGAGAAAGCTCCTCTACATGGATGATGCCCTCTTTGAGCCAGGAAGGTGAAAAAATGTCAAACGGAATGCCGGTTTTTGTAAAGATTGAGGAATACAGGGATGTGCTCGAGGTGCTTAATCTCCTTAACAAGAGGCTTGAGAAGGCAAAGGAGATAATGGCCAGGATCAACGACATCAAGAATGATGAGGACGCTGAGCTGGACCTTTGGGAGAGCGAGATAACGGAGATAGAGAAGAAGCTGGACTTCATGAACCGCACTCTTACCGAGCCGGGCATGTAGGTGGGAATTATGCCAAAAAAGGCGAAAAGCACTAAGCAGGTGAAAGAGAAGAAAGATGAAGTGCACGTGGCACTTTACGAGCCAGACTCAGTCAGGATACCCTTATTAGAGGCTGCCAAGAGGTCTGTGAGGGTCATGCAGAGGGAAGCAAAATTTGAGGAGCTCAGAAGCATTAAGCTTGAGTCTTTCAGGGAGCTAAAGGCAGTCCTAAATGAGATAATGAGCCTGAACATCAGGCTTGAGAAGCTTCTCCCAAAGGTAAAGAAGGATGAGATGCCTACCAAAAAAGAGGCGCTGATGTATTCTGAAGAGGAAAAAGCTGGCTCTGGAAAGTCCCAGAAGACCAGGTTTGGCGAGCTTGAGATGGAGCTTGCAGACATTGAGAAGAGAATTGGGAATCTTAAATAAACAGGGATTATTGTGCGTATTGATTTTTGAAATGATTCTTAAAGGCTAGGCTGCGCATCCCTTCTGGGGAATTGTATTTTTGGTTAAATTTATTAATAGCACATGATTAGTGAGTGAGTATTCCTGTTGCCCTCATGAGGGGATGCCGGAGTGGCCAAACGGGATAGTTTTTTGGCGGTAAGGCGCTAAAAAATCCAAACTCAAGTCCGTGAGTGATGAGGCCCACAAGGTCGATGAAATGCTTCCGTGAGCCATCTATTGGCTTAGTGCCTACTAGGGTTCGAATCCCTATCCCCTCATTTTTTCAAAGAAAAAATGAGAGCAGGAACGAGCTGAAAAGCGAGTGACTAGCCCTCATCTTTTTACGAAAAAGCTGAACCAAAAAGAAGAGGGGCGTAAAGCCCCTCGACGCGATGTTCACAAATGGTGGGCATCGCGGTTGTGCAGCAGTTGGTCAAAGTTTGGTCAAGTGCCCAATAAATTACCAAAATGATTGATGTGCTTATTATGTCGGTGGCGGCTACTGTCTTGGTTAGCCTGGTCTCTTTTATAGGGCTTCTTGGCCTAGGGCTAAAGACAAAGGTGCTTGACAGGATCCTGTTTTTGCTTATCGGGCTTTCTGCAGGCGCGCTTATAGGAGATGCGTTTATCCACCTCATCCCAGAGGCTACCGAAGGCGCCTCAGGGGACATTGTGCCTATTTTCATAATTGTTGGGTTCTCGATGTTTTTCATCCTGGAGAGGCTGCTCTACTGGCACCACTGCCATGAGCACGGAAACTGCGAGGTGCATACTTTCAAGTATATGAACCTAATTGGGGATGGAGTGCATAATTTCATTGACGGCCTGGTTATTTCTGCAAGCTTCTCGGCAGGGGCGCAGATAGGGATAGCGACTACGCTTGCTGTTGTGGTGCATGAGATACCCCAGGAGATAGGCGATTTTGGTGTTCTTGTTTATGGAGGGTTCTCTAAGAGGAAGGCGCTGCTCATGAATTTCCTGACTGCGCTTTTTGCAATTGCCGGAGCTGTGCTCGGAACTTTTTTGGTGTCCTGGTTTGGCGAGGCAAATCCTATCCTTCTGGCGTTTACTGCAGGCGGGTTCATCTATATAGGGGCGTCTGACCTTATCCCTGAGCTTCACAAGGAGCCTAAGATAAAGAAGTCTCTCCTGGCTTTCGCGTTCTTCCTTGCAGGCGTGGTAATTATGTTTGTTATGAAACTTGCTCTGGAGTAAGAGCTAATAATGCCTGGAAAAAAGGGTTAAGTTTTTATTGGGCAGATTTCTTGCTGAAGAATATGGGGCGGAGAATTATTGCAGGAAAAGATATCTCGCAGGGGTGCAGGCTCTGCCATGAGGGCAGCTGGCTGTGCGTCTATGTTACAAAGAGATGCAACCGAGACTGCTGTTTCTGCTCGCAGGAGAAGCCCAAACATAGAGGGCAGGGCGGCAAGAGCGACGACCCTATCAGGGCATATGTTTCAGATAAGATAAGGTTTGGGGATGTTGATGAGGTTGTCAGGTATCTCATGTATTGGAAGATAAAGGGGCTTGGCATATCAGGCGGAGAGCCCCTGCTTGTGTTTGACAGGGTTCTTAGGCTCATCTCGCTAGCGAAGAAGAAGATTCCTGAAATATATGTGTGGCTTTACACAAATGGCGACCTTGCCACTGAGCAAAAACTCAGGAGACTCAAGAAAGCCGGACTGGACGAGATAAGATTTGACCTTGCTGCAAGGGATTATGAGCTCTCGCCGCTCAGGGCAGCAGAGGGCATTATCAGGAATGTTGCTGTGGAGACTCCCGCAATACCTAAAGACAGGAAGAAGCTGATTGCTGCTATAAAAGAGCTGAGGCAGATTGGAGTAAGGTATCTGAATCTGCATGAGCTGATGGTGACAGATGAGAACAGGATGAGACTTAAAGAAGCAGGTCATACAGGGAAGAAAGGAGGAGGGGGGGATGCTGGAGAGGATGGAGAAACTGGGAAAGCAGTGAAAGTTGCGGCAGAAAGCCTCAGGCTTGCCAGAGAGATTGCCGCTGGAGAAAGAAAAAGGGGAGGGCTAATGGTGAATGTCTGCCCGACAAGGTATAAGCAGTGTGAGCAGACCAAAAACATGATAATGCACATGAGGGCTATCTCAAGAGAGCTATCTCAATGAAAGGCTCTAGAAGCTGATTTTTCTGGATTTGCAAATTTTTAGTCAGAGGGTGTTTTTTTCTATTGAGGCTTTCAGGCCAGCCAGGCTCCTGAACTGGACTGCGCAGAGGCCTGCCTTGTCAGAGGCAGCCACATTTGAGCCTATCTTGTCTATGAACATGCAGTTCCTGGGCCTTAGGCCCTGCTTTTCTAGGAAACCTGAATAGATTGTTTCCCTTGGCCTCACAAGGTGGGCCGCTCCAGCGAACTCCACGGCATCAAACACTTTTAGAAGTCTTCTCTCATCAAGGAGCCGTGAGGAGAGCCCGTATCTTTTTGAGATGTGGTAGAGCTGGTATCTTTGCTTAAGGCCCATGCAGTATTGCCTCAGCGCCTTGTCTTTTAGTATGTCTATTCCCGGGCCGAATATCAGGGCTTTTAGTTCAGACGCCCCGAGGTAGCGCCTCAGGGCATGGCGCATCTCCTCGCCTGATTTTCTTTTTGTGATGAATGAATTGAGCATGTTGAGGAGGTTCTCGTCAAGGTATTTTTTCACTGGTAGCGCCATCATTACCTTTAGGTTTTCGTAGCCCTCAATTACAGTGCCAACCTGTTTCTTGATCTCGTCAGGGCTAAGCCCTTTTGCTAGTGAGAGGCCAAATCTCCTGTTGCGCGAGTCCTCTGATATTGCTGTGACATAGAGGTCTCCCAATCCCGCGACATCAACGAATGTATGGCGGGCCACGTTTTTCCCGATGTTCAGGTAGTAGAACTCATGGTATGCGTGCGAGAGGAGGGCTGCCTTGAAGTTGTTGCCCATGAATAGGCCGTCGCTTATTCCTGCAAGTATGGCAAGGATGTTTTTGTAGAATCCAAGGAGCTGTATGCCCCTCTTGTCGGTTGTCTGCTTGAGGAGGAGCGTGTCTGTCTCGAGCATGAAGCGGGCTTTGCGGGTTGCGGAGAGCTCCCCGCCAAGCATCACCTGGGTGCATTTTCCTGCGGCAAGCTCGGATGCGATGCTTGGGCCTGAGATGGCAAGCACTCTTGATGATGGGCAGCCGAGCAGGCTCTCAATAACATCTGTCATGACTTTTCCATCCTGAGAGATTCCCTTGCTTGTAGATATGACAAGCTGGCCCTGATAGTGAGGCTTTATGGACTGGCATGCGGGTTTTACCGCGGATGAGGGCACAGCAAGGATTATGAGCTCTGCCTCGCTTACTGCTTTCACGTCAGGCGTGGCTGAGATGCTTCGGCTGAGCTTTACGCCAGGCAGGTATTTTGTATTTGCATGGCGGGTGTTTATGTCTTTTACAACATCGGGCTCTATTGAGTATATGACTACTTCATTTCTCTCAGAGAATACTTTTGCGAGGGCTGTTCCGTATGAGCCAGAGCCCACAACAACTATCTTTGCCATATCAACCCAGTGGGCTGCTATGGGGTTTAAATATTTTTCACCTTTTGCATATAAACCGCATACAACTAAACTGCATACAACCCATATAAATAGGAGATAAAAAAGTAAAGTTAATATATGGGTCAGCCATATTTTGTGGTTATGGGAAAAAAGAAAAAGAACTATATTATGACTGGTGTTGTGGTAGGCATTTTCATTGCACTTTTTCTTGCAGGCGCTGGCGCGATATACTACTTTTCGCAGAATCTTTCATCTATTGAAAAGAAAGCAGAGACTATTGTTGTACTCAAGGACACAGGAGGCGCTGTAGACCTGCCCAATCCTGACGAGGGCACTATTAGAATTGATTTCAGGGCAGTGGACTCTGATGTGAATGTGGGCGAGAGCTCTCCTACAAAAGTGCTGCTTTTCAGGTCAAAGATGTTGGATGGGCTTAATGTGTATTACCTTTATGAAGACCAGAACGTGACTGCTGGAATGCCTATGCT
>CAYLII010000040.1:0-10485 GCA_964383645.1 uncultured Methanosarcinales archaeon
TGGATTGGAAAGAAAGTTAAGATAGTTCTACTAGATGATATTAATCCTATCTGAGAAAATAGTATCAGTTAAAGGAAAGACAAGGATTACAAAATGAGAATAAATGCGCCGGCCGTGCAGGAACAATTTAGATGCATCCTATACAATTTAGAATAGTCTAAACATACAGATGCTTTTAAAAAATAAATGGCTAACCTATAATGACTAGGTCACATATCCTGACATCTGGATCTTTTCCAGATCTGTCTGGATAATAGAACGCATCTTCAAACTTATTAAAAGAGATTTTGAGATTTTCGCCAAGATAAGCATCATTGCAGATGAAATTATCCTCATCAAAACCCTTGATTACTATGAAGTGGCCTTTATATCCCCTGGTTCCCATAAGCTTATTCCGATTGACTGTTGCAATAATAAGCTTATTTTTTGAAAGTTCTTTTTTCATAAAATCAAAGTTTATAGGCCTTTTCTTAAAGCGGCCATGGGATAGCACAAAATCGACACCTGAGTCGTAGTTTCCGATATCCAGCTCATCTCTATTCTCTTTCTTGTTAAAATCCATGCCGCAAAGCTCTTCAAATTTTTGGGCGTCATTTCCTATTTCGGATATTTCACCAGTACTGTAATACATCACGGGGATATCTTGCTTTACAAAGAACCTTACTATATAGGTTTCAAAGAACCATATTCCTTTCTTATACCCCAGCTGGAGATATAGCTCGTCAAAATTAATCCTTTTTTTAGGCATAAAATACCTTAAGACCATCATCACAGAAGGAGGACCTTGGCATGTGGCATACTTCTGCTCATGGTCATCGATGAATGGGACATTTGGTATGATCATATTGCACCGAATAAGGCATAGGTGTATCTTATAAAATTTATGTTTTATTATCTGGCTAGCTGTATGCGCCCCCTTTTCTCTAGACGCTATCTGGATTAATACCTAAATATCTTAACATGTCTTCACTTGAAGGAGCAACCAGTTTTTTCCGCTTAGAATATTCTCTCATAGCCTGCTCAACCATTTTCTCAACAAAGGACTCGACAGGAATGCCCATCTCCGTTAACATCTTGGGAAAATCGCTTTCCAGAGGATTAAGCATCCCTGGACAGGTGTTGTTTTCGAGCACATATACTTCCTGTTGTGGAGTCAGTCTGACTTCCATCCTGGAAAATCCGCTGCAGCCTAGCTTCATGTATATGTCTTGGCACACTGATTTTATTTTTGTTTCTGCATCTGGCGGCAGGTCTGCTGGAATTTCAGATATTATGTATTTTTCATCCTCATTATATTTTACCTCGTAATCCTGTATCTTCTTTCCGCCACCAAGAATAGTTTCTACTATAGGCGCAACCCTAACAAGGCCAAGGTCAGGGTCGTCAAAGATGCCAACTGTAAACTCTCTGCCCTCTATGTACTCTTCCACAAGAACCATATCACTAAACTTTTTTGCGAATGGAAGATGTTTTTTCAGCTCAGGAGGAGATTCCACATAGAACAGCCCATAAGAGCAGCCCTGGGTAGCTGGTTTTATGACAGCAGGATAACTTATCCTGAAAAGTTCTGGCGAGTCTATGCTTTCAATAATACTTTGATTTGGGACTCTATACCCCAGAGATGAGACAAATCTGCTGAACAAGTACTTGTCCATCGAGATTGCACTAGCAGAGACGCCAGAACCTGTGTAGGGTATATCCAGCAGCTCGAGAAGTGCCTGGATCTTGCCATCTTCTCCATAGCCCCCGTGGAACATGAGAAATGCTACATCTGGCTTATCCGTGCATAGCGAGGCTACGTTATCATAAGTGGTATCTCTCAGTTGAGCATTTGCAAATCCCCCTTGCCTAAGTGAGCTGCAGACTGTCTCACCTGACTGGAGAGAGCCTTCTCTCTCAGATGAATCTCCTCCGCACAGCACATCAATCTTCATCTCCTTCTTTAAGCTAGGGTCTATCATGTAAAACACCCCCTAATTTTCCTGTCTTTGGTATTCAAACCTCTTTGATATGAATTCCATGATAAGATTAGTTATATGGATTCCTGTAATCCCATTCCAGTCCAGCTTAGGGTTATACTCATTAAAGTCAATGCCCTTCACGTCAGCTTTTTCCGCAATACTGCAGAGTATGTCTCTCGCAAGGCCATATCCTATCCCATCTGGCTCAGGCACGCCTACACCTGGAGCTATTGACGGGTCAAGCTCATCGCAATCGAATGTTATGTGGACCGGCTCATGAGGGGCCAACATTGAAACCAGCGGCTCAATACCCTCTTTTAAAAGCCTGGAACAGGTTATAACAGAGTTTCCAGCTCTTAATGAGGCGTCTATCCCCTGGCCTGTATTCAGGTTGCCTCTGATTCCGGCGTGGATTATCTTTTTCACATTAGGGAGATTATAAATGCCGGTCATCACAGACCCATGGGGGGGGCAGCCTGCACCAAGTGGAAGGCAATCTGCATGAGCGTCAAGCTGGACAACAGTTATTGGTCCTTCATAAGCAGCTACCACAGGATATGTTATGTAGTGGTCTCCGCCAACAATTACAGGAAAGCCTCCTTCCCTTAATATATTCTGGATGGCGGCAGTGATTCGCTTAAAATTCTCCTCGGATTTATCATCCCCAGCCAAAACCTCTAAATTCCCAAGATCATCTATTACGATTCCTGTTAGGATATATCCCCTTTCAGGATTATAGATATTTAGGGGTTGGGCAGAGCCGTCTGCGTTAGAATATCTGCCGGAGAGTGTCCTTATAGCATCAGGTGCATCCTCCACTCCAGGATAATCATAGCTAGTGTTGATACCTATACCAAGGAAGCCTACCTTGTCTTGTAGGCCTGTTCTTTCAATATTCAATTTTTGGTTAAGGAATGTTTGAATTGCCATTTTATCATCAACTGCCATCTATTGCTTATGAATTCCATTCTTTTCACAATGCACAAGATACTCAGGCGGGAGAGGATGGCTCAGTAGCTCAAGTGAAGACACACTATAACCATATGCGCCAGCCTGCGACACAACAACCAGATCTCCCACTTCTGCGTGCGGCACATAAACATCATGCGCAAGCTTGTCCTCTGAAAAGCAGAGCGGTCCGCCAACATCAACAATCTCATCATTGACTACACATTGATTTTTGATAACAGGAGGAACATGTCTTCCTAATATGTATACTGGCTGGTTGATGCCGCTCGCAGATGGAAGCCTAAGATGGTTCACTCCACCTGATGCAACAATGTGTTTCTTGCCTTTCGAGTCCTTGATATCTATGATCTCCGCCACATAATAGCCTGATTCACCAACCACAAATCTACCCAACTCTAAAATAAGCTCCTTGTCAGCCATCTGGTGTTGGTCTATCAGGCTTTTTAGTCCTGAAAAATAGCATTTACTGTCAAACTGCCTGTCCTCGCCTGAATAATCAACCCCGAATCCTCCTCCAAAATCGATGATTCCCATGGGAATGCCTGTGCTATCCTCTAGGTGGTCCACTACTCTAAAAACCTCATCAACATAGGAGATAAGGTTAGCAGCATCCAGGACTCCGCTTGCTGAAAACACGTGGACTCCTTTTATGTTCAGGTGAGGATTGCTTGCAATCCGTTTTATGGCTGGTACAATCTTGTCCTGGTCGATACCCATTTTTGTGGACTCGCCGGCCATATTTGTTATAGCCTCGTCAATATGATAATTCGTGTTTACCCTTACAAGGATATCCACTTTTTTCCCTTTAGCCGAGCCTATCCTCTCTAGCCTTGCCGCCTCAACCTCAGATTCCACATTGACCAGCCTTATCCCCTTCCCTACAGCTAGCTCTAGCTCATACTGTGTCTTTGCCGGTCCGGTGTAGATTATCTCATGCGGCGAAAATAGCTGCAGAGCCTTTTCGAGCTCCCCGCAGGAGGCAATTTCAAGCCCGGTAGTGGTGGGAGATGACCTGACCAGCTTGAGTATATCCTGGTTTGAGTTGGCTTTCATCGCATAGTAGAATGAGACATTTGAGGGCCTCTCTGAGATAAGCGAAAGCTTTTCTCCTATGTCATCCGCATTATACAGATAAAAGCAAGGGTTCTTCCTGAACTCTTCTCTTTCTGCCAGATGGAGTATTGTGTTTGCAACCCCTTTAGTCAGCATGCTATTTCCTCCACTAGTGTTAGAAGTTTCCTAGTCCTATCCGCAAAAATATCCGGCTCCACAGACATTGTAGTCCTATACCATAATTCATCTCTTGGAGCCTTGAATATTTTGCCTGGGGAAACAAGGATGTTGCCTCTAGTCAAGATACTCATAAACAGCTCATGGGTATCGGCTATGCCCAATCCATCCTTAACACGGGCAAAGACCACATTACCCGCTTCTGGCCTGATGAAATCATCTATGCAACATGATGAGCCAAGAATGGAAATAGCTTCTTCCATACCCTTCTTTATTTTCGCATGGTATTCCTGGATGTCCAGGACATACCTTTCCAATTTAGGATCAGTTTCTCTATCTGCCTGGTTTTGGGAATCCAGCTTCACCCTGAGATCCATATCAGCCATGGCAATCCGCTCAGCTATAGTTGAGGAGGAAAAATCAGACACTTCCGCAGCCTGGACAAGCAATTGGTTAATTTTTGGATCTAGCGATATGCTCATGCCTAGCCTCAGGTCGTTAAGCTGCGGCCGGTCTTTGCTAAACCCTGTTATCTTGATCAGTCTCTCATAGTCCTCAGCGAGGTCAAACACTGCAGGTCTAGTTGCGGTGCCAGGAGACTCCTCAAAGATGCTATCCATGATTAGATAAGAGCCGCATCCCTTTGCAGAATAGGAAATTTCCCTGATAGCTTCAGGAGAGATATAATTGCAGGCAGGGTTACCCGGGTTGGTGAGAAACACAGCCAAGGTCTTTTTGGACAAGACATGCTCGATGTCTTTTGCTGTCGGCTGGAAATTGTTTGCCCTATCGGTCTCAACAAAAACAGGCTTTAGCCTGTTGAATAGTACGGACTTTCCTATCTCTGAGTAAAATGGGACAGGTATAATTATCTCCTCCCTGTCTGTTCCTATCGATTCACTCTTAAGCACTCTGAATAGGTTATCAAATGTGCCTGAGCAGCCGCCTGAATTAACAACCACGTTATCTTTTGTAAAGCTTCTCTCCTCCAAATAAGACTGATGCTGCGCGATAAGCCGCCTCAACTCTGACTGGCCACCTGGTGCAGAATAGCCTAGTTCAAGCCCCTTGCCTTCCGCAATAAGGTAGAGCTCCTGCTTGTACGCATCAAATAGAGGAAACGCATCTTTAGAGAGGTTTGCGCCGTCCAAGAGCACTGCCCCTCTCTCAAGCCCCCTGTCAAAATACCAGGCCATATCATGCCCATTATCAGGATTACTCATCTCCATCGCCTCTTTCTTTCCTGTTTGCCGCTGTCACAATCAATGCAACCTTGTCTTGGGGTATGATGTGCGGTTTCAAATGGCCAAGCGCAGCAAAGACAGACATTGACGAAAACTCATATCTATCTCCATAGCCTGCAAAATTTGATTCTATCTCGGATTCTATCTCTTGGTCAGAAACAGAGATTGGCATTCCATCTGTTTTTCGCAGGATATCCATGAGCTTGAAATAATTGAATGATGTATCTGAATCAATAGCTTCTGCCTTGCTGTGGGAGATATCATCTAGGATTACTGCCCTGTCAAATATGCCTTTGTTAAATCCCTGGGTGATAGGATCCCCCCCTGCTACCTGCACGGGGGCAAATCGTGGAATCCTTTCGGCCAGACCTATATCAACAAGATCCTTAAAGCCATAATATAGTCCTACCATGTCTCCTCCGCTACCTACAGGAACAACTATCCAATCCGGAACCTGCTGTTTGAGACCCATGAAGATCTCATAGGCCATAGACTTTATTCCCTGAAGATAGGCGATGTTATTCGCAGGGAATCCATTGTAGATCCCCGGGTTCTCCTTGCAGAACAAGATGAAATGCTCATAGCTTTTGATTATGTCCGGGTCATACATGATTGAGGATTTGCCCTCAATATGCTTAATCTTCTCCTGGCTTGTGCCTTCAGGAATGAACACGATAGATTCCAGCCCTTCCTTGTCAGCGTAATACCCTAGAGAGATTGCGGCATTTCCTGTAGAGGGTGTTGCAATCTTCTTCTTGCCGGACCAGACTGCGTCTGAGACCATTACAGCCATGCCCCTATCTTTGAAACTTCCAGTAGGATTAGCTGACTCATCTTTGATATAGACTTCTCCTGAGACAGTTCCAGTAGGTATCCTTGTTAAGGGGGTATTTCCATAGCCTCTGCAGGAATCACGTATCTGCACAGGGATATACTCATGAAACGAGTTTTCAGGCTGAAGTTTCCCCACCTGGGGCAGTCTGTAATTTGGTGTCCAGATATTCATAGGAACACCTCCGATTTCAAGTTCAGGATGCTCGTGCGACAGAGTGCCAGCTGGATAATCAAATACTGACAGGCATATGTCGCAGCTGATATTTGTTATTTTCATAGTATCATCTTCTCATATTTTCTAATTTTATCTTTCCAGCGTATCAATTATCCTCTGTGTTATTGGCCTGCTGTCATTTACTGCCATCGACGCCTGCCAAACAGGATAGCATTCCTCGCATGGCTGTTCATCATACAGCACCTGGGGATCATAAGTCCTGTTAAATTCCTTGACTGCCTCAACCATCCTAGGTGTGCATTTCGAGCAGTTTCCTGATGTAGTGTGGGGAAAGAGCTCGTTTCTCTCAACACCGGGAGCAGCGCCCTGGCTCCCGCTCAATATCTCCTCATCAAAATATCCGCCCAGCCTGATATCCAGTTTGGTATCAGGCATCTGGTTATAGATTCCCTCCACCACCTGCCTTACGCTCCACAGCCAAGGGACCCGATACATCCCTATATTGCTCAGCAAATCTGTGAGCGAGTGGTTCTGAAGCGAAGTCGGCTCGATCGATATCGCGTCTATGCCCTGTTTTAGGGCATATAGCGCAGTTGAGACCGCATCTTGGACAGCCTCATTCTCTGTGAGAAAAATAGGCTTGAGATTTATGTAGGCCAATGCCTTAAATCCATGCTCATGAAGCATATCTATAGCGTCCTCGAATACAGCAAGCTCTGGCAGATTCTTATGGTGGCAGAGCTCCCTGATAGTGGAATTTGATGACTCCAGCCCGATGCCCACCTCAATCAGTCCGGCATCTACATCCCTAATATTCTCAAGAGACTCTCTTGTGACATATTCCGGCCGCGACTCGATGATGGTCTTTTCTATTCCCTTAAGGGAACTTATTGACTTGAACATGCCCCTCGCCGCGCTTGGCGGGATTTCCTTTGGATTCAGGAAACTGCCCAGATTGTAAAGGCAGAGCACAGGATAATTATTGATATCAAAGTTTTCCACATGAGCCTCAAGCGCTTTTCCAGAAATGACTGATTTCCATTGGTTCATGTACTCAATTGCCCTTACAGGGTTTTCAGTCGTACCATCATAATGGGCGCACATCGAGCAGCCACTCTTGGTCTCGTAATGCTCGCAGCCTGTCGATCTCAGGACTACCATAATCCTATCTATTGTCCTTCCATCGAACCAGAACTTGTTTATTTCTATCTCTGCTACCTTATTGGGATTGAAAAGTCTTTTAGGGACATCTGTCCTTAACTCGGCCAGGCGTTGCCCTACCAGATTCAATGCATGATTATAATCTTCAGTTTTATCCATTTTATTCCTCCTCACCATTTTACATGCGAAATGACTGGCCTATATTTCTGGCCTTCATTTTCAGGAAGGTTTTTTACGACGTGTGTTGCCACACTCATGCCTTGCGGGACCAGCTGGTATAGGCTCTGGTTTATCCTTCTCTCCTGCGAGGGTGTAATCCCATACGGCCCGGGGACTATAAAGATGCCAATAGACTTGTCATGGTCCTGGACTATCTGGTATTTTAACCCATGTACTGGCACATCCAGCTCAAGATACCAGTTATAGGCTATATCCATAAAGCAGCTGGCAGGAATTATCTGACCATCCAATGTGACTATCGAATCCATGACTCTCCCATGCGGAGATTCCATCACTCTGAAATTGCTTTCGCAATCGCACTCGACTTGGCCCACAAGTGACGCGATATCTCCCTGGTGATATCTTATTATTGGTGTGGCTTCATTCAGCAGGTTTGTGCCAATCACAAGACCCCTATTTCCATATGGCTGGGGCTGTTTTGATGTGGGATCAACTATCTCGATATAGCAGGCGTCCTCTTCAAGATGATACTTCCGGGAAGGGCATTCCAATGCTATCCGCGTAAGTTCTTCGCTGCTGAATTCATCAAGGATAGGAATTCCGAATATGCTGGACAGTTCTTCTCTCATGGCTTTTGTCGACTGCTCAGAATGGATAATCGCCAGCTCGACGCCTGAAGCCTTAAGTTTCGCGTCTCTCTCAGCCAGCTTAAGCAGATAGGTGGGATACAAAGACAGCGCCTTTGGCCTCTGCTTGGAAATCTCTTTTATCGCCTCCTCTGCAGAGATGGTAGTTGGCAGAAATGTGGTTGGGTACAGGCCATTGATTGATGAGACCCACCAAGGACTGGTATAGATGAAGAGGGTGGTGTCAGATGGACCGACAGAGCCTCCGCTCTGGAACTCAACCTGCCTTGCGCCCTGGAGGGTATCCTCATATATCGCATTTCTTGACACTGCCAGTGTCACGAACCTGCCTGACGAGCCAGTGCTTCTGGTGGTAAATTCTAAATCATGGTTAGAGCTGACTGTCTTATCGGGAAAGCCCTCTATAAGCTCATCCTTGTAGAGTATGGGAAGCTTCTCGAAATCATCCCATCTCTTTAGGTCACCAGGCTCAAAGCCCGCCTTGCTGTATTTTTCATGGTACAATGGCACTGTCTCAAAAGCGTGCGTGACTAATTCCTGGATCCTTCTAAACTGCCAGTTCCGGATAGCTTCTGGAGATTGCCTGCAGAAGGTTCTTACATGATTCCATTTGGACTTCATAAGCTGCTCGAGCTGTATGTGATCCTCTGGAGTCTCAGACCTCTTATTGCTGGTTCCAAGTGATGAGTAATCTAGCTGGTCAACCATTTTTAGCCTCTGAAATAATCCTCTGGTGAATCTTTTCTCCTGACATCCACTGTGCAGCAGTGCGGCCCGTCTCCGAAAAGCTCGCAATGCCTTAGCCTCACGGGGATTGGCTCAAAGCCCCATCTTTCTAGTTCCCTTATTGTTTCCACGGCCTCATCTCTGATGATTATCCGCTTCTCATCTACTGAGAGCATATTCATGTCCATTCCCTGGGATGATGCCATCTGGAGATGGGTAGGAGGATAATTAAACGGCTTGGGTTTGTCTTTAAGATAGATCATATCCCATTTCTGGAGCGCTTCAGGAAGCCGGTTTATCCAGTCATTGACATAGTGCTCATGGACCATTAGTTTTCCAGGAGCTAGCGGGAGCAACTGCCAATCTATATGACTATCTGTGATCCTTATGGGGTGCACCCTTGCCTTGTCTCCAAGATGCCTCTGCAGCCACATCGCATACAGCTCATGGTTTTTGGTTCCCACATTGACTATGATATCCTTGCCGAATTTCAGGCAATTCGCGGCGTCGCAGGCGATGTCATATTTAGGATCAATCTGATCTATAGTGTGGAGCGGCTCGTTATAGTGCGATTCCCAGAACTCAAAATCCGTGGATTCCTCTGTAAGGAAAGGCCTCGGAGCAACTGTCCATTTTGCACCGCTTCTGAAATATTCCATGAAGATATCCCTCATAAGGAAGCCTTCAAAATTCCTTCGGGGATTGGTAGGGGGTGTCTCTATAATCTCATCTCCATATAAGAAAAACATGTCCCTTGGCGAATCCGGGCCATGGGTGACCGACTCAAAAGTTGGTGTAATAATCTGCTGGATTTCCTTGAATGTGTTTGGCCTTCTCACTACGACACCGCAGGTTTCCAGCACATTCTGGATGCCGTCAAGGTCTTCCTGCCTCTCTGCGATATACTGCTCAGCCAGTTCATACTGGCCTTTTTTATCCCTGAAATCCCCATACCAGTTTTCATAGAGAAACCTAAACAGAATGTCTGGGCTTTTGTGGTTGAACCCCATCGCAGAGCCCAAGATTACCTCCTCAAGCGGTGCCCATTCTGTGAACACGCTGACCAGACCTCTTTGCCCCGTCATAATGTGTTAATTAACCAACCACTATATAAATCTTTCTATTTGTTATTACTATTTAGTGACTAATTATCTCCAAAGCAGGGCAGGTTTTGGGCATTAAGGCATATTCAAAATCCCGCTTGAGCAGAGTCATGAGGATAATTCGATACTCTTTATTTTTATATTTCTTAACGGCAATAATTACCTGAAAATTAGTTTTTAACCAAGAGGTTGTAGAATATAATGCGCCGGCCGGGATTCGAACCCGGGTACCAAGCTTGGAAGGCTTGAGTCATA
>CAYLII010000041.1:0-10428 GCA_964383645.1 uncultured Methanosarcinales archaeon
GACTTTAGTAAGGGAATCCTATTTAGTCTGGGATGCCTCTTGGGAAACTCTTTCTTCCTCTTCTCCTCTTCCTCTAGCTCAGCGCTCTCCTCTTTCTCAATCTCGTCTATCTTCTCCCTGTTAAGCCAGAAAGTGAGCCCGCCAGACACAATAGCGCCTATGGTAAGATACAGCTGATACTTTAGCAGGAACGAGCTTACAGGAAGAATAAAGGAAAACTTAAGCGAGCTTACTGCAACAAGCAGCAGCAGAACCAAAAACACCCACTTGACAAAGCCCCATGTATCCTTATCCCGGACAACAGCGCTCCTCATGCTGCCCTTGGGAATAGCTGTGACCCATAGCCCCCTTACCTCCTTGATCTTTCCATAATCCCCCTTCTTTGGCCTGACATCCCTTCTTGCAGAAAGCCTTCCGAGAACTGCAAGCAGCCCGAGAGGTATCATAGCTATAAGCATCCACTTCTCCAAGGAAGAGACATCAGCAAGGCTGAAATGCCCATACAGCCTGACTCCAAGATATGCAAGGAGCAGCCCTGTAAATACCCCCTCTATAATATCCCTGTACTTCTCAAGCATGCCAGTCGAATTCCCCCCAGGGGTATATTAATATTTCGGGAAAAAGAGAGCAGGCCAGAGTTTTCATGACTGGGTGTAGGCGGGTTTTTACCCAGACACCCACTTGCCCCCTTTATCCGGCCCAACCCTCCTAAGCAAGTTCTTTTCCTTAAGTTTAACAAGATTATATTCAACCGCTTTTTTTGTCAGCCCGCCCATCCTCGCCATCCCTGCTTTGCTAATGCCAGGATTGTTCCTGACAATAGAAAGTATTTTCTTTTCAGTCTCCGAGAGTTTTTCTACCCCCTTTTCTACCCCCTATCCTCACTGGACAGCCTCGCGTAACCTATATAAAGAAGCCTGACTATACATACCAAAATGGACAAAGAAAGGGCGCTTGTGGTATTTGAGGACAAGAAGATCAGGAGGATATGGCACAACGAAGAATGGCACTTCTCTGTGGTTGATGTTGTTGGAGCCCTGACCGGAAGCGCAGACCCGAAAGACTACTGGTATAGGCTAAAGCAGAGAGAGGCAGAGTCTAGCGGGATTGAGTTATCGACATTCTGTCGACAACTGAAACTGCCTTCGGCAGATGGCAAACTTTATCTCACGGATTGCGCCAGTACTCAGAATATGTTTAGGATAATCCAGTCAATCCCCTCTCCTAAAGCAGAGCCGTTCAAGCTCTGGCTTGCCCAGGTAGGGTACGAGCGTGTCCAGGAGATAGAAAACCCTGAGCTTGCCCAAAAGAGGATGAAAGAGCTCTACAGGCAGAAAGGCTACTCAGAAGAGTGGATAGAAAAGCGGATGAGGGGCATAGCTGTCAGGCATGAGCTCACAGATGAGTGGAAGCAAAGGGATGTTGGCCAAGAAAAAGAATATGCTATATTGACAAATGAGATATCAAAAGCCACATTTGACAAGACTGTTGATGAGTACATGGAATTCAAGGGGCTAAAAAAAGAGAACCTAAGAGACCACATGGATGACCTGGAGCTAATCTTCACAATGCTGGGGGAGGCCTCGACAACCAAGATAGCGAGAGGCAGAAACGCGAGGGGCTTTTCCGAAAATAAGGCTGCTGCAAAAAAAGGCGGAAAGATTGCTGGAGACGCCAGAAAGAATCTTGAGACAGATTCAGGAGAAAAGGTGGCCACCCCTGAGAATTATCTTGACCTGCCTGAGGGCCAAAAGAGATTGGAGCAGAAAAAGAAGTCTGAGCTAAAACACTAATTGTCCTTCATATTCCCCTCACTTAATTCTTTTTTGTTTTGAGCTAAAATATAAAGGTTTAAATACTTAAACCATTTGTTCTAATTAAATGAAACATAACCCTCTGCTAGGAAACAGAAAGCCCATGGCAATCCTTGAGCACTTCATGGACAGCCCTTCAATAGAGCTCTCCCAGACAGAGATAATAAGCCGGCTAAAGCTATCTAAGGCCACCGCAGTAAAATGGCTAAAAGCCCTCACCGGAACAGGCTACCTCAACCTGCGTGAAATAGGGCCCACAAACATCTACAGCCTGAACAGGCAAAGCCGCACAGTAAAGCAGCTCAAGATACTCTCCACCATAGCCCGCCTCGAGCCTTTCTCAATCCCGGGCTGCGAGATCTACCTCTACGGCTCTGCTGCAAGAGGGGAAGACACTGAAAAAAGCGACATAGACCTTTTGATAATCGGCGCAAAAAAGCCTGGCGATATTGTCGGAAAAATCGAAAGGCTTTCGGAAAAATTTGGGAAACCCATAAATTTCAAGCTCTTCACAGAGCTGGAATGGTCAAGGCTCGTAAAGAGCGACCCTGCCTTCTATGAGAGGGTGGAAAAAGACAAGATCCAGCTAACATGGAACTGAATCCTTTAAGTTGGTTTTTGTTCGCAACATTTATATACCCGTGTAATATTTTTATTACATATGTTACAAAATTATAACAAATACAATCTCCTGAAGGTATTCCTGGACTCTCCAACAGACAGCTTCAGGCTAAGGGAGCTTGGCCGCTTCGCTTCTCTTTCCCCCCTCTCAGTATCAAACTACCTTCAGGAATTCCAGAAAGAAGGCCTCATCACAAGATATGAGAAGCGCAAAATCCCCTTCTACTGCGCAAAGCGCGAAAACCCTGACTTTATCCTGTACAAGAAGCTGAGCATAATCTACGAGCTCCATCATTCAGGGCTCATAGACCACCTCTGGGACACCCTTGCCCCGGAAGCCATCGTGCTCTTCGGAAGCTCTGCCAGAGGCGAGTCCACTGAGGAATCAGACATCGACATTTTTATTGTGGGAAAGGAAAAACCTCTCGCCCTTGAGAGATTCGAAAGGCAGCTGGGAAAAGAGATCCATCTCCTCTTCTCCTCTGACCTCCGCAAAATCTCCGGAGAACTCAGGAGCAATGTTATCAACGGCATCATCCTGAAAGGCTACCTGAGGCTGATTGAGGATGATGCTAAAGGTATCTCCGGACAGGGAAAAGGCAAGGTCGATACTTAAGCTCTCAGAAGAGCGGCAGGAATTTCTCAAGACAATAGACACAGCAAGATTTCCCACCAACGCCGGAGAGACATACTACGAGATAATAATTGGTCTTGCCACAGCAATACTCCTGACAGAGGGGCTAAAGGCAGAAGGAGGATCTGCCCATAAAGAAACCCTCTTTGAGCTATCCAGGTATGGATTCTACCAGTCAGAGATTGCTCTCATGGACGACCTGCGCTCACGAAGGAACAGGAGCTACTACGAAGGCAGGCAGATACAGCAGGCATATCTTGAGAACCACCGGCAAAATCTCTTAATAGCGATAGCAAAGCTAAAAGCTGTGCTTCAGCGAAGGCTAGAGTAGGCGTTCTCCCTAAAGATTATCTGGAATTTCCCGAAAATCCTCCGCAGATGGAGAGCAAAGCCTTATCAAGCCCAAAACTCAAAAACAGTAGGCATGGCAGAAACGCAATCAAAAAACTTAAATACATGTTGTTATATACCTTTATATAACATGAAAATACTCCATTACCCACAGCTGGACACTGTCCTGATGGTAGAGAAATACATCCTGGAACACAGCGGAGAGCTCAGGAAGCGCAGGCTATGGGAATCCCTTCCTAAGAAGATGATGTACCAGACCTACTGCGTCATAATCGACTATCTTCTTGATTCAGGCAAAATCGCTGTAGACAGGGAAAGCAAGATCTGCTGGACCTGGGACCCTGAAGGTGTCAAGAAATACCTCTCCAATCCCCGCCTGAGATGGAAAAGATGAAATCGATAGTGATATTTGAGAACGAAAAGCTAAAGGCTTCTTTAGAAGCCATAAAGCGCTCAAGGACAGAAGACAGGAAATTATACAGCGCGATTGCAAAGTGCTTGGAAGCGCTGGAAAAAAACGCGTTCTCCGGCACGCAGATACAGAAAAGGCTTATCCCCAAAGAATACAGCAAGAAGTACGGCAGGCTAGATAATCTCTGGAAATACAACCTTCCGGGGGCCTGGAGGCTCATCTACACAATAAAGAGCGACAGCATCCATGTTCTGTGCATCATCCTTGAATGGGTCAGCCACAAGGAATATGAGAAGCGGTTTAGGTTCTAGGACTCTTTTCCAATAATATATAATCTGTGCGCAGGCACATGATACAAGCATACCACTCCACAATAGTCAATAATCTTTATATACCCCTATGCTAAAAAGCATATACATTTCATATTCGGGAGGTCATGTATTATGAAAAAAGAGGTATTCAGACTTATTAAAGATTCTCAGGGCAAATCCCGCCAGGGGATTGTAAGCATCCTGCTTACTATTCTTGTGATTGGAGTCCTTCTCATATCAGGCCCGGCCCAGGCAGTAACCCTTGGAATCACTGACCTCAGCACCTCAACTCCCGATGAGGGCTCTGACGTCAGCTTCACAATATCAGTTGATATAGCAGACGGCGAAAGGATACCTGTCCAGTATCTCACGCTAACAATAGGCTCTGACAGCTGCCAGTTTGCAATAGACGGCACAGAGCAGGCAGGAGACCTCTGCGATAGCGTTTCTATAACCCAGACAGTTGAGAGCCAGCCATATTCTGAATATGACTACAGCGCAAACATGTACGGCTATGACACTGGAAATGATATCAACTATACCTTCGGCCCTGGCTACGGCTACGGATATGACGCAGTCATCCCCCAGGAGCTTGAGTATGATGTTGTCTGGACAACATCCTCAGTATCAGAGAACACTGCCTACACAGTCCAGCTTGATGCCTACGCCGATAACGGAGTAGTATCGCATACATATTCAGAGATCGAGACAGACTTCATAACTGTCCAGGACGTTGCTGTCACAATAGTATCTGCAAATGTCGCAGAGCCTGACAACTTCTATTCATTCGTCGCAGGAAACGACGTGGTAAACCTAATCGTTGAGGCAAACGGCGCGGCAAGCGTTATAGCAAACTTCAGCAACCTTGGAGATATCGACTGCGGGCTTGGCTCAGACACAATAGCCCTTGCATCAAATGGAACCCACTGGCTCGGAAGCTGCGATGTGGGTGACGAGGCTGCCCTTGCTAACTTTGCAGGCGGAGCGGCAACAGTAGTTGCGCTTGACGGCGTAGGCGGCTATGACACAGAGATAGTCACAATGTTGTTGTACAGCATGACCACATTCACAGACGCGCCCTGCACACACTTCGGAGAAGACTCCACAGACTTCTCAGAGGAGCTTGACTTCTCTGACATCAACTTCGTGGTAGACATGGAGCTTGACATCGAATGCCTCCTTGATACCTATGAGGATGAGGAGCTTCCAGTAGGCTCGCCAGATTGGATGTACAGCCTGGAGCGTGTCCTGCTCCTGAATTTCAGTTCAGTGGACATGTCAAATGAAAGCGTGGCCCAGATGATAGGCGATTTCAGCAAGTACCTGGATTTTGACCTAGTCTATCCCGGCGAGTTCGGCGACTCAAGGATATTCATCAACTCATCCTACCTGGACGACCTTGACACAGCGGCTTCAATCACTATATATCATCTGCCATTCACTTCAGAGCCAGAGATTGACCCAGACATCGGTGCGGATGTGCCAGCCGAGGTTATCTGGACCCAGGGCTCAGGAGAAGGAACCCTCTACTTCAGTGTAGGGGGCTTCTCAGGCTATGATATAATAGATGAGGTGAATCCGATAGTTACAATCGGCACTCCAGCAGAATCGTCTACACTTGTCTCGCCTGTACTTATAGAAGTCACAATAAACACGACCGGCACTGATCTTAGCTCTGCCATCATAAACGCCTCTGGCGCAGTATATACATATGTGTATGGCGGGACCAACACCGCAAACTGCACCTCAGCTCTCAATGACGGCTACTATGAGTGCACAGTTACAGCCCCAATAGCTAGCGGAGCAAAGGCAATAGTTGTGGCAGCGACTGATTTCGGCGGAGAGGAAGGCAACACAGGCACAGATACAGTAAATATAGTTGTTGACAATGACGGCCCTGAGACCACTATCACAGCAGTCACTGCTGAAGCTGAGGATTACACCTCAGACACATGGGTCAACACAGCGGATGTCACTGTCGGCGCAGCCTGCGACGACGAGTACTCTACATGCGTGGGCCTGTTCTACTGCGTAGACACAATAGGCGAGTGCGACCCCACAACCCCATACACTACAGAGATAGTGGTGTCTGACGAGAATATAACCTACTTCAGGTACTACAGCATAGATGACCTGGGCAACGAGGAGAACGTAACTGACTTCATAGTAAAGCTCGACAGGACAGAGCCGGTGATAGATGTCACAAGCCCTGCAAACCTCAGTTCATCAACAACATATGTGACTGTCAGGTTCAGCGCAAACGACACATACAGCCTTGACAATTGCTGGTGGACCCTTGACAGCTACACCACAAAGCATGTTGTGAACTGCGCTTCATCCATCAGCAGCGAATGGACCACAGGCACGCATACAGTCTATGTCTGGGCACAGGACGGCGCTGGCAGCAATGCCACAGACGCAGTGACATTCACCAAGCTGGCGTCAACCTCTGGAGGTGGCACAGGCGGAGGATGGATATCAGCGCCTAACGGATGGACCTTCACCCTTATCGTAAGCAACGAGCAGATGATAGGCGGCTGGAGAAGGGCTCTTGGCAAGATGCACAGGTTCAGATTCAGGGTAAACAACCTTGAGCACAGCCTTGGCGTCATAAATATTGACGGCAGAAGGGTCACAATCCAGGTCTCTAGCGAGCCACAGACAGCAATACTAGAGCCAGGCGAGTCCACCAGGTTCGATGTGGACCTAGACGGCTGGTATGATGTGTATGCGACACTCCATGGGGTAGAGGACGGAAAGGCAGACTTAACGGTCCAGAGCATAAGAGAAGAGGTGGGAGCAGAGCCTCCTGAGCAGGAGACAGCGCCTCCTGAGCCTGCTGTTGAACCGGTCCAGCCAAGCCCCGCCACATGCACCCCTGACTGGAGATGCGGCGAGTGGAGCGAATGCACAGGCGGCGAGCGCGCAAGAGTGTGCGTGGACAACAACGGCTGCGGAACATCATCCGGAAAGCCAGCTGAATCAGAGTCCTGCACATCTGCCTTCAAGATACCCTGGGCAACAATACTTGCTGCAGCCATGATAATAGCAGTGCTCTCCTTTGCAATCATCTTCTATCTCCAGAAGAGATATGAGGATGATGATTAGAAAGGGGCAAAAACCTTTTTTTCCTTATTTTCTTATTGTTTTCTTCTTGATTTTCTAGTACCTATTATCCTTATCTCCTCCCTTTGTCCTGTCCTAAAGCCAAAACTATTTATATCTCCAATATGAATGCACACCCATGGACAGGTTCTACCTTTTCGTGATGCTTGCAGGCATCATCTCAGGCACCATAGTCTTTGGCGGAGGCGTGTTTTCAGGCTTGGGATTATCTGCTTACGAGATATCCTTATTTACTCTTATCCCCTCAATAGTCATCCTGCTCCCGTTCATCCTCCTTAGGAAAAAGCTTAGGGCAAGTAAAAAGCTCCTGCCGCTTCTGGTGCTATTTGGCCTTGTCACAGCAGTCATCATAATCACCCAGTTCATCCCGGTAGTGCTTGGGGTGCCTGTGGCAATGGTGGTCCTGCTGCTCTACACCCAGCCGGCATGGACACTGCTCTTTACCAAGCTTTTCCTAAAAGAGAAGATCACAAAAATAAAGGTCATATCTGCCGTACTTGTCCTGCTGGGCGTGGCAATCCTTGTCAATCCATTCAGCATAGACCTAAGGCAGAACTTTGCAGGAATAGCAATTGCGCTGGTTGCTGGCATCGCGCTTTCCGGCTGGATAATACTAGGAAGCGTCGCAAGCAAAAGCCGCAGCCACATCATAACCACAAACTTTTATGAGGTCCTCTTCTCAGCTATCTTCATCCTCCTCTCTTTACCTGTTGTGAGGCTCTTTGTGGCAGACCCAAAGATAACTTCGCTCTCGCTTAGCCACCCCCTGCCCCTCATGATAGGAATCCTAATGTTTGGGGTTCTTGCAAACCTCATCAACCACCTATTCTATTTTGAGGGAGTCAAGAAAGTGCCCACAATGGACGCAGGCATCATCATGCTTCTCGAGCCTGTGGTTGGCGCCATACTCTCTGCGGTATTCCTAAAGCAGGCGATAACAATCTATCTTATAATAGGGGGAGCCCTCATCCTGCTTGCCAACTATCTGGTGATAGCAAAAGGCAGCGCCGCCCCTAAGAAGCATTCTGAAAAACAATAGGGATAATCGGATCAGAATAGGATTAGAACCAATAAGCAGATCCTTTACCTGGTTACTTTCTGCGCTGTCACAAACTCCTGGAGCTCCCTTGCCTTGTGGTTGGTCTCAAAGTGCTTTCTTACAGGCTCCACCATTCCATTTATGTAGCCGGCCACTGCCTTCTTGAGGTCGGCAGGATGGACCTCTTCTGCGATGTAGGCCTTCTTAAGCTCCTCATAGCTTCCAAAGCTAACGTCCCCCCCAAACTTGGGGTCCCTCTCAATCTTCATCTCCTTGTGCTTTCCGAAAATAAGATATCTGCAGTACTCCATGACAGGATTTTCCTCTGCCTGCTTAATAGGGCAGTATGCCTTCTTGAGCTTTCTTGCTATATCCTCTTCAGAATCAGTCATGAATATCGCGGTGTCAGGCCGGGACTTGCTCATCTTCATGGCCATCGCCCTCTCAAGAGGGTCCTCTGTCTTAGGGGGCTCTGAAAGCCCCATGAGCATATGATGCGAAACCACAACAGGCTTCCAGAGCTTTAGCGAGGGCCCGATCTCTCTTGCGAGCATGTTCACCTTCCTCTGGTCCATTCCAAGCTGGCAGATGTCTGCCTTTAAGTGGAAAATATCGGCGCACTGCATAAGCGGATACACTATCTGGGCAGCTGACATTGAATCATCCTCTTTTCGCCCCATTATCTGGCCGCACCTTATGATCCTCTTGACTGTCGCGCTCCTTCCTATCTGCACAACCTTCTTCCAGTAATCTCTGTCAGCCACAAGGTCATTGGCCCACACGAACTCAACCTTGCCAAGCTCCATCCCAGAGGCCTTCCACACCTCAATGAAATACTCTCCTACCTTATGTATCCTATCAAGGTCTCCGCCCATCTTGTCGTTTGCCATGGCGTGCCAGTCCGCAACAAGCATCTTGAAGCCCACACCCGCCTTTGTCATGCGGTTGATATTTATAGACCTCATCACAGCCTGCGCAATATGTATCACGCCTGAGGGCTCAAACCCGTCGTAGGCAGTAAGCTCCTTGTTTGATTCGAGAAGCCCTATAAGCTCCTCCTCTGTCACAATCTCCTCGCCCACCTGCCTGATAAGCTCCAGCCTTGAAGTAATGTCCATAGAAAACAGCCAAAACACTCTCTATATTAAAATTTTTGGGTGGGGGCAGTCAAAGGCAGCATGTTTTTTTACTGCACTAGACTTGCAGCACTAAGCTTGTAAGAAGAGCTATCACTTCATCTGCTGGAGATTAAGCCCCAGAAGCGCAATGCTGTCCTGGTAGGGCAGGCTTGAAAACACCTCAGGATAGAATTTCACATTGTAGAGCTTCTCGCTTCCGTTAATGGGGAGCATCTGCTCCCCGTCGTGGGTTATCTCTGTATATACCATATATCCTGTTCCGTCCACTGCCCACCTGAACCTCTCGCCATCCATTGTCTCATACGGCCAGAAAGTATAGACGCATGACGTCCCAGTGTCCCTTACATTAATCTCACTCCCCGAAAACCTGCACTCTGCAACTTCCTGCAAATCCGAAAGCCTCACATCAGGATGTATGCTCTCCGGCTCTTCGTTTGCCGCTACCTCAAGCGCGTTAGGCATGTCAATCAATGGAGTCCAGGTCTTGTTATCCACAAAACTTGTGAGTATTGTATGGGACACGCCCTGCTTGTTGAGATAATCCTCAAACCTTCCGATGAAATCAAGGGGGCAGGTCGAGATGATGAAATTAAAATGCGCGCCCTCAAGCTCATCGAAAAATGCAGGCGGGAAAAGCTCCTCTGCGCTGTAGCTAAGCCCGCTGTACTCATTTACAAGAAGCCTTGATGATGAAAGGCTGTTATGGGCGATTATCGCAATATTTACAGGGCCTATATATCCATTCTCCCTCTCCTGCTTTTCAATCTCAAGGATTGCAGCCCTCACCTTCTCCATATTCACATTCCTCAGATAATCAATCCCTTTCTTATCTATATAGTCCCTTAGGGTGGGCGCCTCAAGCCCGGCGATGATCTCTGAAAGAGGTTCAGTCCTGTTTGCCAGTATCTCATCCACCCTGTCCTGCGCAGTAGCCCCTATCTTCATGGGATCGATATTTCCCTCAGAATCCTTAAAATACCT
>CAYLII010000042.1:0-10389 GCA_964383645.1 uncultured Methanosarcinales archaeon
TATCCTTCTTTATCTCACCCAATACCCTAAACATCCTCTTCTGCTTGTGGTGGCTGCTCCACTTGTAAGCCTCATCCCTTGTGCCCTTGGCCATCAGGATTATAACCTCGCCCTTCTCAAGCCTTCCAGTCCTGCCCTTCCTCTGGATATGCCTTATCGCAGAAGGAGTAGGCTCATAGAACACAACAGCATCTACACTCGGTATGTCCAGACCCTCCTCAGCTATCTGGGTCGCCACCAGCACATTGAAGGCTCCTGCCCTGAACTGGTCAATAGTCTCTTTCTGGATCTTCTGGCTCATCCCAGTTTCTGCCTTCTTCATCTGCCCCACAAATATGCGCGGGCTTATCCCCCCGACTTTGCCCAGCGCCTCCACAATAGCAAGGGCGCTGTCTCTGAACTGGGCAAACACAATCATCCTCATATCCCTGTTCTTCTCCAGGTGATAAGCTACGATATCCCTGAGCCTTCCAATTTTGGGGTGCTCGACCTTCGCCTCAAAAAGCTTCTCTGTCCTAAGAAGCGCGCTCCTGAAGTTTATATCGCGCGCAAGATTCAGCACAGCTTTGATTTTAGTGGTCTTGGCTTCCTCATATATTCCTGAAAGATACTTGTAGAGCGCCGCAACCCCCTGAGACTCCAAGAGTTCCTGGGCATGCTGCACCTTCATCGCCTCTGCGGCAAGGCTAACCCCCCTCAAAATCTCAAAATCCTTCTCGCCCGAGGCAATCCTCGCCTGCAGACTCGCCTGGAGGCCAAGCATGTCCTTTCTTGACATATACCTTATCCTGGCCTCCTCAATAAGCTTCATCTCTGCAAGTTCTTTTAGCTTAGTCCTAAAGCAGTCATCTATATACTTCTTGACCTCCATAAACTGGGGCGGAAGCTCCACCTCCTCCCAGTGTATGTCAACCTGCTGCACATACGGCTTAACATCAGGGTCCTCATCTGTTCTCGCCTCTATCGCCTCAATATGGAGATTTTTGCAGACCTCTGTTATCTTCTCCTTGTCAGAGCCGGGCGATGCTGTCATCGCTATAATTCTTGGAGCCTTTGCTATCTTCATATACTGCTCAGCAATCCATGTGTAGGCATACTCTCCTGTCGCCTTGTGCGCCTCGTCAAAGCCAAGCAAGCTCACCTCCCTCAGATTAATCTTTCCAGAAATTATATCATTCTCAAGCCCCTGCGGGGTAGAGAATACAATCCTCGCCTCCTTCCATAGCTCTGCCCTCTTGTCAGGCCTCACCGCTCCTGTGAAAATAGCCATCTTTGCAGGGTCAATCTCAAAATGCTCCCTGAAAACCATATGGTACTGGTCAATCAGCGGCTTTGTAGGGCCCAGAAGCATAATCTTAGAATCAGGATACATCTTTAGCCTTATCGCAGCAAGCATCAGGAATATGTTTGTCTTGCCCATACCTGTCGGCAGCACAACAAGCGTATTCTTCTCGGCAGCAGTCGCAAGGATAGTCTCCTGATACAGCCTTGGCTTGAAATCCTTAATCATCCCCTTCTCCCCCTCACATCCCTCTATAACTCTGGGCTGTTTTTATAGGTTTTGCTGGATATATAGGTGCAGAAGAATTCGCGGAAAAATTCACGCAGAATAACATAGCTGTTCTGCCTAAAGCAGCCCCTTCACATGCCTTTTCGCAATCGCAAGAGTAGATATGGTCTCCATTGTGCATATCTTGCCTTTATCGATCATCTCATTTACCTGTCCAACTGGAATTCTCAGCACCTCTATATCCTCTGTCTCGTCAAGCATCTGCTCTCTCTTCCTAAGGCCAGTCGCAAAAAAGCAATGGATCTTGTAGCCATCCTTTGAGGAATTGCCGATAACATTGCCTATCTTGAATATCCTTCCAGCCTCATAGCCAGTCTCCTCGCGAAGCTCGCGCCTTGCAGCCTTTAGCGCAGTCTCGCCTTTATCGATCGATCCTGCAGGAAGCTCAACAGTCACTTTCCTTATGCCATTTCTGTACTGCCTCGCAAACACAATCTCTCTCTTATCTGTCACAGCGACAATCATGACACAATCAGAAAACCTGGAGACAAAATAATCAATCACCTTCTTGTTTGGAAGCTCAACCTTCTGCCTGAATACAGGAAACCATCTGCTTGGAGAAACATCCTTCTCACTAAGAATCTTCCACTTCTTTACCATCTCATCCGCCGGCGGGCTCTTTTTTTCTCGCCTTTGGCTTGGCAGCCTTTTTTGCCTTTGCAGACTCTTTTACTGCAGGGATATCATCTATAGAAACAACCTTTTCAACGCGCTTTGCAGAAACCTTCTTTCTAGAAGGCTTTGCAGAGACTGGCTTTTCAGCAGGTTTAGCCTCTTCGGAGGGCGCATGCGCCGCTGCTGACTGGACTGCAGCAGGAGAAGCAGATGCCTGCGCCTGCGCAGTCTGCACGCTTCCATTCAGCCTCTCTGTATACCTGCATTTTGGATAACCCGAGCAGCCGATGAACTTGCCGTACACGCTCTTTCTTAACAGGAGCTCGCTTCCGCACTTAGGACATTTCTTGTCAATCTTCTCATTGATGCTCTTGTCAGTTTCGCCCTCTATTTTCTTGGTCGGGCAGTCATGATTCAAGCATACCTCCTGGGGCTTTTTGCCCTTCCTGATGAGCTTAAGCATGGGGTACCCGCAGCTTTCGCATTTCTTGCCTGCAGATTTCACAAGCGCATTTCCCGGCAGCTTGAAAGTGTTCTTGCACTCAGGATAATTCTTGCATGCCACATACTGGCCGTACTTTCCTCTCCTGATATTCAGGCTGGCACCGCATTTTGGGCATGTTCCAAGATGGCTCTCCTTCTCGTCGCTCTCAATCTTAGCGAAAGCCAGGCCCTTTCCGATATGCGCCTCATTCTCCTTGAATTCGAGAAGCACCTTGTTGAGCACCTTCTTCTCATTCTCAAAATACTCATCCTTGTGCTTTCCACCCTCGCTAATCTTGTCCATCTCCTCCTCAAAAACCCTTGTCATCTCCACATCTATGATTGTGGGTGAGAACTTCTCGAGCGTGCTAATTGTCTTAATGCCCAGGTCAGTAGCCTGTATCGCCTGGTCGCCTGCTATGTAACTCCTCTGGTAAAGCGTGTCTATTATGTTAGCCCTAGTCGCCTTTGTGCCGAGATTTCTCTTGGCTAGCTCATTCACAAGCGAAGCTGGCGTAAATCTCTTTGGGGGAAGAGTCTCTTTTTGGTGGAGCAGGATTTCCCTAACCTTCACTTCCTCTCCCTTCTCCACAGCAGGAAGCTCCTCTTCCTTAAGCTTCGCATAAGGCTCGTAGAACCTGTGCCAGCCTGGCTTTGCGGTAGTTATGCCCTGAGCGATGAAAATCTCATTGTTCACATCAATATGCACCTTCACGCTTAACCTCACAGCAGGCTCTGCGAAAACCGCCATGAACCTCTTCACAATAAGGTCATACACCTTATGCTCCTGCTCTGAGAGCCCTGAGGGCATAATGCCTGTAGGATAGATGGCCGGGTGAGCCGGGTCTGTCTTGCTTCCATTGTTCGGATTTAAGATTGGCCTGGCCAGAAGCTCATCGCAGAGTTTTCCGTAACTGGAATTTCCTGAAAGATCCTGCAATATCTTTTTGTATCCTATGGCAGGAGGCAGCTGCTGGGAAGATGTCCTAGGATATGATATAAGACCTGAGATATATAAATTCTGGGCGAGATCAAGCAGTGACTTTGGAGATATCCTAAAGCACTTGTATGCCTCAACCTGAAGTGACGTCAGGTCGAATGGATTTGGAGGCTGCTGGAGAACCTCATTCTTCTGCACATCCTTAACAACTGCCCTCTGCCCTTTGGTTTTCTCAAGCGCAGCCTTTGCCTCAGCCTCTTTCCAGAACTTGTCCTTCTCATGCCAGGCTGTAAGAGGGCCTTTTTTTACATCGCCGTCCAGCTGGAGCTGCCAGTAAGGCTCTGCCTTAAAAGCCTTGATATCCCTCTCCTTATCAACAATAATCTTGAGAGCCGGGCCCTGCACCCTTCCTGCGCTCATTATCTTGAATAGGCCAGCCTTCTTGAGACTTGCAGTAAGCGCCCTTGAGAGATTAATGCCGTATATCCAGTCAAGCTGGTGTCTCATCACTCCGGCATTCGCCTGGCCCCAGTCAATAGATGGCATCTTGTTCTTGTATGCCTCCACAAGGTCAGGCTTTGTGAGGGTTGAGAACTTCATCCTTGCGCCGTCCTTCTGTCCGCACGCATATTTCAGCACATTAAGGCCGATAACCTCGCCCTCCACATCATAATCAGTAGCTATCGTAAAAGATTCTGCTGACTTAGAAAGCGCCTTTATCTCATCAAGATAAGCCTTTGTGTACTTCGCGTTCTTGCTCACCAGATGGGTTGGCTTCCACTCGATATCAAAGATAGGATACTGGAATTTCTTCTCTGCTTTTTCAGCGACCTGGTAAAGATGGCCCACAGCGCACGCCACCACAATCTGTTTCTTGTTACGGGTAAGCTCATAATAAGGCACTTTCTTCTGGCTCTTTTTGGTGGCTTTGCCGTCTGCAAGCGCTTCCGCTATCTTCTGCGCCGCCTTTGGCTTTTCAGTAATTATTAGCTCGTATCCCATCTTCCAACCCCAGAAAATGAATCCCTGGTCCTTTAAAAATGTTTTGAATGGCTTTTCGGAAGGCTTTTGCAGGAAAATTATAGTGTCGGAAGCTAACAGGACAGCAATCGCTTCTCCATTAAGGCACCATTACCAAAACTTTATATACAAAAATCCTTTTTGCCAGCCGTATGGAATTCTCCGAGGAAGAGCTGAGAAACATGTCGCCTGGGCAGATCTCAGACCTGCAGAAAAAAAACTGCATATTCTGCCACATAGTCTCCGGAAGAGTAGCCACAAAAAAAATTTATGAGGATGACAAATGCCTTGCGATACTTGACATCAATCCCGCAAATCCCGGCCATGTCCTCCTGCTTCCAAAAGAACACTATTCGATTATGCCGCTTGTCCCTGAAGACCTTATAGCCCACTTATTTACAGTCTCAAAGCACATCTCGCAGGCCCAGCTTAGGGCACTAAGGGCGCAGGGCACAACAATAATGGCCGCCAATGGAATGGTGGCAGGCCAAAGGGCGCCACACTTCATGATCCACATCATCCCAAGAAAAGAGGGCGATGGGGTTGGCTTTGGGTTCCAGACAAAGCAGCTTGCAGAAGAGGATCTCTTAATGCTCGCCTCTGCCATAAGAAAAAAAGTGGATGCTCTCATGGGCCTGGATTCAAAAGAACCTCTTGACCTTACTGCAAGGCCGGCAAAAATAAAATCAGAGATAGTAAATGCCGAGTTTGAGGAAGAAGAGCCCCCAGAACCCTCTGCTGCCAAAAGAAGGGCGACCTCTTCAATTCCCAAAGACGCGCCTGCTAAAAAACAAGTGGCAGACCAAAGTGAGCAAAGTGAGGAAATTGAGGAAAAGCCAAAGCCCAGCTTGCCAGCAAGAGCCAAGCCAAAGCCAAAGGCCGAATCCAGCAAAGCCGGAAAACCAGCCGCTCCAAATACAACAAAAGCATCAAAACCCTCAAGATCATCAAAATCATCTAAAGACAAAAAGGAGGAGCCTGCTAACCCAGACCTTGATCTGATAAGCAGGCTGTTCTAGGATGGGAGACTGCCCAGCCTGCAACTGGCTCAGGACAGAGCCGAAATTGTATGAAGATGACAAGATATTTGCAGTACTTGCAAGAGATTCGATAAACCCTGGCCACATAATAGTCCTTCCGAAAAACCACTACACCATAATAGAGCAGGTGCCTGATTACGAGGTGGCAAAGCTCAGCAAGATAGCAAACAAGCTCTCGATAGCCCTTTTTGAAAGCATGAAAATACAGGGCACAAATATCCTTATCCAGAACGGGATTGCCTCGCATCAGGAGATACCCCACTTCATGATCCACATCATCCCACGGCTGGAGAATGACGGCCACAATTTCCTCTGGAAGCCAAGACAGCTCTCAGAAGAGGAGATGTCAACAGTCGAGATGCAGCTCAAGGAGCACACAAAGGCGATAGGCAACTTCGAAAAGGAAAAGCCAAAGCCAATAAACCTTGACACAAAGCCAGAGGAGATAAAATCAACCCGTGATGAGCCCAACCAGGATGGGGCTCCAGAAAGCCCAGAGGATAAGAAAGAGGGCGGACAAAAGCTCAAGGAAGAGCTCAACTACCTAATAAGGCAGCTCGAGAGGCTGCCATAGGCCTTGTTTTTCTTGCATATTCTCCGGGATATAATCTAATCGGGAATATAGTTGTAATAGCACAACAAACCATATAAATTAAGCCAGATTACCCCATTGCCATGGCTAAACCAAAAAACACTCAAGAAGATACTGTATCATCTATAACCAAAAAGCTTGCAGAAGAAAAGAGGGGCAATCTACAGGGCTGGTACAGCAATGGGTTAACCTATGAGGATGCGGCTGGGTTGGAGCACCTGTATGCAATGATAACAGACGCGAGTTATGGATTGGAATATAAGATCTTGGGTGGGGCGCCTAAGCTAAGATTGACATTAGACCTAAGATATGAAGATGGGTGTAATGGCACAGGATCAATCTATTCTCAAGATGATATCCTCAACCTTCTGGTTCTCACCAAAAGCCAGACAATATCTGACCTTGAGGGAAAAGTGGTTGACACAATGCTTAAGGGTATGCCAGATGGATATACTGAATTGCAGGGCATAAGTGTCAACGAGAATCTTATACCTGAATACTGCAATAAAGAAGATTCCTTCGAATAATCTTTTCTTGTCTTTCTTTTCTATCTTCTCTATCTTCTTATATGTCTATGTTGTGTTATATCTATTTTATATATTCGGCCTTTAGCATGCCCTGTTTGAGAACTAAACCCAAGTCTTCCTAGCCCTTAACAAAGAAATAGTGCTTCTCGTTGCCTAACATCTCTTTGAGAATCCTCTTTATTATGATGGTCTTTGGCTCAGGCATGAGCTTCACCCTCTTCTTGAGGTCAGCGAAATCCTTGAAAGGCTCCTTCTCCCTCTCTTCAAGTATCTCCCACATCCTCTTCTTGCCAAGCCCGGGCAGAAGCTCAAGCGAGTGCATCCTTGTTGTGAGAGGCACTGCCTTATTGAAGAACTCTACAAAATCTTTCTCGTTGTTCTTAATTATATCCTCAAGTATGAATTCAAGCTCTGCGTTTGCAGTGGATGTCAGCCTGTCGAAAGGCAGCTTTCCAATTATGTGGTGGATCTTGTCCCTTTTGCCGTCACCTATGTATACTACCTCATGAGGCTGCATGGCAAATTCCTTCTTTGGTACAAGCTCTAATAGGACCAGGTGGCTTTTGCCTATGGCCTGGACTATGGGTGTCTTCATATGGCTAGGCCTCTTGTCAAAAAGATAGCCGTTCGGCAAGAAGTCAAGTACTATAGCCCACTCCTCTCGTCCACCCTCCATGCTCATCTTTCTCAACTCCTGTTTTTATAAATCTTTCTGAAAATCAGTTGTTTTTAGCTTCTTTTGCCTCCCTCTCAGAAAAATAGGGGAAGAAATGCCTTATTCAGAACTTTCGGCTTTCGCAGGCTTTTCCTTCTCTTCAGGAAGGTACTCCTGGAATACCGCTGCCAGCTTCTTCATATTGTCCTGGCTGACTGTTATTACATATCCCTGCATGATGACCTTGAGCTGCTCGACATTCACAGGCATAAGGTCTATAAGCTTCTTGATGTGCTCGTCCCTGAGCCTGGGGATTCCAAGCTTTTCGATTTTCTCTATAAGCTCTTTCTCATCCTTGTGGCTGAGCGTGACAAAGTTTGACAGATACTCATCTACCTTGGTTACCCTGAACGAGGGCTCTGCGTCCCTCTTCTTGATCCTCTTTATCTCCTCTTTGACCTCGACCATGCTGACCGGGCTCTCGGAGATTATTCTTGGCTTGGACATCTTATTTCACCATTTGTATGCGATTATGATAGCTTATTATCAGCTTGCTAATAAATCTTTTCAAAGCTGCTTTCTTATATGGATTGGATGGACAATGATTATCTTTTCCTTCTTAATATCCTTGATCTTGACATTGTAGCATTCGCCTATCTTATCCACAACAACACCCACCTTGCCGTTGTACCTTGTGGAAAACTTGCCTTTTGCCACAGAAGATTCTAGGTTGAGCTGGACCTTGTCGCCCTCATTAAAGCTCTGGAAATATCTGCTCAGGCTTATCTTGCCCTTCTCTCTTACGCTTTTTCCAAGCTTGTTTCTTGAGCCTTTCCTATATCCGCCTATTCTTTTTCCTGTCATACCGCCTAAAGGGAGAAAGCCCCTTATTTAAAAAGCTTGTGGAAATGGATATACAACCAGAATCAGGAAGGTATTTAAACTTCAAGCATCTAAATCTGCAATGAGGTGATAACGTGGTAGACTACGTCAAGGCAATAAAACGTCCATTCACAGATCTCAAGAAGCTTTGTATAGGCATATTCTTTAGCTTACCAATCCCGCTGGTGTCTCTTTTTACAAATGTAGCTGTTTCAGGCTACGCGCTTCAAGCCGGAAAATTTGCCCTGGAGAACAAATCAGAGCTGCCCAAATGGGAAGACTATGGCCGGCTGTGGCTAAACGGATTCCTTTCAGGAATAATCGTATTAATCTACTCCATTCCAATAATTATTCTGCTATTTACAGTCGGAAATAGGTTTATCATAGATTACATAAGAGACAGGGTTGCAGTGCTCTCATCGTTGGTCTTACAAGGTCCCATTAGTTTTATTGAAAGTTACGGGACAGGCTTAATTGTTACTCTCCTAGTAAGTCTCATAATCGGATATTTCACTCCCGCAGCAGTGTTAAGATTTATCCAAAAGGGTGATTTCAAATCCGGATTTGACATCAGGTACATCTTTTCTAAAGCCTTTACCTCCAAATATCTGGTGGCTACAGTGCTTATATCTATTGTAGGGGTTCTATTCTTTGTTGGAGAATTATACTATTCCAGGTATTTCTTTGGTCCTTATTTGGGAGAACTGTCTGATTTCTCGTTAGAAAAATCTCTTTGGGCACTTCTGGTCTCTATATTATCTGCTGTGATTAGTTCAATACTTGGATTCATATACTCGATTATCACTTTTACGATATATGGAGAAGTATTAAAAGAGTTAAAATAAACATCCTGGACTGCAATGCGCGAGTAATCTATTCTTCTCTCTAAAACCACAATATTTATATATCTGGCAGGCAATAAAAGAATATATGCTGGACCAGTGTTTTGTTAGCGTGAACCCTCTTGTGATGTTTGCAATAGCCCTTATCATAACCGGGTTTGCGATCTGGAGGGTATTCTTCCTCTACAGAGGAGAGAAGACAGCCTTCTTCCTGGTGATGCTCTTTTTGGTGATGACAGCAATATCTTTCATTTTCATGCCATGTTGGGCTTTCCTAGTCTCGCTTGTCGAGCTCGCCCTGGCGCTTTATTTCAACAAGCAGAAAATGCAGGAAACAATAGTCAATTAGCCGGCTTATTTTAGTTAGCTTACTTATAGCTAGCTTATTTACTAGCTGCCCAGTCTTCAGTTATTCCTTTTCTTCTTGCTCTCAAGCACCTTAAGCTTGTCCTTGAGGTTAGAAATAGTCTTTGTGTTATCCTGGTGCTTCAGGAGCTGCCCGCACTCAGGGCACTTGTAATCCAGATTTGTGGCATCCTCAAAATCCATCCTTAAGCAGAGATTCGGGCAGATAAAATACGAGTTCTGGTTCTGCACCTCCCTGTCAAGCCTTTCCTTGAGCTTTGAGAGCTCCTCTGCGTCATTGTGCTTCTGCAGATCCTTTACCCTGCTCTTGTTGAATGTCCAGTAGCTGATGTACCAGCCCTTCTGCCTGTCCTTCTTCCTCACATACGTCACAAGATTATGGGTATGAAGCCTGTAGAGCATGTTCCGCGTTGCATTGACTTCCAATTTTATGCTCTCGGCAATCTTGAACTCAGAAACATTCTTCCTGTCTTGCAGGTACTTTACGACAGGCAACACATCATCGCCCACAATGCGGGTAATCACCTCTGCCGTGTCCTTACTTAAGCTTCTTGCCATCACATTCTTATTTTATGTGCAGCCGTCTATATAAATCTTTCGGTCTTAATTACTCTGGAGTGATGACATGTGTGGAGATGCCTCATTAAGAGAATCAGGTAAAAAGTAATACGCACAAGATCTCTGCATGGCTTGCTGTACAAGTCATTATTTTAAGAATTCCTAAGTTTATTAATCTTTTGTTTTAACAAATACTTGTTAACCGCTATGCCCAGTGGGGCATTGGCTCACGCCAAGCCCCACGAAAAAACGCCAACGCCCGGATTTGAACCGGGAACTCCTTGCGGAACGAGCTCTCA
>CAYLII010000043.1:0-10308 GCA_964383645.1 uncultured Methanosarcinales archaeon
AGGAGATAGCCCCCCCTAAGCAGGAGAAGGCTCCCGAGCTTCCCCCTGAGACCGCACCGGGCGGCAAGAAGGGCAAGAAATAGGCGGTGGTCCAAAATAAGCGAACAATCTGAAGAATACATAAGCAGGCTTTTTCCAAAGCTCTCAGAGGAGCTGAAGTTTGCCCAGATGAATGTGAACATCACATCTTTTGTGATGCAGTGCGTGATATTTGCGATTCTCTCCGGGCTTGCGGCATCTGTCATATCATTCCTTGTGCTTCTTAAGATAGGCATGCCTCTCCTGGTGATAGTGGTGTTCATGCTTTTCTCCTCGCTCGCATTCTTTGTGTGCCTCAAGATACCCTCGATGAATAAGGCGATGGTGAGGCAGGAGATAGAGGGAAATATCTTTATCCTGGGAGGGATGCTTCTCACCCTTCTTGAGTCAGGTAATTCTATAGTGAGTTCTTTTGAGGCGATATCAGAGAGCAAGGCCAAGGGCAGCAGGTATTTCGGGCAGATAGCCGCGGAGATTTATCTTGGAAAAAATCTTGAGCCGGCGATTGAGGATGCTATAAGGTATTCTCCGAGCGAGAGCTTCAGGAGGGTGCTTGAGCCACTTAAGAAATCAGTCCTCACAGGAAGCGATGTCCAGGCTCCGCTAATAGATACAATGAGGGAGCTCTCCCACCAGAGGATAGTGGAGATTGAGAATTACCAGAAGAGCCTCGGGCCTTTCTCGATGGTCTATATGATATTTGGGACAATCCTTCCGGCCATAGGCATTATCTTCTTTGTGCTGATAATGTCTGTAATAGGCATCAAGCTTGAGTTTTTCCCGTTCCTTTTCATCATCCTTCTGCTCCTGATGTTCATGCATTTCGTGTTTATCAGGGCTGTCCAGGGCCTGAGGCCGCAGGTGAAGCTATGAGCAGGAAGAAAGAGGACAAGAAGTCAGGGCTGTACACTTTCACTGAGTTTGTTGGAGATTCCCTCATTCCTAAAAAATTCAGGAAGGACATAATTAGGTTCCTGGAGAAGGCCAGCATAAAAGAGGTCCCATACTACCAGTACGGAGTTGCGGCATATATAATATTGGCCATAAGTCTTGTCCTTGATGTGCTGATTGTGACCCATGACACATTTGCCAATGTCCCGTTTTTCGTCAAGATACCGCTTGCTGCGATATTCCTTTTCCCCATATTTTTTCTGTTCAGCTCGGTGGCAGTATCGTTCTACTATTCTCTCCTGAGGGCCAGGATCTCAGCCAAGGTGAGGCAGATGGAGGATGTGTTCCCCGAGTTTCTTGAGGAGCTTTCCCTGAACCTTAAGGCAGGCCAGAGCCTCGAGATGGCGCTCTCAAATTCCACTGAGGCGGAGTTCGGGCATCTTACTGAGGAGATCCATCTGATATGCGAGAAAGTGAGCCTTGGAATCGACCTTGAGGTTGCGATAAGGGAATTTGTTGATGACTACCATTCAGACCTCATAAAGGAAACATTCGACCTTATACTTGTGGGCTGGAGGAAAGGCACAAGGATAACTAAGATAGTGGACAGGTTCTATGAGAATATGATGCTCACAAGGCACCTCAGGAACAAGGTGATAGCAAGCGTATCCAACTACAGGATATTCCTCACATTCGTGACTGTGCTTATCTCGCCTGCTATGTTTGCGCTCTCCTATCACCTTATTGTGCTGGTGAGAAACATTACTTCCAAGATACTTGCGGTCTCTGGTAATGTGAATCTGCCAATAACGCTCCAGGCAGTTAGGGTGAATGACAACCATTTCATAATCTTCTCATACCTAGCGCTGGTCCTTATTTCCATCAGCACCTCAATGATAATCTCGATAATAAAGACTGGCTCTATTGAGGAGGGCTATAAGCAGATAGTGGTTATCTCCGCCCTCACAATACTCTCTTACACATTCTTTTTCTTTGTGTTCGGGAATTTCTTTACCATGTTTGCGACTTGAGGTAAAAAGGATATATGGCAACAGCAGAGGTCATAGGGATTTCAGGAAGCGGCTGTTATTTTCCCAAGAAAAGGATTAGCGTGGATGAGCTTCTCAAGAAGGAAGCCCCGAACCTGGACAGGGATGCTGTTGACCCGGGAGTGAGCCATATATATATCTCAGAGCCAAATGAGGACACCTTGTTTATGGCTGCGAAAGCCGCAAAGTCCGCGATTGACGATGCGAAACTAAAGCCCGAGGATATAGGGCTGGTGATATTCTGCGAGGGTGTCTCGAGGTCGAGGTATGTAAGGAGCTGCTCTCATGAGATGATAAGCCACCTGGGCCTCCAGAGCGCCTACGGGTTTGACATGGAGGGAGGATTCATAGTTAGCCTGATGGCAATACAGATAGCAAAAGACCTCCTGATAAATTCGGCCAACCTGAAGAACGCGCTTGTGGTGTCCTCGCATAGGTTCGAGGAGTCGTGCTACTACAAGGGCGAGAAGTCAAGGCTTGCAAACGGCATATTCGGAGACGGGGCTGCGGCAGTTGTGCTTAGCAAGGAGGTCAAGAGGAACGTGATTCTTACGACCTCTTTTGTGATAGACCACTACACAGATTTGACAGATGAGATTATCAACAAGGAGATAAGCTGGATTAGGGGGGGAAGCTCTATAAAGAAAGGACTTTTTAGGATTCCACTGCCTGTCACTAACAAGATTTTCCTAAACAATATGCTTTCCCAGCTTGCCGCAAGGGCTTCGGAAAACACAAGAAAGGCGATTGAGTTCTCACTGACTTCTGTTAACCTTGGGGTGAGGGATGTGGACCTTTTCATAAAATCGCACATAATCCCGAGGGAGACAGAGCTGCTGATAAGCAGGCTGGATCTTACTAAGTCCAGCATATACAACGCATCCTCTGAGAAGGGAAACCTGGGGCATGCTGACACTCTCTGCAACATCCACATGGCGCTCAAGAATGCGGAAATGGTTGATCTTGACATCATACTTGTGGTTAGCTCAAATTATGACTGCTCTGCGGGCGCGCTGCTGCTGAGAAGATAGGCAGAAAAGAAAGGGCATAACAAAAGGGAAAAAGCAACATAATTCAAATTGATTCAGATATACGCATGCCCCCTTTGAAAACCGCAAAGAATATATATCCCTGATACAAGGGAATATAGATAATTGTATATTGAGGCATATGCGCAGGGCGCAAAGCCCCCATAGAATATTGGCAAAATATTCTAAAATATTAAAACACAAAAGAGGCGAGAAAAAAGATGAAATCGAAACTAGGACAACTTTCTGTCGAGACCATGATTATATACGGGCTCGTGATTCTTGTGGCCCTCTCGGTGATTGCCGGGCTGCTGTATTTTGGCGTGCTTGACATAGGAAGCTATCTTCCAGAGAGCTGCGACCTCGGCGGCACAGGCGACCTGAAGTGCGAGGAGTTCTCATTTGGCGGAACCGGAACAATCCAGCTTGGAATCAGGAATATCGGGCAGAAGCCTATAGAAGTATTGTCTGTCCAGGTCACTGACAGCGATTCGCTTCATTTCTCAGCGATAGTATCTGGAGATGGAACAGTGGATGGGGCTCCAATAAGCACTACCAACACCCTTGCTCCAGGCGATATCGCGCTTGTGACAGTAAATGCAGGCGACATAGAGCCAGGAAAGGTGCTGAGAGCAAAGATTGTGACTTCCTATAAATATAAGGAAGGCGCTGTCACCCAGGAAACTGTGGGTAGCCTGAGAATCAAAGCAGCAGGCTAAACGTAGATGAACTGCAAGTCGCAGATCTCCCTCGAGTACCTGATACTTACAGGTTTCATCCTGGTAGCTGTGATTACGCCCATCCTTATTTGGGTGTACAGCTCAGCTACCGGGAGCGTGGGAGAGAAGATAAGCGGAGAGCAGGCCGTGGAGTTCGGAGAAGGCCTGACCGATGACGCGAAGCAGGTATATTATCTGGGGATATATTCAAAAAAGCTGGTGACGTACCAGCTCCCCGGTAATATAGACAAGATGTTTGTGCTTCACCTCACAGACGAGTCTGCCGAGCCTGACAGGCATTTCTACTATTTCGGCTTCAATACAGAGTACTCAAACGCGAGGAAATTCATCTTCGAGTCTGACGTCCCGCTGACTTCTGTCGAGGGAGTGTACTCCCTCTCAAACAGCGAGGTGAAGATGGTCTCGGACCCGTCTGGCCAGATAGTCTATGAATGCGGCTATGAAGGCTATACCTGCACGCTCTATCTTTTCGAGGGATCTGTGATGAAGTCCGGCAGGAAGGAATTCAAGCTTGAGACCATATTAGACAGCGCGGACTCCACCGCGAAGGTCTCTATCACCCCAAGATGAGAAAGTCCCAGATATCTGTAGAGTTCTCTATACTCCTGGCAGTCGCAGTGTTCCTGATGATATTCATACTAGGGTTTGTGCCTGTCTGGCTTGAGGGCGCAAACAGCCCAATGAATGAGGCCAACAACATGGCAAGGGATGTGAAAGAGAGGGTGATTATCGCTTCGCTCTCGCCTGTCAATTTCATTTCAAACATCACAATTCCGGATAATATAGGCTACACACCTATCCGGGCTGAGCTTAGCAGCGGCGATGATGTGCTCTATATAATGGAAGCAGAGTCAGAGAGGATTCTTGCAAGAGCGTTTCTTCCGGATATTGATTCGGCTGAAGGCGAGGGCAATACTATTGTGATAAGCAAGGTGGGAAACTCTCTTTCGGTGGTGCAGGTGACTGCGGACGAGGAGGAATAATGGCAGTTCTAAGTAAAAAGTCCCAGATGCTGGCCTTTGATTTTACCACAGGCCTGTTCCTTTTCATACTTATATTCCTGCTATTTGCAGGGGTTTTTGGGATATCCAAGCTTATGGAAGAGAAGAAGGCATTTGATTTTGAGATGGAGTATGTGTTTGACAATCTGGAGAACAATCTCATCAATGACCCTGCAGACCCTGGAGGAGATAGCATATTTTTCTCTGTGCACAGGGTCTATCCTGATAAGCTGGCTGATTTCGCCTCAAGGTACTCTTCGGGGCAGATAGCTGATTTTGACCTTTACAGTGTTGGTTTTGTGGGGCATGCCCACGGCATAGGGCTGGAACCTGCAGGCTATGACACATGCCTTTATCTTATGGACAATACAGGACTAATTGAGATGGGAAGCGGGCTTGCGGCAATAGGGAGAGTAAGGGATGGGACGAGCTGCGACTCAAAGATAAGGGCAGGCAAGAATCCCTGCGAGGATTATGGGGATGTCATGTCTTTATTTATACCTGTGCTGTATGACACGGGCAGCCCTGACACGAGCAGGATTGTCCAGATGAACATGGTGGTGTGCAAGGCAATATGAAAAAGGGATATGTATTCACATTGGATGCTGCAATAGCGATTTTCATACTCATGATAGGCTTTGCCCTGATATATTTCCAGTTCGCGCGCGAGGGCCAGACCACTTATGTGATAGAGAGGCTCTCCCAGGATGTTATAGGGGTGCTCTCGCACACAAGGGTGTCTGACATCTGCTATACAAGCCCTGAAAACTGCAGATGCCCCAGCTACCCAAAACTCACCACACTTGTCTGCGGCTCTGGGGATACTGAGTCAGGGCTGCGGAGCAGCGACCCGACTATATTGGAGATGTTTGCAGAGGTCATAGAGACAGGCACCCGCTCTGGCAAAGATGTGGAAGAGGCAATCCATGAGATATTTGTCACAAACAAGGTTATTGACGAGAAGAGATTCGGGTTTTCAGTGTTATATACCAATTTCGAGTTCCCGGTTACATTGGAGCTCTACAACAGCGAAACTTATCCCTCTTATCCCTAAAGGTAGGAGGGGTAATTAGAAGGCAGAAATGAATATGGAAGGCAAGAAAAAACCTAAAGAGAGTATAAGGAGATTGCCAAGCAGGCATCTTGTAATGGCTGCCACTGCTGCAGCTCTAATCATGTCATTCCTGTTCCTGTTTACTAGCCCTGCCTCAGGCCAGTCTGTGGAGATTGAGGCGCTTGACATTGTGGATTCGACTGTAAGGTTCAACACATCATATTTTCCCGGCGGGTATGTGTATAATCTCAGCGAGATGATAGGCTATGTGAATATATCCATGTGCAATGTGAGCACAATAGATCTTGTGCTGGAGGAATCTGAGAATTTCATCATCACAAGGAATCCAGACGGCACAATAACCATCATTCCTCATGACCCTGACTGGACTATGCCTACTACAGAGACTCTTGATGTGTCAGCAACATGCTTACCAAACCAGGGCATCGTGATGGTTAATGAGAGCGTGTTTGGTAACGCAGACATCATCCTAATCTCTGATTCCTCAGGCAGCATGAAGAAGGCGCTTAATGACAGCGAATCTCAGGGAAATATGTATTGGAAGAGCTGTGATTTCACCCAGCCAATCCCGCTTGACGCAAGAAGGTTCGTGCTTTCTGCCTGCCTTGACATTGAGCTGATAAATACTGTGATGAGCTATGAGGGCAACAGGCTTTGGCCTCTTTTCATCAACAATTGGGCTATCCAAAACGGGACTGAATACAGGCTTGAGGTTGATCCCACAGATGCAGTTAGCATAGTAGATTATGTAGATGAATATATACAGGAGCAGGGCAAGGGCAGGACGTGCCTTGCCTGCGCGATAAATGCCGGCTACAATATTCTGCAGAGGGAGAGCAGTGCCAACAGGTCAAAGGTGATTGTGCTCATGACTGACGGAGTTCCTACCCACTGCCCGAATGACGGCTGCAATGGCATCCTCCCTACCCCATGGTCTGATACTGACCTGGTATGCCTCGGGTTCTGCGATGAGACAGGGCAGAGCGACTGCCCAGGAGACGGCTGCAATGATGATGCCTGCCTGCTTGGAGAACAGAGCACGATATATTCAGCAGAAAGGGCTACAAATGACCTGGATGTGATTTTCTACACAATCGGTTTTGGTGAGGTCGAAAGCTGCACAAGGTCAATAACGCTGATGAATTACCTAGCTGAGCTTAATGGGGGTGAGTATCACCGAAGCAGCGACCCCAATGAGCTGAAGGCAATTTATGACCACATAGCAAGGACCATCCTTAACCTGACTGGAGAGGTGGTGGTGACTAACCTTACAATAAACATATCGGACGCTGCAAAGCTTACTATAATATATGAGAAAACCACCTCCTGCGGAAACGGTCTGCTTGAGGTGGGCGAGCAGTGCGATGACGGAAATCTCATATCTTATGACGGCTGCAGCGAGATGTGCATGCTCGAGGCGCCTGAGCTTGTGCTTGGCGACTCTTATATCTCTTTTGACTATTCCTATTATCCGGGAGGATATGATTATTCCCTTACTGACATGATATCAAAGGCTGCCTGGTTCCCATGGCCTTTGGAGGATGTTGTATTCAGCTTTAGCGAGCCTGTGAACTTTACAATAACAGTCCAGCCTGGCACTACAGGCAACCTCACAATAGTTCCCCTGCTACCAAAGGGATGGTATGCGCCAACCAACAGCACAATCCTTGTGAGCGCAAGGTTCACAGAGGACGGAATCACATTCTATGAGGCTGAGGCATACCTTACTATAAGGTATACTGGAGAGGGCATGCCTGAGGGCTGGATAACTTGCCTTCCTGAGGCGCCAAGATACCTGCTTCATGACGGGCAGTGGACTAATATCCAGTTCAGCGAGGTGTTTGAGTTCTCAGGAGATCCAGGAGTGGTTACTTCTGTGTGGGAGAGCGGAGACACATCCAGCCTTATTTTCCAGCCTATCCCCTCTGCATTTCCCCAGAGCATGAATGTGATGCCTGACGGGCTTTCTGAGGTGAGGATATTTTATCTCAGTTTGCAGACTAGCTACATGTTCACGTCCGAGGCCTGCCCGGTGTATGTGTTCAGCCTGGGCTCGAACTGCGAAAAGCAGGAGTGCTCAGGTTGCTCTGATTATGAATGTCTGGCTGAAAATGACTGTCTTGACAAGAGGATAATTGTGCTTAACCCCTACACCCCGGTGAGGCCATTCTCGCTGATACCTCCCGGGGCGCCTGGGGATTACAGCGTGCTCTCATTCAGGCCAGTGCCTGAAAGCCCTTTCATAATCCTGCCTTCAGCGGCTGATGGAAGCAAGTTCCAGCTGTTCAATGTGTCGGGCCCTGGTGTCGAGAACGGGCTGCAGAGCGCTGCGATACTCAGGGTGGAGTTTGAGGATTATCCTGGCGAGGCAAGGGTGTGCCCTGAGCTTTTCAGGCTAAACTATAACCTGGGGATGGAGATTACTGACCCTGAGACAGATCTATTGATGGCTGGCTCAAGAGCAGTTATTGGCTATTATGATTTCAACGGCCAGTTCGTGAGCGAGAACCCGTATCTGTTCACAGCCAAGGTTTGGCAGAGGAGAGGGAAATGATGAACAAGAAGGGTATGTACATGTCAGTGAGCGTGCTTGTGATACTCTTCGCGCTGTTTGTCATATTCCAGAACCGGGCTGCTGTCGAGATGGGCGAGAGGGAGCTTGTGACAGAGAGGGCAAGGATGATAGTTATGGATGACTTCATGGGCGATTTCAGGGATTATTATGTGTATGTGATAATGGCTGCTGCCGCAAAGCCCGCGCTTGAGGAGATGATAGAGGCCCGCTCGCCTGCGGTATTGCCTCCTGGCCAGATTCCATTAGTAATGAGCGGAGAGGATCTTCCGGGCTATGAGCCAATTCCCACATTTTACAATACAAACAGCACGCTTCACATGGCGCTTGCCTCGCTCTCATTTAAGCCTGACTCCTACGAGCTAAGCTACCATATTGTAGATATAAGACAGAATGAGTACGACTGGTTTGAGATAGAGTTCTCTGTCGATTACATCTTCACATTCTCTGAAAATATATGGGAGGCAAAAAACCAGAGGATTGTGGTGCCGATAAGCGTGTACTCGCTCTGGCACCCTACCTACAGCAAGGACTACGGCCCGATAGCTGACGACTGGGTTGAGGACACATCTGCAAAGAAGTGCTATATCGATGAGGTTTTCCCTGACAGCGTGCACTGCTTTGGAAAGCCCAATATCATGCCCCCAGGCCTTCCTGCCCCTGAAGCTGGTTAAAGACAAAATTGCGTTTTTTATAGATAATTCAATTTAATACAATTGAGACTAATTAATTAGTGTATAGAAGTGATGCTGCCGGGAGAGGCAGGCTGTAGCTGCCCAAACCATATGCCCCATACGGGCTTTGCCAGTTGTTGCCAGATCTGCTTGATGGATTATACCCTTCAAGAACTTTCTTTTCAAGCCCCTTATCTATAACAATGGGCTGCCTGTATGTACCAAGCGTGCTGTAGCCAGGGAAGGGGGATTTCAGGGTGAATATGGCCTCTGGATACTGGCCCTTTAGGTTATGGAATGCCGAAACGTCTGGACTTGAGAAATTTGAGACCACCTCAGGCGGAAATCCGTTGTCAAGCGCCTTTTTGGGGTGGGTGTGGTTGAGCGCGAATCTTTTGCCGGGGTTTTTGTTGAGGTATCTCACCAGGCCGTCAAGCCTTTCTGGGTCTGCCTGGCAGGAGGCCTGTCTGTCGCCGGATTTCATTTTCTCGCCCCTGCCCAGCAGGTAGCTTTCAGAGACCACTCCCTGATTGGGATTTTTTGGATTCACATCGTATATGAGCGCATGCATCTCCTCATAATCTTTCATCGCCGCATCCGAGAGCTTGTCATCTATGTGCTTGGGTATGTAGAGCTGTCTGTGAGCAGTATTGTCATAATTTGGAGAGCTCCTCCTTCCAGAGCCGTGCATGGCAGATCCTCTTGCAGGAATTCTTGGATTGCCTGCCCTCCCCCCATAACCTATCCGGCCATATCTGCCCCGGCCAGGTATTTCATAAGGCAATCTTTTCTGATTTGCCTTTTTTTTCCTGCTGCCAGAGTTTATTTTAGGCATGATTGGTAGGATGTACCATCTCTCTGGAGAATAGGTATTTCCATTTGAGGATGTTTTTGGGGATAGCTCAGATTTAAGGGATAGCCCATAGTCAGGTGATAATATGTAGTCAGGAGAAGGTCCATAATCTGAGGATAGTCCGTAGACTGAAGATAGCTCTAAGCAGATCTGCGACAGCCTGTCTGAGAGTAATGTATATGGTGATTGTGAAGTATATGTAGAATAAGTGGGATATGGAGGATATGGTGCCCCCTCAAATGGATCTTCAGGGCAGTATTCGCAATAAGTTTCCAGGTTATTTTCCAGGTTATCTTCCATATTTACACCTTTGCACCACGCAGCACATCCTTATAAGAGAATATATGATGTTTTTTCATTTATAAAGCTATGTGGGATTTTTTTCC
>CAYLII010000044.1:0-9762 GCA_964383645.1 uncultured Methanosarcinales archaeon
GCCTAGAAAAACTCAGAAAGCCCTTTTTGGCCCTGCGCCTCTTTAGGCTCTTTTTTAGATCCCCTGCCATGTTTTTTGGAAGAACCCTCTTCCTCTTTAGCAGGAATGCTTTTCCTCTGCCTCTCCCTCATCTCTTCCTCATTTGAGTCATCAAACACAGGCACACCATACACCCCGTCATAGCCTGGCAGGAATCTTATCCTCTGAGTGCGGTTTCTCAGGATGACATCTGCTATCTTCTCAGGCGCAGCCTTCCTGAGCTCTTCCTCACCTGCCTCAAGCAGGACATTAAGCTCGCTCTTGAAAGTCTTGATGAGGCTGTTGTACTCCTCCCACACCTTTTTTGATGCAGGAAGCCCGCCTGTCACGCCTGCTATAAGCTCTGAAAGGGGAATAAGGTTCCTGAAAGGCACAGCACCTTCTGGCCTGAAGTCCTCTGCCCTGTCAGCCAACTCTTCAACCCTGTGCAGCACGCCTATTGTAAGAGGGCGCTTGCATATTGGGCAAATATTGTTGTGCCTTATTGCCTCTTTTGGCTCAAGCACGATATTGCAGTTCCTGTGCCCGTCATAATGATATTTGCCTTCATGGGGCCAGAACTCTATAGTCTCCTTGAAACCCTCTCTTTTTCTAAGCACATCAAGGATTCTCTTATAGCTCATCTCTCTAAGCTCGAATATGTTGCATTCCCTTCCTATCCTCCATGGCCAGAACGAGTGGGAATCTGAATTGCTGATGAGGGTGTATCTGTCTAGCGAGGAAAGCCTCCAGTTCATCGCAGGGTCAGAGCTGAGGCCTGTCTCAAGAGCATGTATGTGCCTGGCCTGGTCGCCGAAACACTCCTCTACTGAATTAAAGCCAGAACTTGAGCCGAATATAGAGAACCACGGAGTCCAGATGTGGGCAGGCACAACCTCAATGTCATGGCTTATCTTTATCATCTTCTCAACAAGCTCAGGGCATGGCAGGTTAAAGATAGGCCTTCCGTCATAGTCTAGTCTTCCTATCTTTCCCAGCTCAGCATTTATCTGCTCAACCACTTCAATATTTGGGGCAAGGATGATATTATGCACTCTTCTTCCCCTCCCGCCTTCTGTATAGATTGAGGAAATCTCTGTCTGGAGGATAAAACTAAAGCCAGAGCTGGTCTTAAGAATCCCGCTTCCGTCATCAGAAAGGCTATCCTTTAGTTCCTTAATCCACAAGGGATGTGTAAAATCACCTGTGCCCAGCAGATCAAGCCCTTTCATCCGGGCATATCTCTCCAGGTTTGGAATAGTAAGATCCTTTGAAGTGGCTCTCGAGAACCTGCTGTGGATATGCAAATCAGCGGCAATTTTCATGGTGTAACAATTGGTTTGTTGGTGTTATAAACTTTTTGTACATCCAAACTCTTATTTATTTTAATGTATTATTATTTTTATTATGCATGGTAACCCTTTGTAAAAGCTTATAAATCTCTGTCTTAATTCCTGAAAAGACTATGTTAAGTGTATGGGGAATATTTGGGGGCATCTCTGGAGTTCTAATCACAGCACTTTTCATGGGCACAGCCATATATGTGAAAAGGGTTCCAAAGGGCAAGGGTAAATCTAAGTTCGATACAATAAGCGATTTTGGAAAAATCCCGCACATGGGAAAAAGAATTTTTCTAGCTTGTCTTTTAATCTCACTTATCAACCTCCCATTTATGGCAGGCCTTTACAATACTTTAATACCAGCCACAAATCTAATCCCCCTAGCTATTGGCTTATCAGCATCCTTCTTCTTGATTCTGACAGGCTATTCCGCAAAACAACCAGATAGTAAGACTCATAAGCGTTGGGCTATCCTGTTTTTCTCATTACTGTTTCTTGACGGGTTTGTCATTAGTTTGTCTGTCTTAAAAGTCCTGCCTTTTTTCGGCTTAGTGGGGCTAGTATTAACCTTATTATCCGCGATAATGGGAATCTATATCCTATTTATGAAGCATAAAATGGGCACAGCCGAGCTTATATATCTGGCACTAAATTCTATCTGGATAATTCTTTTTTCAATGCTCATGTTCAGAGCATGAATTTTACAATCTATTCAAATTCTAGAACAACAATCTTTTCCTTCTCTTTTATGTCCTTGACAACCCTGTGCCCTTTCACTTTCTCTCTTATCTCACTAAGTGAGAATTTTTTTCTCGCCTTCCCAATCTCGGCAACTATCTCATTTATCATCTGGTAATTGCTATAGATGGCCTCGCCTTTCAGTTTCTCTTCCTCCGCCTCTTTCTCAAGCTCTGCAAGATATTCCTCCTGGCTTTTGATTATCTTGAGGTGTCTCTCGATTTTTGCGTTGTGCTTTGAGAGCTTTCTGGAGTCGCTGCCTGCTGAGATGCCGCTGCTGAGCGCAAAGTCAAGCGCCTCATTATAGCTCTTGAAGTCCCTGGTCTCCATACCCTCCAGTGTGGCCAGTCCGAATGGGGCAATGGCCTTTATCCCGCCCTGCTCAAAATAGATCTTTGGAGAGGGCTTTTCGGATATGAGCCTCTTCCTGACATGAAGAATCCTCTTAAGATCCTCATCCTCCAGCTGGGTCATGTTTTTTTGGATTCCTGCAAGAGCGCAGAGCTCCTCAGCATATCTTCCGCCAAGACCCATATCTGCCGCAAGAAACTTCACTATGCTCTTTCCTGAGCCAGCCGCTGCCTCTTTTAGTTCTCTCTCGCTTATCGTAAGAAAATCAAATTCTCTTTTCGGCGCGATATAATTTAATTTAGGCCTTACGCTCCTGCCTTTCCAGTCCTGGCTTTCGGCAGGCATTATTATTGTGTAGTCTTCTTTGCAGAGCACCAGATTGCCCTTGCTGAACAGCTCTGCGAGCAGTCTGTATGTGCCTTCTTTTCCCTCGAATACCAGCTCGATTATCCGCTCAAAGCCCATCTGATTAATTTCTCTCAGTCTCGCATTATCAAGATACTTCCGGAGAAGAGTGCAGAATCCAGATGGCCTCTCGGGCTGCTCTTCCTTGAATTCAGAGAGATAGATATATTCTGGCGCATTGATCCTGAGAATTTTTCTTCCAGCGCCGGTCTGAAACATCTGCAGCAATATCTCCTTCCTTCCCGGGCTGTAGATCTTATCCACTCTTGCTCCCTTGAGAGCCTCAAGCTCCTTGACAAGATAATGCAGGTCCAGGCTGCTAAGCTCATAGCTCATTTTCTTTTGGCCTCTGCTCCCAGCAACTTTACAATACTTTCAATCTTGTAGTTCTGAGTTGTATCAACTGCCATCACCTTGTGGCCTGCCTCCTCTGCCTCTGTCAGGCAGGTCTCAAAAATCTCAGCTGCCAGGTTCTCTGCAACCTTTCCTTTTGCATATCCCCTATCTTCAAGCCTTTTCTTAAGAACATCAAGCCCGCAGGTCGTGATGATGCACTTATGGACATACTCATTTGGAAGATAATGGCTCAGATGCGAGTCGATTACCAAATCAGGGTTCTTCCTGATTAACTCTATCAGCGCCTTGTTGAGCTTTCCCGTATCAACTATCTTGCACTTGCGCTTCCGGTCATAGCCTGAGCCAATCTTCTTCTCGTCTATCAGCTTTTTCACGTCAAGATACCTGTAATTGAGCGCCTTTGCAAGGCCCTTTGCCAGCTTGGTTTTTCCAGTTCCGGGTGTTCCTGATACAGCGATTATCATAAGCCTGCTGGGGGGAATTCCTTATTTAAATGTTCTTAAAAAAAATTCCCTCGCAAAAACATTTAAAAACAATTGAGGATTAGGGACAAGATATGAAAATCCTGAAGAAAGACCTGAAGCACGGAGAGGTTTTCCTGGAGGCAGAAGACCTTGATGACCTCTGGTACCTCAGCCAGCTCATAGACGCTGGCGATATAGTCAGGGCTCTAACCCAGAGAAAGATCAAGCTCTCTGACAAGGACGGCACAAGCTCATCCGCTTTCAAAAAGACAGTCATGCTCTCAATCACAGTGGAGAAGCTGGGATTTCATGAGTACACAGATGTGCTTAGGCTATCTGGCAAGGTGAATGAGGCAGCAGAGGACATTCCCGCGGGAAGCTACCATACCCTCTCTGTTGAGCCAAACACAAAGCTCACCATCATCAAGCAGAGATGGCTCAACTACCAGCTTGAGCGCCTTGATGAAGCCTCCAAGGACAAGGGCTCTGAGATACTCATCTGCGCCTTTGACAGGGAGGAGGCATACTTTGCCATACTAACAAAGCAGGGCTACAGGATCCTTGCAGAGCTCAGTGGGGAGATGGAGAAAAAGGCAGACACATCAGCACAGACAAAGGATTTCTATTCAGAAATTATCAAGCTGCTTGAAGAATATTCAGCAAGGCACAATATCAAGTCCATAATCCTCGCAAGCCCGGCATTCTGGAAGGAGGACCTCTTGAAAAAGATAGAGGACAAGAGCCTCAGGTCAAAGATAACCCTTGCGACATGCAACGCAGTCGGGAAATCCGCGATAGCCGAGATACTGAAAAGGCCTGAGATAAAAAATGTCCTTAAGAACGAGAGAAACGCGCGCGAGATAGAACTTGTGGAAAGGCTGCTTGAGGCAATCTCGAAAAACGGAGCAGTCGCATACGGATTCAATGACACAAAAACTGCTGCAGAGGCAGGCGCTGTCCAGTCGCTTCTTGTCACAACCGCTTTCATAAGCGCGAGAAAAGGGGCAGATACATTTGGGGAGCTTAACTTGCTCATGCAAGGCGTCGAGTCAATGTCAGGCAGTGTAGTAATAATAAATTCGGGAAATGACGCTGGAAAGCACCTTGACGGCCTGTCAGGGATAGCAGCGCTTCTTAGATACAGGATGAGTTAGCTTAAAAAAACAATGCACTCCATCATAATTATTCCATTCTCGCATAATCCAAAACCACTACCAAACCATCCAAACCTATATATATGAAATATGCATTGCTATCATTGGGGATGGATAACACGGGTGGTTTTGTCACCATCCGGTAAACGTTATGAAAACAGGGTAATTCACACTCATAGATGACACTAAAAACCGCAAGATTTTAATATGAGTGTTCCAAATTAGCCCTTATATACTTAAAAGGTATATGTTGGAGGGGATTAGATGATAGTCAAGGAAGAATTTTTGAGTAAGCTACGGCTGTATTTCTCTTTAAACCTGTATGAAGTAAAGATTTGGACTGCGCTATTGTCGAGGGGCGTCTCGACTGCAGGCGAGCTTTCTGACATCGCAAATGTGCCGAGGTCAAGAAGCTACGACGTGCTCGAGAGCCTTGAGAAGAAGGGCTTTGTCATCATGAAGTTCGGCAAGCCCATCAAGTATCTCGCAGTCCCTCCTTCAGAGGTTGTCGAGAGAGTCAAGAAAAACATGAGGGTAGAGGCAGACACAAAGGTCAAGCGCCTTGAGGAGCTCAGGGGCACAGAAGTTCTAGATGAGCTAAAGACCCTCCATTCCCAGGGCATCGAGCTGGTCGAGCCATCTGATCTCTCAGGCTCGCTCAAAGGCAGGCATAATCTCTACAATCATCTTGAGCTCACAATCAGGAGCGCAGAGAAGACTGTCACTATCATGACAACCACCCAGGGCCTGATAAGGAAGGTCGAGGGGCTAAAGGGAACATTCGAGGCAGTGAAAAAGAGAGGCGTGAAGATAAGAATCGCAGCCCCCATAACAAAGGAAAGCCTGCCTGCCCTAAAGGAGCTAGGCGACCTTGCAGATGTCAAGCATACCAACACAAAGGCGAGATTCGTGGTTGTGGACGGCAAGGAGCTGACATTCATGGTTCTTGAAGACAAGGATGTCCATCCCACATATGATGTGGGTATATGGGTAAACACGCCTTTCTTCGCCCAGGCGCTTGAAGAGCTCTTCGAGCTGGCATGGAAAGACATGAAGCCTGTCAAGGAGATAATGGCAGCGGCAAAGAGATAAAGCTATTTTTTATTTTCCCCTTTTATTATCCCATCCCATTTCTTATACATCTATCTATATTCTCAGATTTATTGAAAATCCTGCATATACTGGGTTATCGTTATATCCCCCTCCTCAAATTAGGTGAACATTTATAAATGGGCAGGCAATAGTTTTAGTCATCATGGCAAAGCAGTCTTTTCTGGTAGTCTCGCTTAAGGAGAGCAGGACAAAGAAGCTAGCCCAGGTCATCACTAACGATACCTCTGTGAAGATACTCGACTACCTGGCAAACCGCGAGGCGGCTACAGAGACAGAGATAGCCCAGGCTTTGAAGATACCAATCTCAACAGCCCACTACAACCTCCAGGCACTCATGGACACCAAGATGGTCAAATGGGACAAGTTCCACTACAGCGAAAAGGGCAAGGAGGTAAGGCACTACACTCTGGCCAACAAATACATCCTTATCGCCCCAGGGCGCGAAATCGGGCTCAGGGAGAAGCTTAAGGGCGTGCTTCCAATAACAGGTATCCTCCTTGCAGCCACATTCACTATCCAGTATCTCTCTAGTCGGGCATGGGGGCTTGCAAGGTCGGCTGGAGGCATCCAGGAGAAGGCACTCATGACCGCAACTGACGAGGCAGCTCAGATTATGGCAGTATCCGCCCCAGAGGCGGCGGAACTTGCAGCGCCGCAGGTATCAATATTCGCAGGGCTCAGCCAGAGTATAGCCTTCTGGTTTGCTATAGGAGCTTTCTCGGCCCTCATATTATACATACTGGCCAGATGGCTTGACGATAAGAAATCCAGATAAGGAATTCCTGGCTAGGATGATTAGTTAATCTTAAATATCCTAATGCCTAGAATAGTTAAATTTAATAATAAAAGAGGTGAAGGGCAATATCTACAATGCAGTCATCCCAAGCGGCGCAGAAAGAGCCGATAATAAAGCTCGATAACATAGCTGTCAGATACGGCAGCTACACCGTATTCGAGAATACAAATCTTGAGATCTACAAGGGAGACATCTTTGGGGTGGTCGGGCTCTCTGGCTCGGGAAAGACTACACTTCTCAACACACTCATAGGAGTTATAACCCCGCAGGAGGGCGATGTACTCTTCAGGATAGAAGACAAACAGACCTTAAAGAAAGATGGCAAGACCGAAACCAAAGTCAATATCTCATACAAGCCACTTTCTAAGAACCTCTCGAGGATAAGGAAAATATTCGGCTTTGCGGCTCAGGAGCCTTCATTCTACCCTAAGTTAACACTCAGGGAGAACCTGGAGTACTTCGCATCTATGTACGGCCTAAATGAGAGCGTGAAACGCAACAACATCAAGACCGTGCTCGAGCTTGTCGGCCTTGAGAGCTTCTCAAACCTCCTCTCAGACCAGCTTTCGGGCGGGATGAGAAAGCGCCTTGACATAGCATGCGCGCTTATCCAAAACCCTGATGTACTAATCCTTGACGAGCCTACCTCTGACCTTGACCCGCTTCTCAGGATGCAGATGTGGGACCTTATCAAGAAAATCAACAAGAATGGGACCACAATCATAATCTCATCGCATTTCCTCAACGAGATGGAGAAGCTCTGCACAAGGATAGGCATAATCAACCAGCGCAAGATAGACCTGGTCGGCACAATGGACTACATCAAGGAGAAATACACAAGGGATGAGGAGATCCATCTTGAGACAATACCCGGAAATTATGATGAACTCATAAAGCAGCTCAACAGGCATGATGTCAAGATATCCAAAATAACAAACAAGGGCCACGAGCTTGTGATATGCACCCGTGACTCAGTCGATGTGATGTATGCACTGCTAGGGATAATAAAAAAGCAGAAAGAGCATCTTGTGGACATATCTGTCACAAGGCCCACTCTTGCTGAGGTTTTCGAATCGCTTTTGAGGGACAGGAAAAATGACTAAGATCTCGTCAGTCATATCAAAGAACCTCAAGATCCTTATGAGGTCCAGGGTTTCTGCACTGATAATCATCTTCGGCCCGCTCCTGCTTACAGTCTTTGTCGGGCTGGCATTCAGCAACACAAGCCTCACCAGCATAAAGGTTGGCGTGTACGCCCCCACCTACAACGAGCTTGTGGACTCTTTCATAGACAAGGCGGTTGAAGCAAAGCTGACAGTAATCAAATTCGACACTGAGGCAGAATGCTCAGAAAACATCCAGCAGGGCACAATCAATCTCTGCATGGTTTTCGATAAGGATTTTGAGATAGCAAAGGTTAATACCACCTCTGCAAACAACCTTATCACCTTCTATGTGGATCCCTCCCAGATGAATCTTGTTTATGGAGTCATAGACATAATTTCGACCCAGGTGGAATCAAGGAGGGAGGAGCTCAGCACAGAGCTTACAGATATAATCCTGAACACGCTTGGCGATGCAAGAGAGAGGATAATAGCTGACGAGCCGCTCTACACAGAAATAATAAAGTCAAACCTGCTTGTAAAGACCAAGGGAGAGGCGATAACCGTAAAACTCAGCGGGATGAACCTCAGCTTTGACAGGAACTCATTCTCCACCGCAAAACTTTCCTCGATAAATTCCAACCTCACCTATACTGTCAGGGGCAACATAAGCCTCCAGACAAGGCTGAACCAGAGTATTGTGCTTTTGAACACGCTCGGAAACTATATTGCCAACTCTGACATCAATGCGACAGGAACGCCTTATATAGAATCCATCAGGTACAAGCTTCAGAGTGCGCTGCTTGATTCAGAAAAGGTGGATGAGAACCTGCTTCCCAAGCTGAATGCGGCATTAACAGAGCTTAATGAGGGGATTGATGCAACAAGCACCAAGTTTGCCCAGATTAAATCCAGCAGAGACCAGATAGTCTCAAAAGACCTAAAAGAGATATCCTCAACAGTTGATGACATCCTCACCCAGGTTATGCAGCTAAAAGCCAACTCTGACCAGACAAAGAAAGACATAGACGCCATACCTGTAAAAGAGACCTCTAGCATAGTGAGCCCTATACGCACCACCATAAAGCCTATTGTGACAGATACTTACCTAAACTATATGTTCCCAAGCCTCATAGTCCTTGTGGTGATGCTTGTTACTCTCCTCTTCGCCCAGACCATCGTAATGATGGAGCGCAAGTCTGCGGCATACTTCCGGAATATAGTCACGCCGACAAATGACTGGGTTTTTGTATTCTCGAACTTCATGACAACCATGCTTCTCCTGACGCTGCAGGTATTCCTGATACTTGGGGTGTCAATGGCAGTTTTCAATGTGGACATTCTGGCAAACTTTTTCCCGACAATAGTTGTGCTGATGATGATAATCGCACTCTTCACAATAGTTGGAATCACAATAGGCACAATCTTCTCTTCCCAGGAGACTGCGACACTTGCGGCAGTATCTACAGGAAGCATGCTTCTCTTCCTTTCAGATGTGCTCCTTCCGCTTGAATCCATGCCTGCATATATACAAGGCATAGCAAGATTCAACCCCTTTGTTATAGGAGAGCACCTCCTGAGGAACACTATTATATTCAAGGCGCCCATATCATATTTCTTCGCTGAAGATTATATGGTTGGGGGCATTCCTGCAATCTATATATTGATGATTTACCTGGCTGTGACACTCATAGTTCTTGTCATTAGCCATACCCTGGCAACAAAGGGCGCCATAAGGAAAAAGACAGCGCCCAAAAAGCTAAAGAAGGGCCAGATACCCTTGGAGAGCGACGACCTTGCAGGAGACCCATTGGAGAAAATAGAGACTCTGCTTAAGACTGCCCATGAGCTTCTCAAGGAAAAGGAGTTCCAGAAAGTGAGGCTTATCTATGTCCATCTTAATGAGCTCTACACCAGGCTTCC
>CAYLII010000045.1:0-9330 GCA_964383645.1 uncultured Methanosarcinales archaeon
TGTTATTGTATGTGCTGGGCCACTCGCACTGCTCGCCGTTGTTGATTATGCTGTCCCCGCAGTAGGGTAGCTGAGTGTAAGTGCAGCTGCAGCTGCTTGTGCACGTGTCTGTTGTATAAGCATTTCCGTCGTTGCAGTCTGAGTCTACTGAGCAGACTGCTCCACATGAACCTTTCACACATTTAAAAGTTGAAAATGAATCTTCTACGCAATCACAGACAGAGTTGCAGTTGCCGTATGTGTCTCTGGTTGCTGTAAGTGTGCCGCTGCACGCTATTGTGGTCTGGTCGCAGTTTAGATTATTTAGGGTGCTTGGTCGCTCGCAGTCCTCACCTGTCTCAACCAAGCTGTTGCCGCATACTGGTGGGCAGGGACCGCAGTCATTTGAGCATGTACTGCAGGTTTCGCCGTTGTTGCAGATCCCATCTCCGCAGTACTCGATTGTAGTGTGGGTGCATGAGCAGCTGCTTGTGCAGATGTCTGTTGTATATGCATTTCCGTCGTTGCAGTCTGAATTTGTTGAGCAGACTGCGCCACAGGAGCCCTTCACGCACTTGAAGTCAGTAAATGAATCTGGAACACAACTGCAAGATGAGCCGCAATTGCCATAAGAATCCCTAGTTCCAGTCAACGTGCCGCTGCACGCTGTGGTAGATTGATTACAAAATGCATTATTTGTTGTGTTAGGCTTTTCGCACTGCTCATAATTATTTAGTATTCCATCGCCACAATAAGCTATGGTTGTGTGGGTGCATGAGCAGGTGCTTGTGCACGTGTCTGTTGTATATGCATTTCCGTCATTGCAGTCTGAATCAACTGAGCAGACTGCGCCGCAAGAGCCTTTTACACACTTGAAGTTGGTGAATGCATCGTATGTGCAGTCGCATACTGAATTGCAATTGCCAAGTGCATCTCTTGTGCCAGTTAATGTACCGCTGCACGCTGTTGTGCTCTGGATACAGTTCGAATTATTTATGGTGCTCGGCCTCTCGCAATCTTCGCCTGTCTCAACCAAGCTGTTGCCGCACACCGGCGGGCAGGGACCGCAGTCATTTGAGCATGTACTGCAGGTTTCGCCGTTGTTGCAGATCCCATCTCCGCAGTACTCGATTGTAGTGTGGGTGCATGAGCAGCTGCTTGTGCAGATGTCTGTTGTATATGCATTTCCGTCGTTGCAGTCTGAATTTGTTGAGCAGACTGCGCCACAGGAGCCCTTCACGCACTTGAAGTCAGTAAATGAATCTGGAACACAACTGCAAGATGAGCCGCAATTGCCATAAGAATCCCTAGTTCCAGTCAACGTGCCGCTGCACGCTGTGGTAGATTGATTACAAAATGCATTGTTTGTCGTATTGGGTTTTTCGCACTGCTCATAATTATTCAGTATTCCATCCCCGCAATAAGCTATTGTTGTATGGGTGCATGAGCAGCTACTTGTGCAGGTGTCAGTTGTGTAGGCATTGCCGTCATTGCAGTCGGAATCTATCGCGCAGACTGCCCCGCAAGAACCTTTCACACACTTGAAATCTGTGAATGCATCAAATGTGCAATCGCAAACTGAATTGCAATTGCCAAGAGTATCCCTTGTACCTGTTAGTGTCCCGCTACATGCTGTAGTGGTCTGGCCACAGTTCACATTGTTTGTGGTGCTCGGCCTTTCGCAGTCCTCGCCGGTCTCGACTATGCTGTTGCCGCATACTGGCGGGCAGGGGCCGCAGTCATTCGAACATGTACTGCAGGTCTCGCCGTTGTTGCAAATCCCATCTCCGCAGTACTCTATGGTTGTGTGGGTACATGAACAGGTGCTTGTGCAGATGTCAGTGGTGTAAGCATTATTATCATTACAATCTGAATTGGTGGCGCACACGGCTCCGCAGGAGCCCTTCACGCACTTGAAGTTTGAAAAAGGATCATAAACACAGCTGCAGGTTGAGCCGCAGTTGCCAAGCGAATCTCTTGTGCCGGTAAGCTTCCCATCGCAGGTTGTTGTGCTCTGAGCGCAGTTTGTATTATCTAGTGTATTGGGCCTCTCGCACTGCTCACCTGTCTCGACTATGCTGTTGCCGCATACTGGGCCGCAGGGACCGCAGTCGTTTGAGCATGTGCTGCAAGTTTCGCCATTGTTGCAGATCCCATCTCCGCAGTACTGGATTGTTGTGTGGGTACATGAACATGTGCTTGTACATACATCGGTTGTGTAGGCGTTGCCGTCATTGCAGTCTGTGTTTGTTGCGCATGTTGCTCCGCAGGAGTCCTTCACGCATTGGTATGTTGAGAATGAATCCTCTACGCAGTCGCACACTGAGTTGCAGTTGCCTAGTGCATCTCTAGTCGCTGTAAGGGTACCACTGCATTTTGTGGAAGTCTGCGCACAATTCACGTTATTTATTGTGCTTGGCCTCTCACAATCCTCGCCGGTCTCGACTATGCTGTTGCCGCAGATAGGGCCGCAGGGACCGCAGTCATTTGAACATGTGCTGCAGGTCTCGCCATTGTTGCAGATCCCGTCACCGCAGTATTGTATGGTAGTGTGGGTGCAAGAACAGGTGCTTGTGCAGGTGTCGGTTGTATAAGCATTGTTGTCGTTGCAGTCCGCGCTTGTTGAGCAGACTGCTCCGCATGAACCTTTTACGCATTGATAAGTTGAGAATGAATCATCCACGCAATCGCAGACTGAGTTGCAGTTACCATAGGCGTCTCTGGTGGCTGTAAGAGCGCCGCTGCATGTTGTTGAGGTCTGCGCGCAGTTCACGTTGTTTGTGGTGCTTGGGCGCTCGCAATCCTCACCTGTCTCCACTATGCTGTTGCCGCAGACTGGGCCGCAGGGACCGCAATCGTTAGAGCAAGTGCTGCAAGTTTCGCCATTGTTGCAGATCCCGTCACCGCAGTATTGTATGGTAGTGTGGGTGCAAGAACAGGTGCTTGTGCAGGTGTCGGTTGTGTAGGCATTGTTGTCGTTGCAGTCCGCGCTTGTTGAGCAGACTGCTCCGCAGGAGCCCTTCACGCACTTATAGCTTGAGAAGGAATCATATGAGCAGTCGCACACTGAGTTACAATCCCCATATGAATCCCTTGTTGCTGTAAGGGTGCCGCTGCACTTGGTTGTGCTCTGGCCGCAGTTCACATTGTTAGTGGTGCTGGGCCTCTCGCATTGTTCGCCTGTCTCTACTATACTGTTGCCGCAGATAGGACCGCAGCCTCCGCAGTCATTTGAGCATGTATAGCATGTCTCGCCGTTGTTGCAAAGCCCATCACCGCAGTACTCCAGGCCTGAGGCGAGAGCGCTGACTATGGTGAGGGTAACTAAAACAAGAAATACAAGCCCGAAGCCCTTGAATAGTTTTGAGTTTCCCATTTTTCACCTGTCTTGCTGTATAATTAATAAATAGAAAAAATAAAAATAATTAATTGCTGTAATGAGGCAAAGACATATCAATGGCCTGATCCAGAAGCTGGTCATCTACAGGGAATGAGAGAGGATAAGCTTTCATTGTCCCGCTCTCATCTGTCTTTAAGATTGTCAGCATCCCTGGAGAATTTGAGCCGTCTTTGCAGGGTATCTTATTTGGTGCCCACACATAGAGGAATCCATGCTCTAGGCCGTCCATTATGCCTGCAAGGCTGTAACCCTGTTTCTGAACATCTGGAGATTGCACCATTACATTTGCAAGCTGCTCAAGTGTATATCCCTGGCTTTTTACATCTGCCACAAATGTATCATGGTCTCTTATTGTCGTCTCATTGTAGGGGAGCATATCTCCTCCAAGAACATTGACGTAAGCCTTCCACTGATCTGCAGAGGGTATCAACCTGTGGGTTGCACTCTCCTGCCCATTCCCAAAGATGTAGTATATCTCATGTGAGCCGTCGTGCGTCTCGTTCAGGACAAGCCTCTGGAGGTCCCAGTCCCCTGGAGCCCCACCCATATTCCTTTGCTCGTCATATACGCCAAGGTCTATGAGCCTCTGCTGTGAAAGCATGATTCCGTCCTGGATGCAGGCCTCTATAGAGGTGGAGCATGGCTCGCCAACCTCTGTCCATCCTGTCTGCTGAGAGGCATCATCTCTTGCCTCTTCAAGTGTGTTGAGTATCTGCCCTCCGCAGGTTGGATCAGCTGGGTTGCAATACTCTGAAGCCTGTGTAGCCTGTACAACTGGTGCATATGTTGTTGCTTCAGCTGTGGGCTGAGGTGTGGGCTGTGCGCCTGTCATCTGTGAAGAATTTCCGTCAGACTTGTAAAGATTCCAGGGAAGATACAACCCATTGGAACTCTCTGTCTGAGCAGGCTTTTCGTCTTCTCTATTCATGTACCTATCAGCTGCCAGAGCTGTAACTCCGCAGCATGATACGACTGATGCACCAACTGACAATGCTATAAATGCGTTCTGAACTTTTCCCATTTTGATTTTGCCTCCAAAAAGTTATTACTACATAGTAATAATCACCCATATATAAATCTTTTGGTATTTTATTAACTAAGAAGTGACAAAAATAATATTTATATATAAACAATATATGAAATTAATAAATGCTAATTTTTTATAGCCAAAAAGCTTCGCTAATTGAAGAAAATGTTACTGCAAGAAAGATTCTCAATAGACCAAGGGGGATACAAACACTTCCAAAAGGGCCCCCACAACAAGCAGAAGGATAGACACAACAGTAAGGTCAAGTGAGTCTACCAGAACATGCCTGAATTTTTCAGAGCCAAAGTCATGCCTTATGACAGCTATTGAAACAATGCCTCCTGCGAGGCCCGCCAGAAAATATGCTGCTATCTCTGGTATGCCATGAATGGAATATTTCAGGAGTACGACTGGCGCGATCAGGTATGAGCCTGAACTCTCTTTTATGATTGTGCCTATGAGGGTTGCTAGCACTGAGGCGTTCCAGGTGAGGATGAAAATAGAGCCAAAGCCGTAGAAGAAGGCAAAGAGAAGACAGAACACGAGAACGCGCACATTGTTGAAGAATATTTTTGCAAGAGTTCCACCCACATTTATTGCGTTTCCTGTGGCAGGCCCATTTATAGCATTCAGTGTGTTTATCTGGGCGTCGAACAGGTTAAGAGTAGTGGAGTTGGGAAGAACGGCATACCAGAAGCTGAATGACACCACATAGCCAAAGAACATGAAGATGAAGAATGCAAGAACCTTGCCGTGCTCTTTGAAGAGGAGCACCTCGCTCTCTATCTCCATGTCTTTTTTCTCTTCAAGCTTTATGGCCCCGTAGATTAATGGGACTGAGACCATCGCGGTGAGCGAGACCATCACCATGCTTGAGTATTCCCTGAATAGGTAAAGGCTCACAAAGATAGCGACTGTTGCGTAGATGAATCCCCAGATGAATGTCTGCCAGGGCTTCTTCTCAGCCTTAAGTGGATTAATTAGGGCCTCCAATACCATGGACGCTTTAATCAATAAGGTTGTTTATATAGGTTTTGATGGTGGAGGCAAGGCGGCTCGTGTTGATGCATGGCCTATATACTGATGAGGCCATAATGTTAAGAGATAAGAGTACAATGGAGCATCATTTCTTGAGGTAGAGCTCGTTTACCAGCTCGATATATGTTGCTGCGCTGGTGGCAGAGCAGAGGTTTCCTTTGCTGGATAGTTTTCCTGCGCTGCTGAATTCAGATGGAGTGTTTATGGTGCCTTTCCAGAGGATTTCCCTGGTGGATATAGCAGACAGCCTGCCTATTTTGGCCTTGAATTTATGAGGGCTAATCCTGTGCATTGCTATGGCGGAAATATTATTTAGCCAGAAATATGAAGTACCATTATGTTTTGCGCCTGGCGTGCGCGGATCGTATTCATGGGAAAAGAGAGGATTAGTTTTGTCAAGCGTGAGAATGCCTGTTTTTCCTGACCATAGCCTTCGAAGCGCATATGAAAAGCATGCCTCCCATTCTTTTTTTAGCAGGAGTTCAGGATAGATGTATGCTGCGAGAAATATATTAGGCCTTATTGTGCCGTCTTCCGAGCCATCCCTAAGGTATTTACGGTTCCAGAACCTGTCAAGCACTTTTTTCTTGAGTTCTATCTCCTGCTGAAGATAGGTTTCATTTACGCTGAGTTTGTATGCCAGGCGGTGCATCGCTAGCCTAAGCGCCTGAAGCTCCAGCCTTGGGCCGGGTCTTTCTATAGAGTCCATCCAGGTTTTGTCAGGGGCTGAAAGCCAGAACCCTTCATGGTCTGAGCAGGGATGTCTTGTGGCAGAGATTATTTTCTCAAGCCTATTTGTGATGTGCTCTATCTCATATCCTCTAAGATATTCCTGATAGATGCCTTTTTCAGATAGAAGTGTGATTAGGTCTGCCCATCTCTTGAAGTGCCATCCTATCTCATCTGCGGAAAAACGTGCTGGATTTGCCTCGATTGTCTCAAGCTGCCTTAGTATCAGGTCTTTTGCAGTCTCAAGCTGGCCATCCTGGATGAGGGCCTTGAGCGAGATTGCCTCTTCCCTCGGGGATTCTTCTGGGCTGAAGGGAAGGCCCTTATAGAGCATGGTCCTGCCTGAATGCCTGAAGGTTAGAGCGTCAAGGCTGTTTGCCGCTGCCTTGTGGGCCGCGTCAATCTCAGCCCTCCCTGTCCTCCGGATGGCTGTGCCCACATAATGTCTCTGGATCTCAGAGAGCCTGTGGAGCCTGTTGAACACCTTTTTTGCAGTGTCTACAGCCTCTTTTCTGCTTAGTGAGGCTGAGACTACTATTTTTCTGGAGAACAGCCTTAGCGCGTGATAGACTTCTGTCTCGAAAGGTGGCTGGTCTAGTTCCCTGTCAAGAGTATATTCTGATTTTATCCATTTCCCAACTTTTTCGCGGTGGATGAAGTTTTCCCCTGCTATCGCCATGTAGATATGGTAGCCGTGTCTTGGGTGCTGGTGTCCTGTGGCGCTGTGGGAATCCGGAGATTTTGTGTATTCTATAAGGATTAGATTTTTTCCAATAGTAATCTTATGGCTTCTTCCTTTACTTCGGTAGTCATCTGCTTCTCTCATGTCCAATATGATGTCAACCGGCGCTGCTGAAGAGAGCTCATAGACAAGGGTGTTTGTGTAGAGCGGCATGAAGAAGCGCTCCAATAAACCAGGTTTTCTAAGTTCCAGGTTCCAGAAATTGTTGGTAACACTCCTTATCTCACCCTGTGTTCCTATTGATTCTATTATCCTGTAGAGCCTGCCGTCAAGCATGAAAAAAAGGCCATTGCTCTTTGTGGAGGCCCCTGCGCTGTAGTAGCCTCCTGCCTTGTTCGTAAGGAGTATTCCCCTTCCGTGTGGTGTGGATATCCTTTTTGATAGGGGATGGCCTTCTATAATGTGCCTTATCTCCATTAGTTTTCTATGTGGCTTTGACCTTTGGAATAGAGCCATTAGTTTAATGCGGGGGATGCAGATTATATATAGTTTGCTATAAGTCTGGATTGCTAGGTGTATAAACTGTTAAGAGTATAGATTACAGTAGGCAGGTGTTTTTTGCATGAACTTATTGTTTGTGCTGCGCGGTAAGGTTTATTAAGGAATCCAGACTACCCCCAGTTGGATGTCCTAATGGGGAATGTAAAATCCGGACTGGAGGGTATTGTAAGAAAGTGTGTTCTGCCACTCTCTTTTATGGGGCTTACCGCGCTTGCTGCGTGCAGCTATCATGCCCCTAGCCAAGACTCTGCTCCCCAGACGCCTGAAGCGAAAGTCCAGACTTTCACACCAACTGCTTTCCAGCCCATTCCTGGCTACACTTCTTCTCCCGGGCCTACCTATACTTATACTCCTCTTCCTACTCCTACTTATACACCCACGATTATACCTACACTAACTCCAGCGCCCACTGAGACGCCTGTGCTGACTCCCACTGAGACTTGTTCCGGTGAGAGGAAGATTGTGGTTGACCTTTCAGAGCAGATGATTTATGCAGTATTGGATTATGATTGCAGTGGAGAGAGGGAATTCGTTAATGCTTCTCTTGTGTCTACAGGTGTTGAGGATCATCCTACACCCCTCGGTACGTTTGAGATATGGATAAAGCTTGAGAGCACTACGATGAGCGGTCCGGGTTATTATCTTGAAAATGTGCCTTGGACAATGTATTTCACTGAAGAAGGGCATGGCATCCATGGCACTTACTGGCATGACAATTTTGGCACGCCCATGAGCCATGGCTGCGTAAACCTTCCGAATGATATGGCTGAATGGTTCTACAACTGGGCAGATGTGGGGACTAAGGTTATTGTGCAGCCATGATGGAAATACGCAAGATAACCTGACAGGCGGCATATCCTATTATAATATGTTATAATATATAGTATTAGGAGATTATAGTATTTAGTGTATTCCTTAAGCGTTTAGGGAGATTTATAAGAGAGATATTGTATAGATTTATTAGATAAATATATTGGATGAATTTTCCCTTGAAGAGTTATCTTCTTTTTTTCAGTATGGCGACAATGTCTTTTTTTGACTTGAGAAAAGCAGAGTGGCCTTTTTTTATTGCAATATCTAGCCTGCTGAACTGGGTGGCTGTCATGATATTTAAGTTAGGTGCGATGTATACCATTTTTTTCCTGAAGAGCTTGGCATTTGGTGTGTTGTCTTTTTCAAGCAGCTGAAGCTTTAGGTTTATCTGGTTTCTCATCATTATGCCAAGGCACTGCATCGTAAGCCCCAGGACAGAGTATTCCTTCTTGAATTTCCTTGGCCTGCCGCCTGTGTCCACCAGTATGAACAGATCGTATCGGCTGGCTTTCGGAATCACGTATTCAAAGAATAGATTATCTGTAAGGCCCCCGTCAACCAAGACCATTTTTCCTTTTTTTAGGGGGTTGAAGACAAGAGGCACGCTTATGCTTGCCCTTACTGCCTCTTCAACATTTCCTTTAGTGAACGCGATTGTTTTTTTTGAGACAACATCTGTCGCATTTATCACAAGGGGTATCTTGAGTTCTTTGAAGTCTGCGTCACGTATGACTTTCCTGAATATTGACTCGAAGCGGTTTCCCTTTATGAGGCCTTTTTTGAGGTTTAGGAATTCCTTAACAGAGAACATATCCTTCATCTTGTGTTTTTTTACTTCAGATACTACCCATTTCCAGCTGGGATTCCAGCAGTAGAGGGCTCCTATGATTGCGCCCATGCTTGTGCCAACTATCAGCGATGGCTTGATTCCCATCTCCTCAAGGCCTTTAAGGACGCCTATGTGGGCAAAGCCTTTCGCAGAGCCTCCTGATAGGACAACTGCAACTTTCTTCTTTGAGTAATCGACCATAAGGTTTACCTTTGTTATGAGTCTCCTGCCCTGATAAAAAGCAGGAATAACTAATAGGAGTGTATCTTAAG
>CAYLII010000046.1:0-3115 GCA_964383645.1 uncultured Methanosarcinales archaeon
AGGTAGTCTATGCTCGAGCATTTGCCAAGAGTCTCTAATGGGACAGCTGTTGCGTGGGGTCCCCCTAGCACTGTGATTATTCCCTTTCCCATAGGGCTGGCCTTGACCTTTTCCATAACATCAAACGCGAAAGAGATCTGGGGGGTTGTGCCTGTCAGCGCAATCACATCAGGACTGTTCTTCAGAACCCTCTCAACAACCTCGTCGCTTGTGAGCTGCTCGGCGAGCGCGTCTATAAGCATCGCCTTATGCCCCTCTTTTCTGATGCAGGATGCAAGATAAAGAAGCCCTAAAGGAGGCGAGACTGAGTGGATGCTCTTGATGTCTTTTACCCTTTTGCTGTCTATCCAGTTGGGCTGTATGAATATAACTCTCACTTTAAAATCCCCCCTTATAAAGCACAATGATACCCCCTTACACTATCTCTCCGGGTCTGTAATTAGATATATAAATCTTGTTGTGGGGCCTGTTTTCCAAGGCAGTTTTCCAGACTCTCTACTAATCAATAATTTTATAAGCCCCCCAAATCCCCCTCACCCTGAACATGGATCCCATCGAGAAGCAGGCAGGGGTTACCCAAGACAATTTCTGGCACAGGGCAAAGCTAGGGCTGATAGGAATCCTGCTTGACAAGGCAGGCGGAAAGGGAAAAGACATACTTGTGATAGGCTGCGGCACAGGAGATGACATGAAAGTAGTAGCCAAGTATGCCAGAAGGCTTGTAGTGTGCGACATAAACCAGGAAGCCCTAGAAGGGATAACTGGCAGGGCTGAGAAGATATGCTGCGACGCCACAGCCCTTCCTCTCAAGGAAAATTCATTTGATGCAGTCCTGTCATTCGATGTTTTTGAGCACATCCAAGATGATAAGAAGGCGATAAGCGAATGCAGGAGGGTGCTAAAAAAAGGAGGCAAACTCATATTTACAGTGCCGGCATGGAGCATGCTATACTCCGGCTTTGACAAACAGGTGCATCATGTCAGAAGGTACAACAGGGCAGAGCTCAAGAGAAAGCTTGCTGGCTTAAAGATATTCTACATCAGCTACTGGAATTTCATCCTCTTCCCGCTTTTTGCGGTAGAGAGGTCTATAAAAAAGGCTTTTTCAGGCTCTAAAAAACGGAATAATGTGCAGTATGGGGCGGCAAAGCTACCCAAGCCTCTAAACGAGCTTTTGTACCTCATTTTGATAGTTGACAATTACCTAATAAAGAAAGGTGCGAGGCTTCCATATGGGCTGAGCCTCTGCGGGATATGCCTGAAAAAATAAGCCAGGGGCATTCTTATCCTTCACTTCCACATGCAAAACTTTTTATACAGACCTCTTTACAGACTATCTTATTAATAGGGGGATTATTGTGGTGAAAATTAACAAGACCTTGCTTCTTGCAGCGCTGCTATTTGTAATGCTTCTTGCAGGCTTTGTGCTCCGGAATTTCCCCTTCAGCCAGGGCAATTTTGACGATACCCGCCCGGCGATAATGACTTCTACAGATGTGGCATACTTCACCTGGAAGGCAGTCTCCTCATACAGGTCAGAGATGCCAGCCATAGAGCCATCCTACACCACTTCAGGGGTCGAGAACGTCCTTAGCGGCTATCCCTCTCTCATGAATACATTTGTGGGAAGCTTTGGAAAGCTCACTAATCTCAATCCCTACCAGCTGACATTCATACTTATGTGCCTGCTTACAGCACTGGTTCCCCTATATGGATTTATCATCGTGAGAAGATATTTCGGCACAGAGCCTGCGATAATAGTCCTTGTGCTTGCCACATTTGCATCAGCCACCATAATTTTTCCGGTCTATCTGGGGTTCTGGGCAGACCTCTATTCTTATCCAGCCGCGATATGCGCTATATTCTTCATAAAAGAATTATGGGGCAAGAGAAGGATACTGCCCATTTTCCTTTTTGGAGCAATGTCTTCTGCAGGGCTTGTCGGGCATGCATTTGAGTTCATGTACGCACTCTTTACCATCTGCCTGACACTCCTTGTTGTCGGGGTCGGGCTAGTGAAAGAGAGAAAGCTTGCTCTAAGGAACCTTGCGCTACTAATCCTTTTTGTAGCGCTGTTCTCCTCACTATACATTTTTAGGTTTGATATCCTGTCAATGGGCACAAGCAACACCTTCAAGCTAGGGGAAGTAAGAAGCGCCCCCCTTGACTATTTCAGGATAATCTACCCCAGCGCGTGGTTCTTCATAGGCACAGGGCTTGGCGCCATAGCCATAATCTATCTCACGCTCAAGAAGAGATTTGGGCTCTACCAGTGGGCAATCATAAGCTTTACTCTTTTCCTGGTTTTCCTGCTCTACTCCCGCTACATAGGAATCGAGGCCCACCAGACCTACAGGCAGCTATATCATGGCTATTTCCTGCATCTGCTGCCTCTTGCGATAGGGCTTTCTGCTCTTGCGGGAACAATAAGGCAGTCTGTAAAGCAGAGATGGATTGTGGGCGCAGGACTAGGGGTATTATTAGTTGTTGCATCGCTCATGACAGCAGTTCCTGCATACAAGGAGATGGCCCAGATAGACCAGAGTACACTCCCGAAAAACAGCGAGTTCGACTCTCTTGCATGGGTGAGAGACAATACGCCTGCAGACTCTAAGATCCTGATATTCTTCGGGCTCTACGGCCAGGGCTTTGACATCCTCTCTGAGCGCATGTCCACCTGGTACCCGCATGACGAGACCCTGCTCCAGCAGGTGTGCAGCGGGATAATCCCTGAAGAATACAAGTCCACATTCAGGTATTACATGTTCTCCAAAGAAGGCAGGTTCAAGATCCTAAATGAGGATTTTACAACCTCATACTATTATCCCAACGTCTCAACAGAGCCCTTGAAATTGCAGGATTTTGACTATGTGCTTGCAAGATACACAGGCACTGAAGTAGACCCATGCATCCAGTTCTATCTCTCAAACCTCATCAACCAGAGTAATGAGGTGGTGTGGGCAGACGATTATGTTGCAGTTATCAGGGTGAACAAAGATGGCTATTGAAAATATAATCAATGAGGTCTATCACAGGTATAAGTTAAAACCCCTGCTTGCAGTTGCTGGCATGCTCTTTGCAGCTGCAGTGGTAGGCGCTATAGCCACGCCCACAA
>CAYLII010000046.1:3215-9322 GCA_964383645.1 uncultured Methanosarcinales archaeon
CTGCTAAAGGAAAGAGATGCCCTAAAAAGAGTTCTTGGGATAAACAACCATAAAAAGACCTCTTCTGAAGATAAATCCTCTTAGGAAAATACATTATAAAATAATTTTCTGGTGCCAGCCAAGCTTATTGAATGAGCAATAACTTAATAAAACACCTACATTTATTTTTATCTATGGCCAATTATCCCACTCCTGAACATGAGGATGCATCAAAAAGAATTGTAGAGATATTTAGCAGGCATAAAAATGTGCAAAGTATATTGCTAATAGGCTCATGCGCAAGAGGAAAAGCCTCAAAAGATTCTTGTCTGGATGTCTGCATAATAGTCAAGACAAAATCAGATATACGCAAGATTGAGACTAAATTCGCTAAGCTATGCAAGAAGGAAAAGAAATTTGTAAAATTGTCCCATGTAGGAAAATATTCTCATATTGACCTTTTGGTTACAGATGGCATAATAAAACCTGCAAAAAGAGACTGGACCACAGGTCCCGATGAATATGAGATTATCTTAGGAAACCTATTTGTCTATTCCTATGTCCTGTGGGATAGAAAGGGATACTTCAAAAGTCTACAGAAAAAATACCTGCCTTATTATGGGGAGAAGCTAAGAATAAAGAGGCTTAAGGAAGTAAAAAAATTCATGTCAAATAATCTTAATCATATCCCCCTCTACGTTGAAAGGGGACTTTATTTTCAGGCATTTAATCGGCTTTATGATGCAACACACGAATTTATTCAGGCATTATTCATCAAGAACAAGATTTATCCAATCTCATATCACAAATGGATAAAAGAGCAATTTGTTGAAATTTTGGACGAGCCTAAACTCTACAGTGAACTAGTGAATCTCCATGAGGTAACACATCTTGAGAGTATGGAATTAGTTAAAAAAGCGCGCAAATTAAAATCCCTCTCTGACAAATATCTTTAAATGGATTTTATGCTGGGGATCATTTCTTATAATTTTCCTAGCCTATTATCCGATGTAAAATATTGCTTGTCTCTGAAAAATGTAATTAAGGTCTTGTGTGGTAAAATGGCTATGTTTTCGTCCGCAGTCCATAACAAAAAACGTCCAAACTCTCTTTAAAAGCTTTAAAAAAGAGCTCCGCAACTTTTATAAAACCCTGTTTCTTCTTGCAGAATGGGGGGTTGATAATCTCTTAAACGTATGATTGTGAGGTGGACAGTTTGAAACATAAGATTCTTGTTACAGGCGGAGCAGGCTTCATCGGCTCCTACATCGTAGATGAGCTGATAAAAGAAGGCCATGATGTGAGGATATTTGACTGGATAGACCCGCAGGTGCACGGCAATAGGATGCCTGAATACGTCAACAGGCAGGCCGAATTCATGAGAGGCGACGTGAGAAGGCCTGAAGAACTCTGGAGGGCAATGAAGGATGTAGATGTAATATTCCACGAGGCAGCCTCTGTAGGAGTCGGGCAGAGCATGTACCAGATAAGCCACTACATGAATGTTAATGTTATGGGCACATCACATCTACTCAACCTGCTGGTCGATAAAGAGCACTCTGTAAAAAAACTGCTTGTGGCAGGCTCTATGAGCAGCTATGGAGAAGGATCCTACAAATGCCGAAAATGCGGTGTTGTCTACCCTGAGCTTAGGACAGAAGCCCAGATGGCAAAGGGACAGTGGGAGCTCTTCTGCCCCAAATGCGGCAAGGTGGCTAAGCCAGTTCCAACAAAAGAGACAAAAAGCCTCGACTCCACTTCAATCTATGCGATAAGCAAGAAAGTGCAGGAAGAGATGGTGCACTCCATAGGAAAGGCCTACGGCATAAAGACAGTCTCTCTGAGATACTTCAATGTGTACGGACCCAGGCAGTCTCTCTCAAACCCATACACAGGCGTTGCTGCTATTTTCATGAGCAGGCTAAAGAACGGGAATAGGCCTATAATCAATGAGGACGGGCTCCAGACAAGGGATTTTGTCTCTGTGCATGATATCGCAAGAGCAAACCTCATGGCAATGGAGAGCAGCTCTGCAGACTACGGCAGCTTCAATGTGGGCAGCGGAAGAACGATCACGATAAAATACCTTGCTGAGTACCTCGCAAAGCTATACGGCGTAAACATCAAGCCTGAGATAACCAACAAATACAGGAAAGGGGACGTGAGGCACTGCTTTGCCGACATCTCGCTGATAAAATCAAAGATAGGCTTTGTTCCAAAGGTCAAATTTGAGGACGGCATGAGAGAGCTTGTCGAGTGGAGCAGGCGTGTCGAGGCAGTGGATAAATACGAGCAGGCCCATAGCGAGCTCAGGGCAAAAGGGCTGGCATGAGTGGGGCTCATGGGCGTTTCTATAGTCATTCCGGCGCATAATGAGGAGGCCAACCTAAGGCCCCTTGCCGAGGCCCTGCTGGCTCTCGCTGAAAAGCGCAGGCTTGAGATGGAGATAGTCATTGTAGATGACAACTCAAGCGACGCCACTTCCAGGATAGCTGATTCTTTGGCAAAGGCCCACAAAAGCATTGTCGCGCTCCACAGGAAAAAAGACCCGGGCATGGGAAACGCGCTCAAGGAAGGCACAAAAAAGGCCAGGGGCGAGTTTATAGTCTGGGTAATGGGCGACCGCTCAGACAGGCTTGAGACAATCCCAATAATGCTCAGGAAGCTCAAATTCGGCTATGACATGGTATTTGGCTCTCGTTACATCCCAGGCGGCTCCAGCGGTGACCTGGACCCCTTCAAGGCGCTCTCAAGCTCAGGCTACACAAGGCTGGCAAGGATGGTGTTCGGCTTAAATGTGCATGATATAACAAACGCATTTAGGGCTTTTAGAAAAGATGTATTTGAGAACATCCTGCTAGAATCTTCTGATTTTGCGATATCTCCAGAGTTTGCCATCAAGGCCCACCTAAAGGGCTATAAGCTTGGCGAGGTGCCGACAACATACCACAACAGGGTGTTTGGGAAGACCAAGTTTAGCATGCTCAAGATGGGCATTAGGTACATAAGCCTGCTCAGATACAGATTCATGAAATAGTACAGGGATATATAATATCTCTTAGGAAAGGGATATCTAATATTTCTTTTTGACCATGAAGAACTTGGCGAATCTATTCTGAGATAGGAGATAAGATATTGTCCTGAATGGGCTGTCGATGAACTTCTGCGCCCAATATTTTACCTCAAATCTTCTGCTTTTAGCCCTTGCTTTTAGAAATATCTTCCTGAACTCTTTTTTGGATATATTGTTCTCTAGAAGAAGCGGCTCGTCAGGGTTGAAGAGAGTTAGCTTTCCCCAGTCCATGCTGTCAGACACCTTGTTCCTCTCTTTTGCTATCTCCCATATCTTTGTGTTGGGAAAAGGTGTCATCACATGGAACCAGACAAGCTCGACCCCGTTTTTCCACATATAATCCATGAATTTTAAAGTCTGCCTCATCTCATCAAGCGTTTCTGTGGGGCTTCCGAAAATAAGGCTTCCCCTGGGCTTTATCCCATATTTCCTGCACAATGCAATCGCCCTCTTGTGGTCTTCCAGGGATATCTTTGCTCCCTTCAGGTAATTTATCACCCTGCTGCTTCCTGATTCGAAGCCGAAGTTCAATTTAATAACATTAAGCTCCTTTAGGAGCTTCATTGTCTCTTCATCAAGAGTGTCAGTCCTGGCCATAGATATAATTTTAATCTTTCCAAGAATCCCTCTGTCTCTAAGTTCAGCCACTAATTCCCTAAGCCTGGGCTTGTTTATTGTAAAAAGGTCATCTTGGGTTTTGATAAGTTTTGCGTTATATCTCCTAACCAGAAACTCAATCTCCTCAGCAATTCTTTTTGCAGAATGGAACCTAACCTTCTGCCAGATGTAGCTGGAGTTGCAGAAAATGCACTTGAAAGGACATCCTCTCGCAGTAAAAACAGACGCACTTACCACTGGTTTTGTTGTGAATACCATATTTCTCTTGAAATATCTGCGGTCTAGCAAATCCCAAGCAGGGTGAGGTAAAGAATCAAGAGGCTCGATAAGCGGTCTTGGTGGTGTGATTGTAACCTTTCCGTTTCTGTTAAAGCAGATGCCCCTTATTTTTGACAGATCCCTATCAGAAATTTCTTGTTTTTTATCAATGACTCTGACAATCTCTAGCAGAGTTTCCTCGCCCTCACCTACCACACCAACGTCAAAAACAGGAGCAATTGAATTAGGTATTGCTGTGATATGGGATCCTCCTATGATTATAACCTTGTTCTTTGTGCCAGGATATCTCCTGATTTTATCAGCAATTCTTATAATGTCCCTATAAAACAAGCTAGTGGAGCTTAGTCCTATAATGTCCGGATTTATTCTTGCGATGTCCCTTATTGCATCTTCAAATGTGGTTTCCAATATGTTTATATCTCTATAACCTCCATTTTCCCTGAGGTATGAAGCCATATACAAATATCCAAAAGGAGGTTCGTCATCTGTTCCGGCTAAATTAACAAATAATATTTTCATTATTCTCCCTTTTTCGGATTAATCCTATGCAATATTTAAAATTTTACAATCTCTTGAAACAATGTCTGCTTTGAGGGTAAGGAATATTATCAACTTACCGGCACTAGCATCCATCTTAAGCATAACTTCTATTTAATCAGTGTGATATCAACCAGCCAGCATGGAAATAAACTTCTCAAAAAAGTCTGCTCGTAAATAAGCGGTGAGAGATTCGCGAGCGGCTCTATAATGCGATTCCAGACCTTGTACTTTTTTGTGAACACAAGTCTTGTTCTCATGCCTGAAAAATATACACCTATATCCTCTGTTTCCATGTTCAGCCGGTGTCTTTTTGAAAAATGATGGAATGTGTAATAGCTAAATGGCCTTCTGTGGCTTGGGATGTCCCAGAAGACGCTTGCAAAATGAGGCACTATTATTCTCAGCCTTCCGCCAGGCTTTAGTATCCTATGAAACTCTTTTACAACCGGCACAAAATTATCAAGATGCTCAAGAACATTGTCGCAATAGATATCCTCAACAGTATCATCGGCAAATCTGCTCCTCTTGGTGATATCCCATATCAGATCTGGCGCAAATTTCGGGTTGACATCCACATTTATCCAACCAGGAATCTTTTTAATTCCACACCCTATATTGAGCCTTATCCTCTTGCTTACATTATTCTGTTCCATTAGGTGCCTCTAACCTGCCCAAAAAGGGACAGTTATCATAAATCCCCTTCACAGTATCCTCTGAGAATTGGCCAGCCTTATAAAAATTGTGCGATTGATTTTTAAACTGGAATTATCCAGAAAATTTGTCGTAAGGTGATGACAAAAACCAAAACGTTTAAAGCAAAACCTCCATTGGATGCTATTTATAAAATGGGAAAACCGGAATATTTCAGGGAGCTTATTGAAAGCGCAACAAAGCGCAAACCTTCAAAGGATGAGCTTTCGCTCCTCAAGCTCTCGCTCTGCAGAAAGCATGGCCTAAAGAAGATACCAACTGACTTTGAGATAGCTCTCAATGCCTCTCCAAATGACAGGAAAAACATCCCTGCGCTCAGGTCAAAGCCAGGAAGGACCGACTCAGGCGTTGCAGTCGTGGCCATCATGACAAAGCCATCTGACTGCCCGCATGGAAGATGCAGCTACTGCCCGGGCGGCCTAAAATCAGCCTTTGGCGACGTGCCCCAGAGCTACACAGGAAAAGAGCCGGCAACCCTTAGAGGCATAAGGAACAATTACGACCCTTATCTTCAGGTTTTCAACAGGCTGGAGCAGTACCTTATATTAGGCCACCAGATAGACAAGGTGGAGCTTATCATAATGGGCGGCACATTCATCGCCCAGCCGAAAAAATACAGGGATGAGTTCATAGCATATTCCCTCAAGGCCATGAATGATTTCTCTGCCCGGTTCTTTGCAGAAGAGGAGTTCAGGTTCGAAGACTTCAAGAAGTTCTTCTGGCTTCCCGGCGATATCGGCGACAAGGAAAGGGCAGGAAAGATCCGGGCAGCGCTCCTTAAGATGAAAGGCAAGGCTAATCTCGAGAAAGAGCAGAAAAGGAACGAAACCTCGAAAATCAGGTGCGTCGCCCTGTGCCTTGAGACCAGGCCAGACTACTGCCATGAAGAGCACATCAACGAGATGCT
>CAYLII010000047.1:0-9232 GCA_964383645.1 uncultured Methanosarcinales archaeon
AGATGAGGGAAAAGAAGACAAAGTTCGTCAATGTGGCAGAGGTCACTTCAGCGCCAGGTGTAAAGATATCTGCACCCGGGCTTGACGACGCGATTGCGGGGATGCCTCTTATGGTAGGGCAGGCTGACACGATTGACAGGCTTCAGCAGCAGGTCAGGGACGAGATTGCAGCTGTGATAGTGGAGGGCGACGGGGAGGGCGTGATAATTAAGGCAGATACGCTTGGCTCTCTTGAGGCATTGGGAAGCCTTCTCTCAAAGGCGGAGATACCTATAAGGAAGGCCTCAATAGGGCCTGTCTCAAAAAAGGATGTTGCGGATGCGCAGGCGAACAGGGACAGGGACCCGCTGAATGGCATAATACTTGGCTTTAACATCGCAATCAACAAGGATGCAGAGGCAGCCGCGCTTGAGAACGGGATTAAGATTATTACCAGTGAGATAATCTACAGGCTGATTGATGAGTACAAGACTTGGCATGATGAGCAGGTGAAGGCGAGCGAGGCCAAGGAGCTTGAGAATGTTGTTAGGCCCTGCAAGGTGGAGATCATGAGGGGCTATGTGTTCAGGCAGAATAATCCCGCGGTTGTGGGGGTTGATGTGATTGGGGGAATCCTTAAGGCCGGGATGACCCTAATGAAAAATGAGAATGTTAAGATGAGCCTAAAGAGCATCCAGCACGAGAAGGAGACTATCTCTGAGGCAACAAGGGGGATGCAGGTGGCAGCCGCGCTTGAGGGCGTGACTGTGGGAAGGCAGATTAACGAGGGCGACACACTTTATTCATGGCTTGAGGAGCCTGATTTCAGAAAGCTAAAGGAGCTTAAGCAGTTCCTAAAGAGCGATGAGATAGAGGTCTTAAAAGAGATAGCGAACATGATGAGGGAGAAGAACCCTGTCTGGGGCGTCTGAGACTTAAAAAAGTTCTAAAGAAAAGTTCTGCTAAGAGAAGTCCTAAATTCCTATTTAATCCTCATTATTCCTGTTATGCCTTGCCACAACATAGGTTCTTATTCCCAGGTGGAGAAGCGCTCCTGCGATGCCTGCCGGGATGTCTGCAGGGTCTGGGTAGTTGAGTATTCCTAGTGTTTCTGCTGCGATGACCGCGCCCGAGCTTATGGCTGCTGCGCAGACTGCTCTTGGGAGGTGGTTGGTGCTAAAGTATTCTGCGGCTTTGTATAATCTGCCTTCCACCCTATTCCTGCTGGCAGCAAGCTCCATTATCTGTCCTGAGAGGTATTCTGAGATGACATCAAGGCTGAATGCCATGCCGTAGCCCTGGAAGAAGTCTCCTGAGTGGTTCAGGTACCAGCTCTCGAGAGGGGTTCTTACTTCTGGGACAGCGCCATTTGCCAATTCGTGGTATCGCTGTATCTCCTGGGCGCCTGCAATAAGGCCTACCACTCCCTCAAGGCCCCTTCCCGGATTTTTTGAATCTGTGTCTGCCATGCTCAGTAAAAGGGTGGTGCGGGAATGCTTTTAAACCTGATGGAAAGTTTTAAATCCTTCAGGCGGGACAGTCTAGATGGGAATGGTAACTTTCACTTATATGGACCTGTTCAACATACCTGCTATAATCCTGCTAGGTGTTGTTACATCCAGGCAGGACCTAAAGGAGGGAAAGATCAGGAACAAGTGGATCTTGATATCGCTGCTGTACTCGTTTCTGACTCTGGGGGTTGTGGCGCTTATCCTCAGGCTGGAAGGAACTGTTATCAATCCTGTCTATGTGAGCATGTTTTTCTCTAATCTTGCCATATCGCTTGTGTTTGGGGTGTTCCTCTGGCTTTCCAAGCTCTGGAGCGCAGGAGATGCCAAGCTGTTTGTTGCATATGCCGCGCTTATACCCATCTCGACATACAGGTGGCAGGCGGCTGCGCTGTTTCCGTCTTATGTGCTCCTGATAAATACATTCACCCCAATATTTGTTTATTTTCTGGCTAGGATTATTACAAGGATTAAGCCAGATGCGCTATTTAGGGAGCTGAGGAATTCACTTAATCCAAAGATAATTGGAAGTTTTGCATTGTTTATATTTGGCTTCTCGTTTGTTGGAAGCCTGCTTTTTAGGCTGACAGGAATAGAGCCCGATTTTGCGGTCTATATGCTTTTCCTGTTCCTGCTCTTGATATTTCTTAAGAATACGCTTAAGGCAGACCTCATGAAGGTGAGTATCGCCTTTGCTGTGCTCAGGCTGGTGCTGGATTTCAGGCAGATGATCAGCTGGCAGTTCTGGCTCTCTTTCGGGCTTCAGCTGATGGTGTTCCTGCTTGCGCAGTATTTTGTAATTAACCTGGGCTCGAAGGCGTTTGCAAGGCAGATATATGTGGAGGACCTAAAGCCAGGGATGTGCCTTGTGCATGACGTAGTGGAGGAGAAGGGAAAGCTTAAGCATAGCATGACAAGCTCATATTCGTTCCTGCAGAGCATGGTATATGCGTTCGACAGCTCGAAGAGCGCTGTCTCTGATTATTCATGCCTGTCTCCCGAGGATGTGGAGAAGCTAAAGAAGAGCCATTCTGGGGGTAAGCTAAAGGAGCACATTGTGCTTATCTATGACAAGATCAGCTTTGCGATATTCATGTTTGCGGGAGCTGTTGCGACGCTGATTGCGCAGGGGGACATGATTGTGGCGATAAGGATAGCTTTAGAAAGATTTATATAGGATTTTTGGGTCTTTATTGACGGGGTGAAGGGGGAAAATGGAAAACGAGGGGGGTAATGCGAGGATTGACAATATTGAGCTTAATGATAAAGAGGGCTATGCCCTTGTGAGGCTTAACCCAAAGCTGTATCCTCTGGATGTTATCTATTCTGCGAGCTATTCTTTTCTTGAGAGGGCATATATCATCCTTGACGGGGATGCTGAGAAGGAGGTCGTTGTAAGGATAAGGCCGAAATCAGAGGGTGATGGGCTTGAGGAGGTATCAAGGGCTTTTAATGACGAGCTTTTGAAATATGCCTCGTACAAGGTTTTTTCAGAGGCCAATAGCGACATAAGGAGAAAGATAGTTGAGAGGGCTCTTTTGACAAACTGCGGCTGCGAAGAAGCAGAAGATGATTATCTTGAAGATCCACTTGGGATAGCAAAGCCATGGGAGGAGACGCACGGGAGCGAAGAGGATGCATCTACAGAGAATACTGATGATTCTGATGGGCTAGGGGGAGAAGAGGATTATATTGATGATCCCCTAGGGATAGCAAAGCCATGGGAAGAGACGCACGGGAAAGAGAAGAAAGATGGGTGAGCTTATTGCAGATACAGGCAGGGGGGAAGTGAGGCTTTCATTCAGCTCTGCATTTTACGGAAGGGGAGCAATTGAGCAGGCAGGAAAGGATTTCTCTGGGGCGTGCGAGGTCTCTATTGGTGATGAGGCAGATGGCCAGATAAGGGTGCTGCTTAAGCCCCGGGCAGAAGGGGAAATTGAGCTTGAGACTCTGGGATATGAGTTCTGCAATTATGTTTTGGGGCTGATACAGGATGCCATCTACTGAATCTGCGAGAGGGAAGGGCTCAGGCAAGGATTCTGCCGGGCAGAATAAATACAAGCTGAATTTCTTTAGGGAGAAGAGGTTTAAAGACAAGAGGCTTGTCATCACAATCTCAGGGACATTTGATTTTCTAAGCGACGAGGAGCATGAGATGCTTATGTCGCATAGGCTTACCCCCGAGCTTTACGAGAGGTTCAGGAGCAAGGCAATTATTGTGACAGATGATAATATCGAGGATGTAGCAGACAGGTATATGTGCAAGAAGAAGCTTCTTACCCAGGGCGCAAGCCTGCATATAGTGGTTCCTACGCTTAGGTGCAATGAGAACTGCGTGTATTGCCATGCGCTGTCAAGGCCTAAGGGCTCTGAGGGTTTTGACATGGATTCTGAGACTGCAAGAAAGACAGTGGATTTCATATTCCAGAGCCCGGCAAAGGGCATCACGATCGAGTTTCAGGGAGGCGAGCCCCTGCTTGCTTTTGACAGGGTAAAGGAGATAGTTGAGTACGCATATGAGAAGAACGAGAGCGCTAAAAAGGATCTCAGGTTTACTGTTGTCACCAACCTCAGCCTGATGGATGAAGAGAAGTTTGAGTATCTTGTGAGTAACAGGGTTACTATCTGCACCTCTCTTGACGGGCCAAAGCAGCTGCATGACAGGAACAGGCCACTTATAGGGGCAAGCTCATACGAGCATGTCTCGAAGTGGCTTTCAAGGATAAGGGAGAGGGGGCTTGAGATTAATGCTCTCCTTACAGTAACCAGGTTTTCGCTTCCTTATGCAAAGGAGATAGTTGAAGAGTACAGGAAACAGGGGGCGAAGAAGATCTGGTTTAGGATGATGAATAACCTGGGCTGCGCTGCAGGAAGCTGGAAGACGATAGGGTTTTCGCCTGATGAGTTTCTCAGGTTTTGGAAAGAGGGAGTGGATTATGTGTATAACCATACTGACATGGTGGAGAGCTCTACGGGTATCTTCATAAAAAAGGCGCTTGAGAGGGAGGACCCGGGAATGCTCGACCTCATGAGCCCGTGCGGGGCTGCGATAGGGCAGATAGCTTATAATTATGACGGGAACATCTATACCTGCGATGAGGCGAGGATGATAAAGGATGAGATGTTCCAGCTTGGTAATGTGAATACTGATACTTATAGGAGCGTGATGTCAAAGCCCAAGGTATGCAGCCTGATTGAGGCTTCTGTCAATGACTGCTTTTTCTGCGACACCTGCGTGTACCAGCCTTACTGCGGGCTGTGCCCGGTTAGCACTTATGCCCAGACCTCTACGCTTGTTCCGAATCTTCCTGATGCCAGGTGCAGGGTTCTGATGGGCCAGTTTGAGCATGTGTTTGGGATGCTTGCTGACCCCAAGATGGAAGAGAAGATACGAGAGAGGCACCCTGGAAGTTTTGAGAAAAACAATATGTGACAAAAATCTTTGCCCTAAAGAGAGGGGCTTTATACACTCTGACATTCTGAGTAAGATTATCTTTCCTTTCTTTCTTTTGCCGCAATGGCGGTAACCCTTGACGCGTATCTTCCGCGTACAGGCTCTGGGATGGCTGATTCTGCCGCAAGCCTAAGGCATTCGTCAAAGTTTCCTGCCATAAGCCTAATAATCCTATGTTTTGTGTCAAGCCTGTAGAGCTGGGTTCTTCCAACTATCCTGCTTTTCTGGATGTAGGCTTTTAAGAGCAGCTCGTTTATTATCCCATATGCCTTTGGCCTTGAGATAGAAAGCTCTTTTGAGAGTGTGCTTGCCGCAAAGTCGAGGCCTCTGTTCTCAAGCAGGTATTCCACTACCCTGTTGCGGATTGTGTTTCCATAGATTTCGCAGAATATTCCGCATTCATTTTCCATCTTTTTTTGGCTCTCAGCAGGCTGGAGTATTGTAAATTAATTTTTACATTATGTAAATGTATATTTATTATATAAATCTTTGCCTCTGATAGCCTTATAAGATAGCTGGGCTTAAGATTGATAAGAGTTTCCTGGTGTTTTCCGAAAGGATTCTGGCTGTTTCAAGAAATTTTGCGGGGCAGGCAAGAAAATGAGCCATAACATTTATAAATACGTTTTATGAGATAAGGTAAAAAAGATGGTTGATAGAGATATTTTGCCAAAGCTAAAGAGGAAGATAGGCTCGTTTCTGATGAGCGAGGAGGGCTCTATATCAAAGAACTCCATGTTTACGCTTGGCACTTTTATCGGGGCTGCGGCTATTGCTACAGTGCTATCCGCAAAGACGATAAAGGCCACCACAATCTCCCTTACAGGGGGAGTGAGCAGCGGCACACTCAGCTTTACAGCAAGCCACTCGCATCACGCCAGCCATTCTTCGCATGGGTCGCATTCCAGCCATGGGAGTCATTCCTCGCACAGTTCGCATGGGTCGCACTCCAGCCATGGGAGTCATTCCTCACATGGGTCGCACTCTAGCCATGGGAGTCATTCTTCGCATTCGAATAGTTGCTTAGGAGAAACTTATTATGCCTATAATGAGTTAATGTGCGGTGGGTTGGGAAGATGTTTTAGTTCATCTGGATGCACGTGTTGCTGCTTAAACATTCCACCCGCGTGTCGTGCCTAAATAAACGCATAACCAGATTTGATTAAAACTTAATTTTTTAGCACCCTTACTTTGCCTATTTCTGGGTTACAGGATATCTAATCCCTAAATATAAACAGAAAATAGTTGAATTGAGCTATTGCCTCTTCCTGATTGAAGTTTGCAATGCAGTTGTTCCGAGTAATCTCATTCTCGATCAGACTACATCCAGAGATATCTCTCCTATTCCTCACCTGAAGAGAGTAGCAGAATTCTGTGTATTGTGTTGCATCACAACTCTCTTTATTCCCATTTATTATAGCAATACAAAGCAATTTTATTTCGTTGTTTGATATTGTCTCACAGTCATCTATTGTTTTAATCCCCATTTTGGGAAGATTTGCAAAGCAGGAATCGAATTCTTCAGAGGATTCTATTCCATTGCATAAGCTTGTGTCAACCACCTCAAATGAGTTATACTCTATCATCGAGTATTCTTCAGGATACTGCCAGCTAGCCGCTGTTTCACCGCCATTATTGGGTGTTTCTGTCTCCCCTTCAAAAGGGGTTTCTGTTACCTGCTTTAATTTTATTGACTGGCCAAAGATTAAGGCTCCAATGATTACCACTGCCACAATAACCAGTGCAATCCAAATGGTTGTGTTTGGCTTAGGTTTGTTCTTAATACTAAAAGTAGTTGCATTATCCCATACTTTATTTTTTGCAGGCTTTTCAGTGACAGGAGCTGCTGATTGCTCTTTCCTTAGAGTGTTTTCTATGTGCGCCTCTGTGTAGCCTGCCTTGCGCAGCCTGTCAGCTATGTGCACATCGCTGTACCCCTTTTTTCTGGCATCCTCGATGTAGTCTGTCAGTTTCGGATCTGCCATACACGCTTTCCAGATATCTGGAGTTTAAAAAGATTGTGATTAAAATATCCTTAACAATATAGGCAACCCATTAATGAGGGGGTTTATGGACTGGAAGAAAAGAAGGGCAAAAAGCCCAAAACATTTATAAATACGTTTTATGAGATAAGGTAAAAAAGATGGTTGATATAGATATTTTGCCAAAGCTAAAGAGGAAGATAGGCTCGTTTCTGATGAGCGAGGAGGGCTCTATATCAAAGAACTCCATGTTTACGCTTGGCACTTTTATCGGGGCTGCGGCTATTGCTACAGTGCTATCCGCAAAGACGATAAAGGCCACCACAATCTCCCTTACAGGGGGAGTGAGCAGCGGCACACTCAGCTTTACAGCAAGCCACTCGCATCACGCCAGCCATTCTTCGCATGGGTCGCATTCCAGCCATGGGAGTCATTCCTCGCACAGTTCGCATGGGTCGCACTCCAGCCATGGGAGTCATTCCTCACATGGGTCGCATTCATCTCATGGGTCGCACTCCAGCCATTCGAACTATATGTGTGGGGATCCCTACTATTGTGTGTATTATACAGGATGCACACAATGCTATTGTGCAGTTTCTGGATGTTATCCTCCTTGTTGGTGCGACTAAGGATTTAATAGAAAAATAGCTGGTAGTCCTTGAAAACATTTATTGTGTTTGGGTTGGAAACTTTTTCCTTGCAAGCATTAACAAGTGGTTCTACACCAATACCCTCGCAAATAGTCTCTTCATTTCTATGAATAGCATGCACAGATATGCAATAACCTCTATAAAACGGGTCTTCAATATTTTGACACAACAAAACATCATCTTCCAGGATAGACTCACACAATATGATTAGGTGAGTATCATCAGTCACAGAAGCACACTCTTCTTTTGAGGTTATCTTAATCATATTATCTTCCACACAGGAATCGTACAAGCCAGGTTCCAGATTTTCCATTTCCCTACATCTCACAACATTGGAGATATAGAATCCCTCTTCAATTTCTTCAACATCTGAGTTATAGCCATCCTGCCCTGTGCTGGCAAAAAAATTCCCCCAAGGGATAAGGAAAGCAACTATCAGAACAAGGATTATTACACCAAAAATAATAATTGGCTTAGTTATTGAATGAGAATTACCTTTTTTTGCAAACTTTTCCGGCGCAGGGGTTGCTGATTGCTCTTTCCTGAGGCTGTTTTCTATGTGCGACTCGCTGTAGCCTGCCTTGCGCAGACTGTCAGCTATCTTCACATCGCTGTACCCCTTTTTTCTGGCATCCTCAATGTAGTCTGTCAGTTTCGGATCTGCCATACGCTCTTTCCAGATATCCGGAGTTTAAAAAGATTGTGATTAGAAACCTGCCTGCCCGCTATCCTGACTAATTGCCTTCGAGGCGGCGTATTGCCGCAATAAGAAGCTTCTCTACATCTGCATCATGCTTTTTTTTGTTCTGCCTGTTGTCGTGGCTTATCACAGAGAATGCCTGGGTAAGGTTCTCATGATACATGAACAGCTCTCCGTTTATCTGACCTTCTTTTATCTGGGTGGGGCCAATCTTTCGTGGAGTGAGTTCAGACTCAAGACGCAGGCCTTCTTCTGCTCCCTTGTGAAGGCAGCCGAACCTGAGCTCTACATTGAGGAAGTCTCCTTCCATTGTATAATTTCCCTGGGCGTGCTCTATCCAGTGGAGCTCTTGCCCATGCATTACATTGGTTTTCCAGAAAACAAGGGTCATCAGGGGCCAACTGCTTATCTCAGGCAGCCATTCAGACTTGCCGAACATGGATGAGAGCTCTGCATGGAATTTCTCGTTTTTCCAGGCAGGCTCTGAGGTGAGAATTTGCGAAACTGTCTTGGAGAGTTTTTCCCCATCCATCTGGAATGCTGTATAAACACTATCCGCTTCCTGCCAGCTTGCTGTCTTTTCAGCATCAAATTCCGCAATCCCCCTGTAAGAGGGGATGTAGCCGAAATGTATATTCTTCCCGCCTATCATTTCTGATTTGAGGCCTGAATAATCTGCCTTTTTTCCTGCTTCAACAACTAGCATGAATGATGTTATATTGTCTTTTGCGTAGAATACTGCGTACTTGAAGAAGTCCTCTGCAGGGTTTTTGGTAAATACGAACTGCTGGAATAGGCAGTCCTCAACAAAGGGTATCTCTTTTGCGTGCTGCATGAACAGGTCTTTTACTGACATGGGGGAAAATAAAATCCAGGGGTTTATTAATCTTTTCCAACAGCTGAAAGCAAAGACACAAAAGCTTTATAATCGCTCTTGCTTTTTGAGAGGGCATGGAGAA
>CAYLII010000048.1:0-3832 GCA_964383645.1 uncultured Methanosarcinales archaeon
GGAATAGTTATGCAATATAAAAATATTGCGCAGTTTTTTGAGAAATATCGACGGATTTGTCCGCAAGAGATGACAAAAAAAGATTTCCTATTTTAGTGCCCAGCCAGTGCCTAAAACATTAGTATTTGAACTTGAACACATCTTTCTTTTTTGAGAATATGACTTTCTCTATATTGTATGTGCCGTATTTGGGCGCTTCCATGTAGCCCTGCCAGGCGGCGTCTGCAAGCCTTCCCTTCTCTATCCAGTCAAACAGCCACTGGTTGGTGTATTTGGGGTTTTCCTGGGGGATTCCCGCACCCATCATCGTGAGCCATTTTTTGTTGAAGATCTCCTGGCTGCCGAGAGGTGGCGCGATGATTATGGGAAGCCCCAGCGCAGAGTAGAACGAGAGCTCGCTCGGCTTTGTCCAGAGTATGTCTGTGTTGTGGAGGAGAGCATTAAATCCTCTGAAGTGCTCTGCCCTGTCAAGCGCGCAGAACACAGTCACATATTTGCCCAATTCTTTTGAGAGGCCTAGCTCTGCAAGCCTCTTCTTGAAATGATGCTCGACCTCAAGCCTCGTACCTGCTACTATGTTCACCCTTATCCTGTGCTGGAGTATCGCCTCTTTTAGGCTCTTTAGCATGGCATCTCCTATCTCTATCTGGGCGCCTGCCCCGCCTACTGCGAAAGTTAGCGTGAGAGGATGGTTGCTTTTGCGCTTGTAGTTTTTCCCAAGCAGCTTTTGGATTATTTCCTTGTATCTGGTAAATATAACTTTATTAGGGTCAAGATTGGAAAGCCTGAGGCCGAAGTCTCTCTTGAGGATGTTCATGTTCTTGCCAGTGTTCTCTTTAGGCAGGGGAAAGCCTGTGAAGAATATGTTCTCGTTTTTCACACCATATTCTATGAGCCTTGTGGAGGCCTCTTCTGTAGGGGAGAAATAAAGTATCTTGCTTTTTGCAGGGTACGCAGGCACCCACACCCTGTTTATGTCTGTGTCTGTAGCTATGCAATACACATTTTTCCTGCCTTGATAGGCGGCAGCGAGCGCAGGCGCAAAGAATGTCGCAACAAATGGGCGCTTGTCATTTGTGTGCTCGATGAGGCTTTTTAGGAATCCTTTCTTGATGTACCAGTGCAGTATCTTGGAAGGCAGGTTGGGCATGGAGAGGTCTCTGAATGGATAGTAAGGAGTAATTGACTGTATGTAATCAAAAGCCTTCCAGAGAGTCTCACCAATTACGGGAATAGATCTTATCCGGGATATGCCCTCATAGAATAGCCGAAATTTCTTCCACTGCTCAGCCTCTTCAGGAACTACTATCTTGTCGCTGTTTGCTGTAATAATCCTCTCGTAAGCGATGTCTTTTAGGGGATATGCGGCGCGCTGGTGGCCGTATCCCATATCTACAGAAATTACCCACGCCTCTTTTTTTGGCATTTTTACCTCTTTTTTTACATCCCCTCGGATTTTGCATATTTATATCTTTTTGTTTAGGGGTTTGGTTTGGATTTTGTTTGCCCCCTTCTCCAAGGCACAAACGAAGATTCTGGATGTAGCCCCCCCTATCCCAAAAGATTTATAAGAGGTGGAAGTATCAGGTGGTGTGTTGGATTATGGCGGCAAGAAAAAATAAAGATTTTGTGTATTCTGAGAATGAGGTGAGGAACATGGATATCGAGTTTGTTCCGCCTCCTGAGAAGCCACGGCAGGTATCAGGCACAATCAGGCTTATCAGCTGGAGCATGCTTGCATTTCTTGCGTTATCTGATTTCTATTCCGGCCAGAACGGGGATGATGCGGTTGGCCTGGTGATTGCCAGATACGCAATAATGGCTGCTTTTGCTGCTGTCTTCGCCTGGCTGTGCGCGAGGATGGCGGTAAAAATAAACAGGAATCCTGATTTTGCCTGGACGCTAGGGTTTCTGTTCGGCTTCATCGGCTTTGCCACATATTGGATATACTTTAGGGTTGTGAGGGCCAAAGAGGGCAAAAAGCCTGCAAAAGCAAAAAAACTAAAGAATAATATGAATAATAAAGCTAATGGTGACAATAAAAAAGATAAAAGAGAAGATAATAAAAGAGATAATAAAGATAAGAAAAATCAGAAAAAATAAGAAATAAATTTTTTCAGGCTTTTACGCCTGATATGCTTTCTATAGCTAAGCCTGAATCAGAACTTTCTGTGTTTCTGATAGCAGTCTCTGCAATAGACAGGCTTTCCTTCTGTAGGCTTGAAAGGCACTTCGCAGTCATTGCCGCAGTCAGCGCATTTCGCAGGGTGCATCTCTCTAGGGCCAAAGCTGCCGAATCCGCCGCCTCCGCCTCTTCCGCCGCCCCTACTTCCGCCTCTATCTCCGCCGTATCCCATTTTGTATACCTCGTTGTTTGTTATTTTAGTTATACTACAGATCTACTAGAATCAGGATATCTTCTCCGTACAATCATTCGTATACTAAATAGGCCTCTAACAGGCAGGAGTATATAAAGCTATGCTATTTTAGGGGCAATTACGCACTTACTTTAGATGCGCGCCATCTCTCTTTTTGCCTGGCATGGGAGTAAAGGTGGTAAGAACGGCATAATGGTCTGAGACTTTGGGGTTCTGGAGCACCTCTGTATGCATAATGATATTGTTGCTCTTTGCCCGGAGGAGGGTGTAGTCCAGCTTCTTGTCGCCCTTTCCGAATCTGTTCATCCTTGAGCGGGCGTACTTGTTCTCTTTTGACACAGTGTACACCTTTGCTGTGTGGTGGGTGAAATGGCCCATGTTGAGTTTCTTGAATTCAGGCTCGTCTATGTTGAGGTCGCCAGAGATTATCCAGTTCCCGCTGCGGGAGATTGACTTGAGCATCCCGAACTGCTGCTCTGTGATTTTCTTCTTCTTTTCAACCATGGGGCAGTAGAGATGAGTATTTACGACATGGAACTTTCTTCCGAATAGGCTGAGCATTATCACAAGATATCCCTTGCCGGCAAGCTTTTCCATCCTGCCTACCCCTTTAAGTTTTGGGAAAAGGTGGAAATGGCTTGAGGAAGGGGCTTTTTTTGAGAGAGTGACAAGGCCTGATTTGTTGAACACTCCTTTGCCCGCGCGGTGGAGGTGGTAACCTTTCAGGTTTTTCCTGATGAAGGTTATGTATTTTCCAAGCCAGACCTCCTGAAGCGTTATGATGTCGGGATCTGTGCGTTTCACCAGAAGTATGAAGCGCTGGAGCCTCTTTTTCTGGTCAGAGGCGATTGGGGCTGGCAGCATCCAGAGGTTTAGGTCAAGTAGCTTTAGTTCCATCTGTGTTTCTCTTGGGATTGCCTGTCTTAAGAATTTTTTAAAGATTGCTAGTTATAAACATTTTGATTTTGGGCAGGACCCGGAAAGCAGATAACCATGATTGATTAAAGGGGTCAGGATAATTGGCAAGTTGGAAAAACTCAGCCTCTTTTCCACATGAGCCAGTTCCTGTCCTTGAAGTGGAGAAGGATGAACTCGCCCTGAAGGCGCCTGCCGTAGAGAGAGATGACCCATTTCTTTCCTTCTTTGATGTCAAGCGGAACATAGTAGCCTGAGTCGTAGAGCTTTACAGTGCCTGCACCGTACTGGCCTTCGGGAATTGCGCCTTCGAATTCCATATAGCCTATGTCATGATCCTCAACTTCTACCAGAAGGCGCTTTTCAGGTGTAGTGAATTCAGGCTTTTTTGGAACTGCCCAGGACTTGGCCACGCCGTTGCGCTCCAGCCTGAGGTCCCAGTGGAGATGGCTTGCGTTGTGCTCCTGTATTGAGTATTTGAGTTTTCGGCTTTCCATTTTTCAGAACAGGATGTGTATCTTAATAATAGAGATGTTTTG
>CAYLII010000048.1:3932-8828 GCA_964383645.1 uncultured Methanosarcinales archaeon
TGATAATCGTGTCTGTGATAATCGTGTCTTAGAAGGATTGTCTGCCATTTCTGGCTTACTTAATTTCCCTAAGCTTTCTCAGGCTGCTTTGTGGATATCTTGAATGCGCTAGGGCAGAACTCTTTGAGGATGCAGGCACTGCACTTTGGCCTTGCCATGCACACTTTTCTTCCATGCCCTTTCATGATGTGGGGCAGATGAGCCCACTCCTCTTTTGGCACTATTGCCATTAGCTCTTTTTCCATCTTGTCAGGGTTGTTGTTTGTGGAGAGCTGGAGGCGCTGGCTTAGCCTTATCACATGGGTGTCGACAACGATTCCCTCGACTTTCCCAAATGCGTTCTGGAGTATGACATTTGCGCTCTTCCTTCCCAGGCCCTGGATTGTGAGAAGCTCCTCCATTGTCTCAGGAATCTTTCCGCCGAACTTTGTCATGATGGTCTCGCAGCCCTTTTTTATCATGCCTGCCTTGTTCTGGGCGAATGTGATGAACCTTATGTTCTGGGCGAGGTTGGGTGCGTTTATGTAGTCCTTTGGAGTTTTGTAGATCTTGAAGAGCATCTTGGTGGTCTCATTTACCACCTCATCCTTGCACTGGGCCGAGAGGACGACAGCGATGTAGAGCTCGAAAGGGGTAGAGAAATTAAGGTAGTATTTTGCGCTTGGGTACTCCTTTTTGAGGAGTTCAATCACCTTGACTGCATCTGGCATGAGGAGAGGCTAATATGTTCTGATTTATATAGCTTTTTATACATATTAGACAATGCATATTATGGGATGAGAAAGTTTATATCATGAACAGGAACCCGTTTATATTGATGAAGCTAAGCATAAGGGGGGCCAGGGATTGATAAAAGAAAAGTTTATGCTGGCGGCAGGGCTTGCTAGTATAGGATTATTTATGCCAAAAGGATATTCCAATGCTTATACCCCTGAGGAGATTTCGCCTGCCCCCATATTCTCATGCATCTCACCCTCCTGCCTCTCTCTTGATGCATTTCTGGAAGAGCTTGGAGAAGATGGAAGCGGTCTGTGGTCAGAGGGATGTTTTGCTTTCAGGTTTGATAAGATGGCGTGGGGCTCTGTGCCGGATGAGCAGGATACCGCCTCCTCAGCGTCGTTTATGGATTATTCTGCTTTTTTCATCCATAATTATCTGGGTGGCTCAATGCTATATGACATACCTCTGGGCCAGGAGGTGGCTGTGATATCAGAGGGAGAGATAGATTGGTATGTGATTGACGGCATCCACAGGTATTGGGGAACACCTACAGGCGCCTGGTGCGTCTACAGCAGCAGCGGGCCGTTCTACGGCCTTGACGGCAGTGTTGTGTCTGGGGTAGAGATTGCCGACGCACACTATACAAAGCCTCTTGCCATACAGACCTGCTACTGCGAGGATGGAAAAAGCGGGCTTTATCTTCTGACAGGAGAGGAGAAGATTCCTAAAGAGGCAAAAAGAGCCCCTGCGCGGCCATTTCCTCTGCCTGGGAAGAATTGGATCTATGGCAGGCCAAGGCCAATGTGAAAGACAGCAAGAGGATAGATTTTCTGCTGAGCATTTTGTTAAGTTTAGTAGATGAAGGAAAGCTTAGTAGTGCTATGCAAGCTTTGTAGGGTAAGATTTGTAGAGTAATCTTTATATACTAGATGCTCTGGAGGATATGCATGAAGATAAGCGCTGCGCTTGCAGTAATCCTGGGCATATTCATCCTGGGTGTGCTTCTCATGAGCGAGGGCATAACAGGCATGGTCAGTTCAGAGAGTTCTATGCCTGCCAAAGATAGCCTTGCTGTGCCTGCAATGGATATTATAAGATTCTATTTTGGGGCTATATTGCTGTGCAGCATCGTGATTTTGCTTGGGCTCTCAAGCCTTAAGATATTAAAGCTTAAACTGTAGGTTGTGTCACAATGATAGGGATAATTTCTGACACCCATGACAATGTGGGAAATGTGAAGAGGGCTGTAGAGATATTCAGGCAGAGAAAGGTTGAGTTTGTCATCCATCTGGGAGATGTTGTGGCGCCAGCCACAATCAGGTTCTTCAATGGAGTGGAGCTAAGACTTCTTCGGGGAAACTGCGACGGCGACATCGACAACCAGAAGATGGTCCTAAAGGAGATAGGAGGAAAGCATCTTGGGAAGGTCGCGCGCTTTGTGAATAAGGGCAAGAGGTTTGCTGCTGCGCACGGGCATGACGAGGCTGGGCTTGAGAGGCTGATACGCTCTGGAAAGTATGATTATGTGCTCCACGGCCACACCCATGCGATGAAGGACAAAATGATTGGAAAGACCCGAGTAATAAATCCTGGCGCCCATTACTGGGATTCAGAGAACACTATTGCTCTCCTGGATCCTGCAAAAGACAGGCTGGAGTTCATAGAGCTGGATTAGGCTCTGCGGGCAATTTTTCTTGGAAGGGTTTATGATTTTTCTTTGCGCAGGCTGTTGCTGGAAACAGAGTACCACTCTGGGATAAAAACAATTATAAATGAAGTCCCATAACCCTATTAAAAGTATTGGGGGTGGGAATAGTGAACGGCCAGCTTTTTGATATGATGGAAGAGTATCTTAAGAAGATTAAGAACACCAATGTTTCTGTTGACACAGGGGATAACACCTTTGATTTCAATCCTTTCCATGCGCTTCTTCATATATCTATGCAGAGAAACAGCGGAATCAGCGTGATAAACGGTGGAACTTATTATAGGATTGTGCCAAACGAGCATGCCGCCAAGGGCAGGCTTGAGGTAAGGGTAGGGGATTACGACAGGAACTCTGTCAGCCACATGATTTTCCATCTTCCTTTCAATTTTGACAAGAGAGTAAGCGAGGTCCTGCTGAAGAGAGCTGCAAACGAGGCGATATGGAATTCTATCGAGACTTATCTGGGCAGGCTTATCGATAGCTTAGGCGTCAACAACGGCGAAGGCTGTTTCCTCAGCATCTCTGATGAAGAGCCATCAAGGTATATACAGAATAGATGGACTCCCAAAAGGAGGCTTTCTGATCTTCAGGAAAATCTTGAGAAAGTGACCAGAGCATTATATGGGGGAGAAATCATCAGCTGCAACGCGGAGTTTGACCTTATGGAGAAGCAGAGGTATATAGCAAACACCAAAGAGAGCATGATATATACCAAAGACGCTTTCTGGGAGCTCTCGCTAAACTTAAGAACAATAGATTCTGATAACAGGGTGCTGAGCCACAGCCAGACTTTCAAGGGCAAGGGCAGCAGACCTTACATCACTCTTGACGAGCTTATGGAAGCAGGAGAGAGGCTTGCCGGCGAGCTCTCAGAGATCAGAAAAGCTGAGATAGAGAAAAATGGCACATACCCTGCAATAATGGACCCTGAAAACCATGGAGTCATCTGGCATGAGGTGGTAGGGCATTCGCTCGAGGGGCATAGACAGCAAGAAGGGGAATGGGGAGATACCGCAAACCTGTTCGCAGACAGGATGGGAGAGAAGGTGGCTCCAGGTTTCATCACCCTGACAGATGATCCTACAAGAGAAGATCTTTTTGCCCACTACAAGTTTGATGATGAGGGCATACCCGGGCAGAAGGTAGTGCTTATCGAGAAAGGAATACTCAAGGATTTCCTACACTCCAGAGAGAGCGCAGGGTTCATGGACTCAAAAAGCAACGGCCATGCAAGGGCAGAAAACTCAAATATGCCTGTCCCAAGGATGAGCAACCTGATTGTGGAATCCTCAAAGCAGATGAGCTATGACGAGCTTAAGGAGAATCTCATCAAGGAGTGCAGGAGACAAAGAAAGCCATACGGGCTTATCATGTCAGGCTCAAATGGGGGTGTCACGCTTCCCTCTGACAGCATGTTCAATACATACCCCATAAATGTGTTCAGGGTGTATGCCAAAAACGGAGAGACAGAGAGAGTAAGAGGAATCTATCTTGTTGGAACACCTGCCCAGGCGCTTGACAACATGGTTGCGACAAGCGACAGATTTGACACATTCAATGGATTCTGCGGTGCAGAGTCCGGCTCTATTCCTTCAACCGTAACAGCCCCGGACATGCTCCTAAAGAGGGTCGAGGTAAACAGGATACCCAGCAGTTCATACGATGTCCTGAAAAACGAAGTGCTGCCTGAATAGGATAACAGCCAAAAATAGGTTATTTTATATTTTGTCTTTTCCTAGCTCTTATTCCAGCTCTTATTCAGCAGAGGATCATCATTTATGTCCATGCCTCTCCCGTAATATCTCTTGGCGTGCTCCACTATAAGCGCGTGATATTCCTGATAGGTCTTAAGGTCCTTTGGAACCGCACTCTCAAAAAGCGCCTTTATCGAGTCATAGCTGTCAGCCTTCCCTATCAGCCCAAGGTTCCCAAAAATCTTTCTTGTGTATGCATCCACGACGAATGTCGGAATTTTGAAGGCGTATAAAAGCATCGAGTCTGCGGACTCTGGGCCGATGCCCCACAAGGAAAGCAGCTCGTCCCTCGTGGGACCTCGCTTTTTGCCCCCCAACTGATTAAGATAAAACTCAGAGAATATCTTAAGCTTCTTTTCCTTCTGGTTGAAGTAGCCAGCCGGCCTTATCGCCTCTCCCAGCCTTTGGGGCTCTGCCTTGAGGATTGCCTCTGGCGAAAGGAGCCCCTCGCGCCTCATGTTAAGTAAGGCTTTTTCCACATTCGGCCAGGCTGTGTTCTGGGTGAGGATTGCGCCCACGCAGATCTCAAACCTCTGCGCTTCTGTGCGGGGATATGAATAATCGCCGGGATGATAACCTCTGATAGAGCCTGACTTTGTGATGCTTACAGGCATGGTGTTCTCAAGTTCCAGAAGCGGCCACCAGCCCTGGGGGCCGTAGGCTTTCAGCAGGTGGTGATATATCCTGATTGGGCTTTGCTTATGCATGACAGAG
>CAYLII010000049.1:0-3688 GCA_964383645.1 uncultured Methanosarcinales archaeon
TGCCATCAACTCGCTTTAGTTCTGAGAAAACTATATGAGCTGGTATCCCCGTAAGGGACAACCCCCTCCCAGCTTAGCCCATTTAGGATCTAAAAAGCTCGTGAAACCAGATGGCAGCCTACATATTCTACAGAGCCGTTAGGAAAGCAGGTAATTAATCGCTTGCCTAGTCCTGTACGATGGTCATGACCCTTGCTCTACCTTTCTCTACTATCATTGTGTGCTCTGCCTGGCTCACAATGCCTTTCGCCCTGTCCACAAGTGGCGTGTATTCCTTGATTATGTCCTGCATAAGAAGATTCTTGAGCGCAAGGTTTACCTTAAAGAGGGGATATTTTGCGACAAGCCAGCGCTTGGCAAAGGGAAATCCCTCATAGCTTTTTATGTACCTGAGGACATCCTGGGTTGTTGGGTCTCTTACAGGCTTTTCACGGATTAGCTGAAATAAGTTTGGGTTTGAGGTCTCCATTATCATACCAGCTCCAGTGGAGGCGAATGGCTCGATTGCAATGACCTGGCCCTCTGTGAGCGCTATTGACTCTGAGGTTGCTGTGTTTGGGATGCTGGGCGGAGCGTGGATATCATATTTCTCAAGCCCGTGGCCCGAGAGGTTTCTTACAGGCGCAAAGCCGTAGCTGGTGATTGTATCCTGTATGGCTGCGCCAATCTCTCCTACCATCACACCCTCCTTGACAACTGCTATCGCGTTCTTTAGGGCTTCTTGTGATGCCTTTACAAGCTCGCCGTACTGGCCAGAGAGGTCTACTGTAAGCGCGTTGTCTCCTATACAGCCATTTACCTGAACGCCCACATCCAGCTTGATTACCTGGTCTGTGAGGGCTGTCTTCTCATCATGATCAGGATAGTAATGCGCCGCAGTGGAGTTAAGGGAGAGTTGCACAGGAAAAGCGAGCCCTGCCTTTTTTTGGACAAGTATGAATTGCTCTGTCTTTTCTGTCACATCCAGGAGGTCAGAGCCCTTCACAATCAGCTTTCTGCCGTACTGGAGTGCCTCTGCAGCTATCTGGCAGGCCTTCTCATAGTCTTTAAGCGTATCTGCATCCATGCAGCAGGCAGAAGGAAGAGGGTTATATATAATTATCGGTATAAATATCTGCATAACATCTCTATAAGCAGGGTATTACTGGCAGCAGACCTAAAGGATATTGCGGAGAATAGAAAACTTAATAAACTTAATAAAGGGGATAAGTCTCAGATACTAAAAAAGAGGTAATATAATGCAGTTTAAGGTCCAGAAGAGGGAGCTAAAGGCAGCTGCCCACCACAAGAAAGAGGATATAGACCTTGTCTACACTTTCACAAGCAGGCTCTACAAAGAGTTTGGCGATTTTCTAAAAGCTGTCGTGCTTTTCGGCAGCGCTGCGACAAAGAACCCCAAGGACAAAAAGGGAGATATTGACATCCTGGTGATTGTGGATGACGCAAGCCTCATGCTTACTGCCGACGTGGCTGAGACATATAGGATAATAGTTGAGAAGCTTATACTTGAGGTTTCACCAAATCTTCATGTGACTTCCCTAAAGCTAACATCGTTCTGGGAGTATATCCGCGCAGGAGACCCTATCGGGATGAATATGCTCAGAAGCGGGATACCCATCTTGGATACTGGCTTTTTCAGGCCAATGCAGATCCTGCTCCAGCAGGGCAGGGTGAGGCCCACGCCAGAGTCTGTGTGGACTTATTTCTCAAGGGCACCTAGCACTCTGCACAATTCCAAGTGGCATGTGACCCAGGCAACTCTGGACCTGTACTGGGCTGTTATTGATTCTGCCCATGCAGCTCTCATGAAGCTTGACGAGCTCCCGCCGACACCTGAGCATGTGGCTGACATGATTGAGGAAAGGATGGTAAAGACAGGAATGGTTACACAGAGATATGCAACAATAATGAGGAATTTCTACAAGCTCTCCAAGATGATCCAGCACAGGGAGATAAAGGAGATATCCGGCTCTGAGTACGAGAAGTATTATGAGAACGCATATGACTTCGTGACTACCATGAAGAGGGTAATAGAGAGCAAGAGATAGCCATAGCCCACCTTATCTCCGCGTAATATTGTCTCTGGTATTGGGTTCTAAATGTTTATAAACTGCCTTACTCCCCATGCCTATAGGATTGGAGGTCATTATGATGGCAGATTGTGAGAGTATTGAAGATGTGATTGGGAAGATTATTGATGTCAGTTTTAAGTCTCCCAGAAATAAGGGCAATATTGAGAACACAGAATCAGGCATGGCCTACCTAAAGATAGGTCTAGAGGATAGCTCTGAGATTCTGGAGGTGATATTCCCTTTTGAGAGCAGGAATATCCTTGATCCTATTATAATAGGAAGCGTGCTGATTGGTGAAGATGTCCATTATAAGGAAGAGATTCTTGAGCGCCACCACCGATTCGGGCATTATACAGCACCCTGGAAAGAGACCTGCTGGACGCTTGAGATGCTCAGCGGAAAAATGAAGGGCCATGTATATCAGATGAAAAAAGAAGGGGGATATTAAGGCTTTTCTTGGCAGGATTTAAGAATAGATTTAAGAATACCAGGCTATTTTTTTGGTGTTCTATTGGGGATGTAGGGTAGCTTGGCCATCCTATCTGGTTCGGGACCAGGTGACCCCGGTTCAAAACAACGAATACTCGTTGACGGCTACGCCCAGTGGGGCATTAACCTTCGGTTAAGCCCCACGAAGGAACGGACGATTATGAGGATTCGTTATGAAAGTCCGGGCATCCCCATTTCTTTTTTTAGCTAAGGTTAGTATAGAATTATCTTCTGCGGAATCTGTCCTGCTTGTCTTGTCTGCGCGCCCGTATGGGCCTGTTGTTTCTTTGTGGTCTGCTGGTCCTTGGTGATCTTCCGGCTCTCTCAGGCCTTCGGCCTTCATCTCCTGCGCCGCTTTCATCCCTTTCTCTCCTTAGAAAATCTCCCCTGTCAAGGACATTTCTTATCCTCTCTGACATGTAGAAGCCGTATCCGAGCACATTGCCCTGCGGGTCTAGGACAAGCACATCATCTTTTGGCTCAAGCATGTCTTTTCTTATTATGCTTTCCTTTAGGATATCCCTTCCGCAGAGAAAGAGCCAGGCGGCCTTTTGGTTTACCACTGCCTTCTTGACCTGACCCTGCGCCTTGAGTAGCTCAAGCAGGAAAAAGCCTGGCTTGAATCTCTCGCCGGCCTTGCCGAGATAGATTCCCACATGAACAGGCCTTATTGGGCTCGTCTGGGCTATCTCTGCCTGCCTCTCGCCTGCCAGGAAGTATTTGCCGTTTATCTCTATTATTGTGGAGCTTCCAAATAGGTTGGCTCGCGTGAATCTGTTTATGAATTCGAAGAGGTCCATTTTGCTTTCTTAATCCCCTTTTTCTTTTCTAAGCTTTGCAAGGAAAAATCCCTGTGTGCCGGTCTTGTACGGCCAGAGTCTCTTTGTTCCCTCAAGCACGCTGTCTCCGGGCGTGCTGTCCAGAGGCACAATCTTTAGCCCCAGCTCATCCACAGCATATTTTATGTTCTCCTCATCTTCCTCAGGCTCGAGGGAGCATGTTGAATAGACAAGGATGCCGCCGTCTGCGAGCACGCCTGCCGCAGCCTTGAGGAGCTTTTTCTGGAGCTCTGCGTTTCTCTTTATGCCTTCAATATTCACTTACCTTCTCACAGGTGAAATGGCAAA
>CAYLII010000049.1:3698-8645 GCA_964383645.1 uncultured Methanosarcinales archaeon
TTTCTCGAACCAGCCTGGCTCCCCCACGTAGTTTCCTGAGCAGGGCGCGTCAAGCAGTATCTTTGTGAATTTCATGTTGAGCTTTTCTGCCTCAAGCGCATTCATCTGGAATACCATCGTGTTTGTGACACCCATCCTCTCAAGATTGTTTGTGAGCGAGGGGATGCGCTCTTTTTTCAGGTCAATCGCAATTATGAGGCCCTTGTTTTCCATGAGCTGGGCGAGCTGGGTGGTCTTTGCGCCAGGGGCAGCGCACATGTCAAGGACAGTGTCTTTTTCTGTAGGAGCAAGTGCCTCTGCAGGGAGCTGAGAGGCCGCCTCCTGAAGCTGGTACTCGCCCAGAAGGTATTCTGGGGCTGCGCCCAGAGAAAAGGGGGATTCTGTGTAGTAGCCTTCATTAAGGAAAGGGATTTTCTCTAGCTTTACCTCTTTGCTGTTTAACCTTCTCAGGATCTCTGCGGGCTTTGCTCTTAGGGTGTTCAGCCTGATGGCCCGCCTTGGCCTTACCGGCTCGATTTTACCGCCTATCGCCTCATACCTGTCGCTGAAGAATTTTTGATCCATGTCCCTTACCAGGAATATGCCAATCTTCAAGAGTATATTAAGCTATTGGTTAAGCTATTGTTCAAGGTATTTGCTAAGCTATTGGTTAAGCTGTTGGCTAGTATATCGGTTTGGATATTTGTTAAGAGAGGAGGCAAGATATTTGCTAAACCCTTTGTTGCTTTTTGCTATGCCAAATTTTATAAGATAAGATAGATTACCTTGCCTCATGGCAGGGGGTTCTCCGAGGATCGGCGGAAAGTATGAAGCAAGGAAGGCTGAGCTAAGGGAACGGATAAGAGCAGGCACTATTAGCTCGCTTGAGACGGCTGTTGAGGATGAGAGCCATAAGAGGGGAATATGGCAGTTCGGCTGCTATTTCTGCGGTAAGAAGATTATCCATAGCATGTATGTGCTTGAGGAAGTGAAATATGTCAAGGGCGATAAAGAGTCGAAGGCTACATATTATGTTGACAGCTGCTGCTTTCATGACGCAAAGAGGACCCAGTATGTGGGGAATACTAAGATCCATCTGAACTAGGGATACTTCTTTCATATCTTGCATACTCCTGCATATCCTGTATAGCAAGGCTTTTATTCAAATCCCCATTACCCTCTTGGATGGACAGGATATTCATATTTGATTATGATGACACGCTGGCCTGGAACAAGATAGATTATTCTATTACGACTGTAAGATTCCTGGATTTTGTCCTGAATAGGCTCGGCCACATGGCGCCTGGCCCTGATATTATGCTTAAGATGATGGGGTCTGTTGAAGTGAAGAAGGTTAAGACGATGGGCTACTCAAAGGAGAGATACCCTACCTCTATGAAGTGTGTCTATAGGAAAATCTGCGAGCAGGACGGCATTTCAGACCCTGAGGGAGAGGAGGAGGCATACAGGATAGGCACATCTGTGTTTGACGCAGATAGATGGAAGAGGAACGGGCTTGTCGAGGGCGCTGAGGAGACGCTTGATTTCCTTGCAGGGCAGGGCGACAGACTGATGATACTCACAAAGGGCGACCCTGAGATACAGGCAGCCAAGATGGCTGCGACAGGCGTGGAAAAGTGGTTTGGCCAGGACATGTATATTGTGCCGGAAAAATCTCCTGCAGTTTTTGAATATATCATAGATGGCTATGACAAGAGCAGGATGTGGATGGTCGGTAATTCCGAGAAGAGCGACATCCTGCCAGCTATCGTAAATGGTGTAAAAGCCATATACATCCCTTATGAGACCTGGTCTGTAGAGGAGGTCAAGAAAGGGCTTCCTGACAGTCCCCTTATAATCAGGCTCGAGAAGATAATAGAGATAAAAGAAAAGTATTCTATCCTAAAGTAGAGTTTCTGATAGGGCTAATTTATGGCATTATTTATTTAGGAGACTAGTTCTTTAGAATGTGCCGTGCCCAATAAAGTTTTAGAGAAAAGAAAAAAAGAAAAAATAAATATTTTCCTAGTTTGACAGGAGCTTTGCAATAACCAGTATTATGGCTACCAGCAGCAGGAGGTTCAATATCACAAGCCCGATTATGAGGGCTTTCTCGCTGATGCCAAACATGGTCTTGACTTCATCCTCTGTCTCAGACTCTTCCTCAGGCTGAGTTGGCTCTGTGGGGGTAACTACCTCGACCTCCTCGTCATCCTCGTCTTCTGGAGTGACTGGTGTCTCTGGCGTGTCTGCACCGCACTTCTCAACTGTCAGCTGGATTGTCTTGAGGGTAGAGATGTCGTCATCCTCAAACCTGTCAAGGTCGAAATAGGTGGCAATCTTTATGGGGTATGTCCCTGGCTCGACGCTGTCAGATATCTTGAGATTGTACTCCATTGTATCGCTGTCTCCCTCATCTAGCTCGATGTCGTAGTCCTGCAAGGAGATTCCGAGCTGGGAGCTTTTTGCTGTGAACACAATCTCATCAGAGTCGTCTGTTCCTGCGTTTAGGAGCCTCACATTGAGTATGACATTCCTGTTGCAGCTGACTGTCGTTGGCTCGAGTGTTGCCGCACTTATCTGGATGTCCTCATCCTCTTTCTCTATGTCCATCTCCAGAGTCCAGGTGGCCTTGTGGTCGACGCCGTCCTCATCCTCGCCCATGACTGTTATTGTGATCTTGTGGGTGCCGTCAGAGATTGTGCCTGGGATATCGTCTATATCCACCATTATGGCCTCTGTGTCGTCAGGCTTTATGTCGATGCTTCTTGAGCTCTCAAATTCCTCATCGTCATCGTCATCCCATTCCACTATATCTATGGTGACCTCGACATCCTCTATCTCGATGTCCTCTTCGTCATCTCCTGAGAACTCGTTAGAGACTCTTACTTCAAAAGAGAGTGTGTCTCCAGGCACTGCCTCGAAGTCCTCTCCATCATCCAGCCTGTCGCTCTCCCCATTAAGGATAACGTAGACTCTGTCTATGGTGAGCATTGACTTTCGCTCGACTGTGATAGAGAAAGTGGCATCTGTGTACTCTACGGGTGAAACAATCGCCCTGATTACACAGTCTGATGTCCCGGCTGCGTCACTTACCCTTGTAACTGTCAGGATCTTCCTTGTGGCATCAATTGTGCATGTAGCTACAGCAGTGTCGCCTTCATTAACTCTCTCATAGGTGATAGTATCACCTTCAGGATCAGTGGCTGAGAAGCTTACTGAAGCTACTGTATCGTCAGATTCTATTGTGACTGATCTGTCGTTGAATGTTGGCGCGGCAGCAGATACTGCGCCTGCCATCATCACAACCAGCATCAGTGCCAAAACAATATTGTATATTTTCATTTTGACCTCCTTGCATATGTTGTTTGGAATAGGATTTGTATTATCTGATATTGAATATCTGAATAACCCCTATCCTGAATCGGACTACTAGCATTAGTCTAAAGTCCGCCCACCCCTTTTTGCTAAAATCAGTGCATGCCCAAATACAGGCAGACTAAGGTGTTAGTGCTGGGGAGTAGTATATAAATTTTTCTATAATTTTATATATGTTTAGGGGGAGTTTGCTTTAAAAAGCACTTAATGCCGGTTAAAGCCTAAACAGCCGGCAGAAGACCTGCCTAAACTGGTTGATGAAAGAAAAAAATGTAAAAAGAAAAAGTCCTCAGAGCTTTATCCTGAGACGGTTGGAATAGACTACCTTTTCCTTGTAGCCCCTGATGCATCTCAGGACTGCCGCAGGAAGGGTGAATGAGCCAAGGATTGTAAGCTTTGCCCTTGCCTTGTAGCTTACCACCCTCTCTTCGCCCGGCTCTATATCGCCAAGCTTCCACTTGATAAGGATTCCCATGCGTCCCCTGTCTACAACATTTACTGGCGCAATGTGGCCCATCTCGACATTCTTGTCTATCTCCACAATATTGGGAACAGAATCGACCACTTCCACCTCATGCACAGGCCGAGAGGAGATGTTTTTTATCTTGAGTATGACCTTGACTCCTGCAATACCCCCCTCTTTCTTGGAGAGGAGCACAGCCTGCTTGTGGACTGATACAGAGCCTTTCATCAGGCGGGCTGCCAGGACAGCGAGCAGGATGAGCGCGAGCAGGATATATACAGGCAGGTAGTTGTTGATGAGCCTTACGGTCCTTGTCTCGTTTGGCGCAAGCTCAAGCTCCCATGTGAGGTAATTCTTACCATCTATTGAAGCGACCTCTGCCTTTGGCTCTGTTGTAAGGAATAGTGTCCCAGGGAAAGAGAGGGGATGGCTGACCGTCTCAGTCTTTTCGACATTTCCATTGTTTCTGTATTCAAGATATGTTATGGTCTTGTAGAATGTCTCCCTCTCGTCGCGCTGGGTCTCTTCAAACTGGGAATATGCTATTATCTCATAGGTCTTCTGCTTGGTCTCTATTGTCTCGCCCTCGTATGCAAGCCTTACGGTAAGCTTGTCTGTCTTTGGCTCCTCAAGCGGGTCAAGCGCCTGCTTTATCACCCCTGTCTTTTTCTCACGGGGCTGTAGATCCACAACAACATGCTGGCTGACAAGCTCTGATGAGAGATATATGTCAAGCGCGGTTATGTTGAGCGCATTCTTGTTCTCCAAAAGAACTCTTGTCTCAAGCTCGAGGCGCGGATCTATCCTGTCAGGCACCTCTATATCAGCCATCACTACTGCAGGATACTTGGGCTTTGCAAAGCTCGGTCCGTAGTAGAGGATAAGAAAATCACTTGTCTTTAATCGTTCCTGCTCGGCAAGAACCTCATACCTTATCTCATACCTAATATTTATATGGAGGTTGCCACTGTCATCAGCCTCCTTTCTAGGCCGGACACTAAAGACCATATCGATTGATTCCCCTGGCTCTAGGTCGAAACCGGTTGTCTTGTAGTATATCTCCGGCTCGGTGAGGATTGTCCAGAGACCCTCATCAAGGAATGATACCCTGAAATGGTCAGCATGGT
>CAYLII010000050.1:0-2738 GCA_964383645.1 uncultured Methanosarcinales archaeon
GTGCTCCCCCGCCAATTCCTTTAAGTTTCAGTCTTGCGACCGTACTTCCCAGGCGGCGAGCTTAACGACTTCTCTTCGACACTGCATATCCATATTAGAATATGCAACACCTTGCTCGCAGAGTTTACAGCTAGGACTACTCGGGTATCTAATCCGGATTGCTCCCCTAGCTTTCGTCCCTCACAGTCAGACCCGTTCTGGTAGAGCGCCTTCGCCACAGGTAGTCTTCCAAGGATTATAGCATTTTACCGCTCCCCAAGGAATACTCTCTACCCCTCCCGGTCTCTAGCCGAACAGTCTCTCCTGCACGCCGTTAGGTTAAGCCCAACGATTTCACAAGAGATTTATCCGGCCTGCTACGAACGCTTTAGGCCCAATAACCCTGGTCCCCACTTGTGGCGCCGGGATTACCGCGGCTGCTGGCACCGGTCTTACCCACCACTTATTCTACGAGGACTTTGCCCTCCTAAAAAGCGTATACATGTGTATACGCACTTGGAATCCCCTTATCACACTTTCGTGTAGTGTAAAGTTTTCGCGCCTGCTGCACCCCGTGGGGCTAGGACCAGTATCTCAGTGTCCTTCTCGGGGCTACCTCTTCCAAGGCCCCTACGGATCAATGCCTTGGTGGGCCATTACCCCACCAACAAGCTAATCCGCCGCCAACTCATCCTTAGGCGTTGCCTTTGAGGGAAAACACATTCCAGTAGAATTCCCCTATATGGTTTTAACCTCAGTTTTCCGAGGGTATCCCTTACCTAAGGGCAGATTATCGACGTGTTACTGAGCAGTTTGCCGGTGTCTTGCGACCCCGTGACTTGCATGGCTTAGTCGGATTCCAATAGCGGCGACCTCCAGCAGGATAAACTGGAATTTAAGGGTTGTTATTGTCCTGATAAAAGGAATTTTTGGTTCGTCACATAGGAAAAAACAACTGATGATCAATAGTTTCTTCCGTACCGACATATTCCGACTTCATACTTGACAGCCTTGTCAAGTACACATGGACTTGAAATAATTTCAAGAACAGGAGATGATATCGGGCTTCAAACCCCCGTTTGAAACCCCAATTGTAAATATGAATGGAACTTGCGCTTATTTATAAGCCTTTCGGTCTTGATTATAAGCGCAATCCGACGGCATTTAAGCTGCCGCCTTCTTTCGCCTTCTCTTAAGCTTCTTGATTCGCTTGCGCTGCCACTTCCAGCGCATCTGCTTTCGCTTTTTCCATCTTCTGGAGCTTCTCTTCATTCGGAGCAGAAGGGAAATTAGGGTGGTTTATAAAGGTTGCTATTTATTGAGGATAACCACCTTTAGTGATATTTAGAGATATATTGTCCTGCAATAAGAAGCAGTGCGATATTTCTGTTTAAGTTATTTTGGGGTCCTGATTAGACATAATAACTGGTAATAACCCTAATAGGAGTCCCGCTTATATAACAGGTAATAAAATCAGGATTGTACTCAGTTACCATTATCTGGAATGGCTCAACACCGATATCTATATATTTTTCAAGATCGCTTATGGGCAGTATCAGACCTTTTTTATGCCCAGAGAATCCCTTCCGAGAGTAAATGCTGAATAGGATGTTTGATTTATCATCAGAAATTCCCTTATAGGTCAAGGCGACTTTGTTGAAGGGTCCTTTGCACAAGATTCTTTCTTTATCCACTTTAAGGTCGATATCTAACATAGATGACTAAAGAATATATTGAGATATAAATAGTTATGCCCTGCCGGATATCTTGGAAAAATGTGTTTTGCAGATAGAGAGATAATATGCTCCCATTAAGAGTGCTAGTGAGACACTTAAGATGCATTTTCCAGAGAGTGAGAAATGCTTCATATGCTCTAAAATACACATATATTTTTATATTTGGTTGTGGTATGGGGTATATAATTAATTTGGTAGGCTAATCATTGAATAGATGAGGTGGTCTAGATGGGTAGCGGGTATGTCAGCAGTCTTACAGAAGAGCAGCTGGAAAGATTAAAGCATTATCATATGCATGGCAAAGAGTATGTGGAATTTTTTACAGATCTGATAGGTTGCACAGCGGCCTCTGCAATTTTATGCGCACTCTGCCCGCCGGCGCTGCCCATACTCATAGTTGGATTGGTCAAAGAAGGCGGGCCTGTGACACTATGCAAATACTTTGTCGCAGGGGACAAGATAATGCACGAGGAAATTAAGCAAGGTTCCAAACTTGAAGACATCATTGGAATAAAGGATGAGAATCTGATTCTGGTAAAGCAATAAGAATCCCCCTATTTGATTTGAACCAATAGAGGTATGCTATGCAGGGCCTGGCTTAGGGGTTGGACACAAAAAATATAAATCCCCTCAATTGAGATTGTGATAGATGGCAGTATTAAGGATTTTTCATGGGAGCAGGGAGGGCACGGATTATTCTGGAGCTGCGAGCAGCGGGCTAGGTGAGTGGTTCGGCACAGATTATGAGCCGTATGCAAAATCTTATGGCGAGGTGTCAATGTATGAGATAGAGCTGAGGAACCCCTACATGATGGCATTTAAGGAATTCAGGGAATATGACAGGGGGTTTGAGGCCAGCTTCAAGAGATCAAGAGCATACATGATGGCCTTGATGAAGAAGGGGCATGACGGCATAATTGTCTCGCATAATGATGGAGTGAAAGAGTACATCCTGTTCGACAAGAGCAGGGCGAAGAGAATCTGATTCTAATAGATGGATAATAGGAATAAGATGCCCCGTCC
>CAYLII010000050.1:2838-4198 GCA_964383645.1 uncultured Methanosarcinales archaeon
AAATGTAAGATGCCCCGTCCGGGATTTGAACCCGGGTCCCGGCATCGAAAGTGCCGGATGATTGGCCGGACTACACCAACGGGGCAGGAAAAAGGAATGGGCCCTCGGGGATTTGAACCCCGGACCACCGGTTGTCTCAGATCTTGTACCGATGGTGGTCATATAAGACCGGCGCTCCACCAGGCTAAGCTAAGGGCCCATTTGCGATAAACGGGATTCCTGGAGATATTTAAATATATTGTGTTTGGGAGTGCCACCTTAATCCGGCTGCAGCATTGTCAGGGAAGGAGGGGAAAGACATAGACCTCGATGGCTGCAGCCACTATGACGAGAATTATACCCAGGCCCATGAAGATGAGCGCATCAGTTAGCACGTGCCTGAATTTTTTTGAGCCAATTTTCTCTCTGAGCATTGCCTTTGATACGACTCCTCCGACAATGCTTGCCGAGAAATAGCTTACAGCCTCGGTAATCATGTGGGGCATGACAGGGAGCAGGATTAGGAGAAATTGCGCGAGGGGCTCCTGATTTATGGATGCCGAAGAGATTTTTGCAACATACCCAAAAAAGATTCCCCAGACAGACGCGTTCCAGGTTATGAATATTATCGAGCCTGCTCCATAGACTAATGACAAGATGAAGCAGACCATGAGCACAAGGAAGTTGTTGAGCAGTAGGGACTGGAATTCACCAGAGTATATCGCGCTTCCATGTAGGTTTGTGGCTCGCAGATGCGGGGCAAAAAACGCCTGGGTGTCAGAGGGTGACATCATGAGGGCTGCCATGCTGTAGACGAGGAATATCCCAAAGAACATGAATAGGTAGATCTCAAAAACATCCCTGTGGTCGCGAAATAGGATGCGCAAGGAGAGCTTTTTTTCCCTTATCTCCACATTCTCTTCATGCTGGAGGAGCTGGTTGAGAGAGGGTATTAGTAGTATGGAGGTGAAGGCTACAGACATTAAACCAACGTCGCCTCCGAAGATCAGGCGGGCGCTGAGTATGCCTATTATCGAATAGACCACTCCCAGCAGGAAGGCATGGGGCGGCTTTTTCTCTATCCACCTCTCCTTGAATATCTGCTCGAAGACCATTACTGCACCAGATTGTTTTTGCAGCACGGAGATTTATAAATGTTGTGCAAGGATAAGTGGGTAAGAATATAGTATGGGTAAAAGAAAATAAAGTGCGGCGACCGGGATTGCTCGAAGCTCAGGATGAGCGAGAGCTCCGGAACGAGCCTAGCGAGTGACAGGATGTTCAAATTCCGGGCATAATTCAGAAAAGTGTTCGCTCTGCTGGGAAAAAATAAAGTGCGGCGACCGGGATTGCTCGAAGCTCAGGATGAGCGAGAGCTCCG
>CAYLII010000050.1:4298-6050 GCA_964383645.1 uncultured Methanosarcinales archaeon
AAAATAAAGTGCGGCGACCGGGATTGCTCGAAGCTCAGGATGAGCGAGAGCTCCGGAACGAGCCTAGCGAGTGACAGGATGTTCAAATTCCGGGCATAATTCAGAAAAGTGTTCGCTCTGCTGGGAAAAAATAAAGTGCGGCGACCGGGATTTGAACCCGGGTCGCGACCTTGGCAAGGTCACATCATAACCACTAGACTATCGCCGCAACCTTTTGCTTCGCAAAAGCCCACGAAAACTCAAAGAAGTTTTCGGGGCCCCGGAAATCAATAATTTCCGATGGCTTGACCAAAATAATGTGTGGCATTCGTTTCACTCAGCCACACTGCGCGGCTTTATGCTTTGTTAAGGCCGCGCCATCTGATGATTATCTATAATTATAAGTGGGCCCAGCCGGATTCGAACCGGCGACCTCCGCCGTGTGAAGGCGACATCATAGCCACTAGACTATAGGCCCGCACAGGAAAAGGTTGCTGGGTTTATTAATAAACTTTATTATTTGTGATATACTAATGTCTGTTAATTGGCGGGTATTTTAAAGCTTTCGCCTTTGATGTTATTGATGTTATATACTCCGCAAGAAAGTATTTATAGATATTATGCATCCCCTCTGCAATGGGGGGTGCGCAAAATGACATTAAACTCTATAGAATTATCTGACATAATAATTGACTCTAAGGCATTGGTGGTTTCTTACAAGGATCAGGTATACCATATACCTCAGGCAGACTTGGATGCGTTTTTTAGGGATCCTGAAATAGACAGCAGGACCAAGGCACGAGCTGTGGATAAGGGCATGGGCCTCAGTGATCCTGATAGGACCTATGGCTGCACATATTGCCTGTTTGTTATGGGCTTTAAGAGATATGATATCTCAGAGGAAGATGATTGCCTTGAAGAGGTATCCACAGGGTTGAGATGCAGATATCCTGGCACAGCAGCCATAAGGATAGCCGGGGCAAAGGAGGATAAGTCTTGCTCACCAAAAAAGAATCCCAAGAAATATATGGCTGAAAAAATAGGCAGATGCGTCCTGGACGAGTCCCTTATTGAAGAACTGCATGAGAGGGGGCTTTTGGAAAAATATGCTGTTCCTGATGGCAGATTCTGCTATTCGACTCTTGATGAGCTGAATGATTCGCCGGAATTAAAGAGTGTTTTTGAGATTAGGCCTGAAAAAAAAACGTTGAGAGATATCCTCAAAATTTAGATTTGTACTTATTAGGTCAATTGGCGCCAGGGGTAAGTGCAGATAATCTTATAGTAAGTCTATCCGTGACGAGAGCTCCCTGTCTTGTTCAGTGATCTTGTTCTCAGAATGGGTGAAGAGAATTATCCTTACGTTTTTGTAGGAATGAATGAGGATATCCGGATGGTGATTAAGCTCTTCTGCAAGCTGCGCCACTTTGTTTACGAAGCCAAGGGCTGATTTAAAGTCCTTAAAGGTAAGCTCTTTTGTGAGCTTGCCCTCTATAATCTGCCATTCTCCCATAGGGATGTTAAGAGATTTTGGGGGATATAAACTTTTGGTAAAATAAAGGCATGGATAAATGGGCCCGGCCAATTTCGAACCTGGCGCAACGGATACCCGTTGACAGCTACGCCCAGTGGGATTTCGTCATGCCTCAATCCCACGAAGAAACATTAAGAGAATATCAAATCAAGAAGATATCAAAAAATGGGCCCGGCCGGGATCGAACCAGCGACCTTCGCCTTGTAAAGGCGACGTTATAGCCACTAAACCACGAGCCC
>CAYLII010000050.1:6150-8452 GCA_964383645.1 uncultured Methanosarcinales archaeon
AACCAGCGACCTTCGCCTTGTAAAGGCGACGTTATAGCCACTAAACCACGAGCCCCTTTAACAGGGCTAATAGTGCATTTATTAATAAATGTTGCTGTAAGCTAATACGGGGCGCACTTCATAAATCCGGATAAAAGCGCCTGGATTTTAGGAATCTGCAACAAAGTTTATATCATTGGCATAATCTCCCCCTATTATGGGGCTAACCGACATCCTTCGCAATCTGGGATTCCATAGATGGGGGGATTGGGAATATACCACCAATGGGGCCTGTGAGCAGATGAGGACATGCAGTTATGATGGAAGTGTCGAAAAAATGGTGCTTCATGACTGGTCTGGTGAGATGTATGATTCTTTGGATTCCTGTGACCTTATCCGAAAATGCCTCCGCTGCGGCGAGGTTGAATATCTTGGTTATCACCATCCAGCGGAAATCAGCCCGGGGCATTATTCTGAACAAATCTGCAGCAGGTGCGGCACCCAGCTCGATGCTTTTATGAATTCTTGAATCTGGTTATCTTCTGCTATAGAAATCCGCCATGTATAAGCAGATTGCATGGTGATAATACTGCTCAGATTTTTTTCTTGAACTCTTCTACCATGTCCACAGGGGTAGGGTCTGTGCCGTATTTGAGGGCCAAGAAATATGAGGTCCAGTAGCCCATATAGATTGCGGTGAATATCCTCATCAGCCTTGAGCTTCCTTTTATCAGGAGTTCAGAGGTCCTGGCGCTTTTTGCAAGGAGGTCTTTTGTTACCTTGAATCGCTTTGCGATGTCTTTTGGGCAATCGTCCTCCTTGATGAATATTAGGTAGTAGCTGCCTTTGGGGTTTGTCCAGCCGACCATCTCGTTGTGGTTGAGCTCAGGTAGATAGTTCCAGAAGGCTGTGGTCTTGCTGTTCTCGTTGAATGCTATTTTCCATATCTCAGCAACAGCCCACATTGGCTCAGATGCATATATCACAGGTGTGTGGTCTACGAGCTTTGTCGAGAGTTCTTCTCCGTACATCTTGAATTCGTGGTTCCTGAGCTGTTCTACTATCTTCTTTACGTCTGCGCCCTGGTCTTTTATGAGGCCTGCGCTCTGGATTACCCTTAGGATTGCAAAGAACATGTAGCCAAGCGCCTGCCTGGGCTGGATTCCTGAAGGCACAAGGATGAAAGGCTTCTTGTCTGCCTCTGCCATGTCCCTGAGCTTTCCGCCTGATGCCATCACTATGAGCTTGCAGCTCTTTCCTCTTGCAAGCTTGTAGGATGATATGGCCTCTTCAGTGTTTCCTGAATAGGATATGATGAATAGGAGTGTCTTTGAGTCTACGTAGCCTGGAAGCTCGTAGCTCTTGTGCACCATGACAGGTATGTCAATCTGGTCTGCGAGGGCTATCCTTGCTACGTCGCCCGGGTGCGCAGAGCCGCCCATCCCTGCAAAGACTATCTTGTTGTATTCGCCATCAAGCTTGATGTGGGTGGCTAGCTCGTTGAAGCCCTTGTCTATCTGGTTAGGGAAGTCCTCAAGGATTCCTACCATATTTGATTTGTCTATCATTCATATCACCTTTCATGAAAGCCGGATAATGGGTGTCTGTTCTCAGCGAAGGTATATAAATATTTCTAATAGGATAAATAGGGCATATACATAGATACCACAGGAGGTGTATAAGGGTTTCCCATAAGATGCCTGTTCGCGGAAAGGGCTGTTTCGGAAGCCCTGTTCCAGTTTTTTCTCAAAAGATTTATTAGGCGGAGGCGATATATCCGGATAATTATTAGGACATATAGGCATAAATCCATTCATCCGGAGAGGAAATGGCTGAGCTTGAGAATGACATCTCAAAGATGGACAGGGAGAATGATTATGATAGCAATTATTCTGTAGTCCAGTGCAAGGATTTCTTTTTAGAGAGGATAACCAGATGGTGCGGCAGTGATGACGCCGAAAGGGTGATTGGGGGGCTTGAGGATCTTCTCAGGATAATTTTTCAGGCTGGAGCAAGAAATGGTGGACTTTATGGGGCCGGCGATGCTTCTGGCAAGACAGGTTCAAAGAAGGCATATCCACTCCACAAGATTCTTGATGAAGTTGAGGCAGAACCTATATACAAGGCAATGGTAGGGGTAGATATTATGCTTATGATACAGAGGATAAAGCTACTTGGCTATGGATACGGCTCTTATCGTGCTGTAAGAAAGAAGGAAAACGAGCCTATAATCTATGGATGGGCTGCCCAGTCCAGGCATATATGATCTGGGCTTATGAAAACATTTATTAACCAGCCTAGGAGCATTTTCTTTTATGGAGTA
>CAYLII010000051.1:0-8162 GCA_964383645.1 uncultured Methanosarcinales archaeon
GTCCTCGCCGGGCATTTTCCACACGTCCCTGAAGAGAGAGCCCATCTCATCAAAAATAGAATACATCCTGTCCAGAGGATGGTATCTCCCCCTTATTATTTTGCCGTTGTCTCCTCCTGCCATACCAAACACCTCCTTTTGCTCAGTTCACAGGTGGTTAAACCCAAAATCATGTACCACAACCCCTGAGAGCGCATATGGGAAAGCTAGGATTAATATTTTTCGCTAAAAATGGGGCTTTGAATAGATTTTGAGGCATCCACAATATTTTTAAAGCGGCTGAGGTTAGGGAGTTTCCTGATGGAAAAAGGCCCAATCATAAGCGTGAAGAGTCTTTCAAAGAGCTTCAAGGACATCAAGGCAGTTGATGATATCTCTTTTGAGGTTGAGAGGGGGGAGATATTCGCTTTTCTCGGGCCTAACGGAGCTGGCAAATCTACAACGATAAAGATGCTCACCACCCTGCTAAACCCCACATCAGGGGCGGTTCTCATGAACGGGTTTGATCCCATTAAAGAGCCGGACAATGTGAGGAAGACTTTTGGGATCGTGTTCCAGGACCCGAGCGTGGATGACGAGCTTACCGCGTATGAGAACATGTGGTATCATGGCGTGCTGTATAGCGTGCCTTTCGAGCTTCTGAAGAAGAGGATTGAGTACCTGATGAATGTGGTCGAGCTATGGGACAGGAAGGATCATCTTGTGAAGACTTTCTCAGGCGGGATGAGGAGGAGGCTTGAGATAGCGAGGGGGCTGTTGCATCACCCTGCTATACTGTTCCTTGACGAGCCTACTTTAGGTTTAGACCCCCAGACCAGAAACCATATCTGGGAGCATATAAGGATGCTTAACAGGAAAGAGGGCATCACTGTGTTTTTCACAACTCATTATATGGAAGAGGCTGAGAGAGTTGCTGGCAGGATTGCTGTGATTGACCATGGCAAGATTGTTGCGACTGGCACAAGCGATGAGCTGAAGAAGAAAACAAGAAAAGATTCGCTTGAGGATGCCTTTATCGCGCTCACTGGAAAGAATATCCGCGAAGAGGAGGCCAGCAATCTGGATAACATGAGGATGAGGCGAAGGATGAGGAGGGGGCCTAGATGAGGGTTATATACATATTGTGGCTGAGGCAGCTCAAGAGGTATTTCAGGTCTACTCCGAGAATGATAGGCTCTCTTGGCCAGCCGCTCCTTTTCCTGATAGCGCTTGGGATGGGCTTTGGGCCTATCTACGCCAAGGCAGAAGGCGGAAATTATATCCAGTTCCTTGCTCCGGGGATAATCGCGATGAGCATCCTGTTCACTTCAGTCTTTACTGGTATTGAAATCATCTGGGACAGGCAGTTCGGATTTTTGAAAGAGACTCTTGTCGCGCCTGTTTCGAGGATGAAGATAATGATTGGGAGAACCCTTGGGGGAGCGACTGTTGCTGTGCTCCAGGGCATAGTGGTGCTGATGCTCTCTATGATTGTGGGATTCAGGTTTTCAAGCTGGGCCATGCTTCCGCTTTCCATATTGTTCATGATGCTTATATCTATAGTGTTTACAGCTTTTGGGACAGCAATAGCATCTGTGCTTGACGACATGCACGGATTTCAGATGATAATGAATTTTGTGATAATGCCTGTTTTTTTCCTTTCAGGAGCGCTGTTTCCGCTTGACGGGCTCCCAGGGGCATTGGGGACAGTGGTGAAGCTTAACCCACTGTCATATGGGGTGGACGGGCTGAGGTATGCGCTCTCAGGCGCCACCACATTCGGGGTCGGCCTGGATCTTGCTGTTCTTCTTGGAGTTGCTGGGGTGTTCTCTGTGATAGGAAGTTATATGTTTAGCAGGATTCAAATCTGATGCTGGAGTATATAGCTTCATATATTGATTTGACTTCTACCTGAATTGAAGCTATCAGAGAGTATTTAAATAAGCCTGACAAACAAGAGATATGGTGATGAAAATGGATACAAAATTTATGATTATATTGGGCCTGATGATTGCCGGGTTGGTTGTTGCCGGCTGCGCGAGCCCGCAGGATAACAACAACCAGATTGCAAACCCCGCGTCAGTGTACTGCAATGACAAGGGCGGTGTATTGAGTATTGTGGATACTGAAGAAGGCCAGATTGGAATATGCACACTTGCTGACGGCACAGAGTGCGAGGAGTGGGCTTATTTCAGGGGCGAGTGCCCAATGGTGGCCTGCACAGAGGAGGCAAAGCTCTGCCCTGACGGAGTCACAACAGTGGTAAGAGAGGGGCCAGACTGCGAATTTGAAGCCTGCCCTGTGAGCACTGCCCACATATGCACTGATGAGGAAAAGGAAGCCCAGGTCTGCACCATGGAGTATGCTCCTGTATGCGGAAGCGACGAGCGGACTTACGGAAATAAGTGCATGGCCTGCGCTGCAGGCATAGAGTCATGGACATCAGGTGAGTGCCCTCCGCATGTCTGTACTGATGAAGAGAAGGCCAACCAGATCTGCACAAGGGAATACATGCCTGTATGCGGAAGCGACGGCGCCACATACGGCAACAAGTGCACTGCATGCGCTGCCGGCGTAGATTCCTGGGTAATGGGCGAGTGCTCTTAAGCTGAATTTTCTATTTTTTTCTTTTTCTCTTTCTTTTTTTTCGCATAATTTATTAATAAGGCCACCATCTGCTAGCAGTATGGCAAAGAGAGCTGGACAAGTGAATTATAAAGACTTAAAGACACTGATAGGCAAGAGTGTAAGGGTTGTGATAGACAGGCCGCTTGGCTCAATGCACCCCAAGCACGGATTTCTTTATGAGGCAAATTACGGGTATGTTGAGGGCATAACTGCTCCTGACGGCGAGGAGGCTGATGCATATGTATTGGGTGTTAAAGAGCCGCTTAAGGAGTTCAGAGGGATGTGCATTGCGCTCATACACAGGACTGATGACGATGATGACAAGCTGGTGGTTGTGCCTGAAGGGATGAAGCTCTCAGATGAGGAGATAAGGAAGCAGACACACTTCCAGGAGAGGTTTTTCAAGTCTGTAATTCTAAGGTAGGGATTTTATAACAGAGCCTGTGTTAAATACGGGTTATTAAGAGGCACTAATATATTTGCACCAATATTTGCACAAAGATAATAGCCAGATGCATAAAAAATAATTGGAATAAGAAAAATAGAAACAGAACCGACCCTTAGACCAGCTCGATAAATACTCTCCAGTTTGTGGCGACCCCATCTCCTCCTGTGCCGTCTTCAGGAACTATCATCTGGTAGTCTGCCCCTTCGCCGTTATATGCTTGGCCAAGAGACGAGACTTTTCCTGAGAACACTATGTTTGAGCCGTCTGTGAGAGAATAAGTTTTCCAGACAGTGGCGCCGCTGCTAAGCGTGAGGGCATAGTCGCTGCTTATTGTGAAGAGATTTGAGCCGATGTCCTCTGGAGCGTTTGAGAATGTGTTTGTGTAGTTGTCTGCCGCTGCTCCGTCAAGGAAGGTGTATTCTGTAGCCACATTTTCAGGGCTTGCATCTGCAAGCGATGCCCATGTGGGTGTTGACTCGCAGAGATATACAAGATTTCCCAGGGCTGACCATGAGTACATGACTACTCCGCCAGTATCGCCCAGCTTGAGGCTGCCGCTCGCGTTTCCGTATAGGCCTGTCCATCTGAGAGTAGTCATGTTTGAGACAAGATCTACTTTTGTGATGTTACCTGCCTGGATAGAGATGTTACTTGGAGCAGGGGTTGGAAATCTTCCTTTATCCTCGGTGCTATAGATTTGGGCTCCATTCGGGTCTACTGCTAACGCAATGCCTGAAACGAGAATAATTATAGCTAATAGAACAACGACTATACCTGCATTTCTATTCATATTACTACCCCTCTCTTTTACTAAATACTATTAACCCCTATGAATGATATAACTTCTGATAATAACCTAATATATTAAATATTAACCCCAATCCATTATTTTAGTGAGCGAGTATTTAAAGTTTTCTATGCTGGAAAGAAAGGGGTTTTCTTAGATCCACCTATTCTCGTGCAGCCAGAAGGGAAGCGTTGCTGGCGGGTAGATCTTTGCATCGTAGCCTGCCTTGAGCAGGGTCTCAAGCTGGCTGTCAACGCATTTCTCTTTCCCTTGCTTTCCAGAGTAGTATGCCCCGCAGACCAGGATCTCGCCATGACTGTCTGGGATATCGGGCATTATAGAAGGGTTTCCAGTTACATGGACATATTCTTCTTCCTGCGCTATCCGCCTTAGCTCTGCCCTGACCGACTCAATAATAGGGTGGCTTCTCATATCTCTCACTACTACGTATTGGTGCACTATCACGTAGAGCGGACCCATGCTTGGCGGTAACCAGATAGGCAATTTAAATTATCTGCACAGATGCAATAATTAACCCTAAAATTTTAAATACAAAAGAGTTAAATATATCCTCTGCCAGATGTGGAATTGGGGGTAGTAGTAGCAAGGTAAGCTTAAGGCCTGCCTGCAATAAGGAATATATTGGGAGATGTGGTAGTTTCCCAAAGAAGCAGGAGGTGCTGATATACCCCCTCTGGAGCATCATGGGATTATATAGGGGGATAGGCGTCATGCCAAAAAGAGGTAAGCTGTTCTTTCTTATGGTGTTGGTGCTGTGCTTTCTGGCAGCAGATGTTATTTCAGCCCCAACGCCGGCAAGTATCATTGTGGGCAATCCTGAGAGGGGCAATGAGAGCGTGTCTGAAGTGGCAACACTCTATTCAGGTAATGTGACCCAGGTGAATATAACTGCACGGGCTATAACTGGGAGGTGGGGCGGATTCTATGGCGCGATAGAAGGAGGAATAAATCTTTCTGACGCCTCAAGCCACACATTCTATCACTGGACTGTCACCAACATAACGAATGCTATTGTGTATGCGGCAAATTCAACATTGTCAAGCTGGGTTTTTGTGCCGATTAATGAGAGTCTGCTTCCGAGCTGGCTCACATCTGAGGGGATGGACAATTTTGACAGGACTTTTACCCAGACAGAGGTGTTCTCGAGCGCATCTATAGCTTCTGTGCCGGACACTCCTTTTACAGCGACATGGCAGGCCGGCTCGCAGGGCAGTCTTAAGACTTATGCCCTTATGGAGAACAACACAAACACAAATGTCTGGGCAGGAAAGGCCATCTGGAACACGACCTCTTTCAAGGGCACGACAAGGGTGGATTACCAGATAATCGCGCCTGGAGACAGCGACGGGGTGGTGTATAACTTTTATCTTGAGCTGCCGTAAGGCAAAGAGAGCATGGAGAAGGGGGACTTGTGAAAATCAGAAGATATAGGCAATGCAAAAGCGGCATCAGTCATGAAAAGGCTTTTCTTATCTCTTTTGCTGCAATCATCATGTTTTCCTGCCTGGCTTTTGAGGCTTCTGCTGGCTGGCTGACGTTTGTGAACTGCGAAAACCTTGCTGCTGGCGATTTTACCCCCCAGTATGTGTTTGGGGCTGATGAGCCTGTGTGCTTCTACGGCGGTGGCTACCCATCAGGCCAGACAACAATATACCTTGAAAATAACCTGACAAAAAGGATAAGGTATCTGGATGTTGTGAGCCACGACGGCATGGTCTCATCTCTTGACGGCTACTATTTCACTGACCTTGAGGAGGGCAGGTTCAGGCTGCCCGGCTCATGCACAGAGCAGTTCGTGTGCTCAAACCAGGATGAAGAGAATTTCTGCAAGCCACATGACACTAGCTGCCAGCTGGTCAGGTTTGCCGGAGAGGAGGGCGGCTGCGCCCTAGACGAGAGTTTCATTGATCCTGATTCTGACGGAGACGGATGGACTGACGGGTGCGACAGCTTCAATGGGCATTCTGAAGAGTGGTTTGACAGCGACCTTGACGGAGTGGGCTCGAACAGGGACAAGAATGATTTCAGCTCAGAGGTTGTTGAGGTTATAGGGGATGAAGAAGAGCCCCCTGAGGATGAGGAGAATGAGACCTATCCGACTCCGCCGGGCAATACAACGAACACAACTAACACCACTAACACAACCAATACAACCAAGCCTAGCACAGGAGGAAGTTCTGGTGGAGGAGGAGGCGGAGGAACTGGCGGCGGGTTTAATCCAGTTTTTCCCACAAAGGCATGCACGCCTGAGTATGAGTGCGATTTTTGGGGAGAGTGCATTGACGGGATTCAATACAGAACCTGCATAGTCGTGAATAACTGCACTGATGATACTAATCCTCCCCTGCTTGAGCAGGAGTGCGGGATGCCTGCAGGGACAGCTTTAGGGGAGACTGGGGCAATTCCGGCTGAGAGCGCTGATGGAGAGGTTGAAGAAGAAATCCCTGCAGAGGATGGGGCTGAGGCCCAGGATGGGAACCTGATAACAGGCCAGGCAGTAAGGGATGTGGGAGCTGGATCCGGCAGTATCGGGCTATGGGTTTTGATTGGAATTATGGTGATTGCTGGGGCAATCTTTGGATTCTCTAAGATTAAGCGGAAGAAATAAGGGGCGGGATCTAGTTTTATGAAGCCACTATATTTTTTGATCCTTTAAGGTTTTTTGACTCTTTATGGGTGCGGCAGCTGGAGCGCGCCTGTTCTATCATTTCCCTGAAATTTCCTGAATCTTTATTTTCTGAGATTATTCCTGCGATGTTTCTGCTGGTCACATTCTGTATTTCCAAGCCCGGCCGGGCATTGCACTCCAGTACCATCGGGCCTTTCTGGTCGTAGACTATGTCCACCCCGCAGTAGCCTAGCCCTGAGCAGGCGGCTGCATGTATTGCAATCCCAATTATCTCATCCCACCTGGGAAGTATCAGGTTGAATTTAGGAAGAACTTTCGCCTGGGAGCGGGCATCTGCGCTATAATATCCCTGGACCTTGCCTGTGAAGAGATCTACGTTAAGGGCATTTGCGCCCTGGCTAAGATTGGCTTTGCCGCCGGATTTCTCAGTGGGCACCCTCATCATTGCCAGGATTGGCTTGTGGTGATGGAGGATTATCCTTATGTCAGGCACTCCCAGAGGGAACATCTCTTTTATGTACATTGGCACCCTGATTTTCTCTTCCACAAGGATTGTGTCGAATCTGCCACCTATTGAAAATGCGCCGTCTAGTATCCTCATCGCATGCCTCCTCAGCTGGTATTCGCTCCAGCTTTTTCCATTGCTATCGATGTAGGATTTTCCCTCTTTCCTGGTTATGACGACAATGCCATATCCGCCGTGGCCCTTTACAGGCTTGAGCACAAACGGCGCGACTGTTTCCTCCAGCTTTGAGAATTCCTGCATAGAGGTGATTGTGCATAGTATCTTTGGTGTCATTATTCCGTTTTCTATAAGGTGGGTCTTGAATCTGAGTTTGTCATCTACGAGGGCTATCGAGTCTTCGCTGTTGAGCTTTCTTATCAGGGATTTGTTCCTGAAATTCATGCTCATGAAGTACTCGTTAGAGAATATCTTCCCAAGCTTCATTGAACCATCCTCTTGAAACGGAGTATCTCAAGTAGTCTTGCCCCTGTGTATAGAGATATTAGGAGAGTGAGTGAGATTGTCAGGAGCAGTATGCTTATGAGGTACAGGCTGCTCGATAGCGCTGAGGCAAGCAGGCCTGCTATGAGCGCAACGAGAAGCGTCTGGACCATGATTGAGAGGGCATGCCTTAGGCTCATAGATTCTGCCTTGTCGTTGAAGGTGTCTATCATGTATGCTGTTATGAGGAATGGCAGCTCTAGGCTGCCCATTAGATTTATTCCTGTAAGCTCATGGAGGTAGAGCAGCGCTATCGCGACAAAAGCAATTGTGAGGCTGGTCAGGGGAAGGGAGAGTATCTCAAGCTTTTTCAGGATGTGGTTGATTATGGCACCAAATAAGAGGATTCCCCCATACAGGAGAAGCGCAGAGATTATTCCTATGCGGTAGAAGGCTATCCCAAGTATGACCGGGCCGAATGTGCCGTATGTGTGTATCCCTACAAGATTACGGAATATGACTACTATAAATGAGAGGATTGGAAGCAAGAGGAGCAAGGTCATCTCATCGCTAATCTCCTGGCTCTGGCCGCCGAGAGCAAGCAGCGCCGAGCAGCAGATGGCTATAACTGCTCCTGCAAGCACTATGTGTTCTTTTTTCATGCTTCTGCAGGGAGAATCATAGGTATATAAAGATTTCGGTTTTTAACTATTAGTTAGTAGTA
>CAYLII010000052.1:0-8076 GCA_964383645.1 uncultured Methanosarcinales archaeon
TACTTTAAGTCAGACAGTATTTTAGGTCAGGCTGTGATTAGAGAATCTTGTCAGAAAATATTCCCCCCTTTTGAATAGGGGTTTATTCCATAAATTCTATGTCGTCTACTATGCCGTCAGAATCCCTGTCTATGCCCTCAACTATCTTTGCTTTTACTTTGGGGTTTTTCAGGTTGCCTTTGGTGATTTCCTTGAAGTAGCGCAGAAAGGCTATTATGGCCGCCCTTGTCCCGGAGAATCTCTTTCCTGCGACAAGCAGGATGTCTTTTTCCTTGTTGAAGGGGTTTTTCGCAAGCACTATTATCCCCATCTCATCATCAGGATATATCTTTCCGGTGACATTAGATTTTATTGACCATTTGGATTCCTCGTCAAATCTCACAGGGAGGCGGTCGTTTATCCTGCCTGTGATTTTGTTTACTATAGGGCCGCCGATGAGTATGAGGTTTTTCTTTAGGTCCTGCTCTTTTACCTCTGTGTCAAGCTTGACATTCAGGCTTGGGACATAATTAAGGAATGTGCCTATGAACAGGCCCAGGTCAATCCCGTAATAGCCGTCCCTGCTTCTTGCCTTGTCAGGGCCGTGCGGGTCAGGGCTGCCCACTATGATTGTGGCATCAAGCGTGCCGTCTTTGATGAATGGCCCGAGAAAAGATGATTCGCTCTTGAGGGTTGCTATCTTGGTGGTTTCCTCAGGCTGCCTGAACAGGACTGCAAAAGCAGGGGCTGTAAGCTGATAGTATTTTGCCATTGCGCCCTGCCTTGTCTCCTGGCTTGCCACCCTCACTATTCCCGCCTTCTCAAAGTTCCGGATGTGGTAATAGACTTTCTGCTCGTTGAGCTTGAGGCTGCGAGCTATCTCTTTTGGGTACATCTGCTTTTCCACAAGAAGCCGGATTATCTTTATTGCGAGAGGGGAGCTGAGGGATTTTGAGTGCTCAGGCCTTATCTCAGTGGCAGGAAGCGAGTAGATTCCTTTTTCATTCTTTGTAACTACGAACATGATAGGGGAAGTAAGAGAAGTAGTATAAAAATTTTTTTATAGGACCTAAAAAATGATTAATATAATTTAGGTTAATATGCCTTATTTAGATATAATCTATTAAGATATAGATATACTTATAGATATACTTTTTTAAGCTATCCTAGCTGCCTCATTATCGCATCCATGTGCTCGGCTACTTCCTGTCCCTTTTTTGTGAGGGTGAGAAGCTTTAGCCTGCCCTGCTTCTTGAATTTTATGAGGTCTGCTTTTTCTATCTCCTGGAGAATCTTGACGACATGAGAGTAAGTGCAGTCTATCTGCTTTGCGAGGCTTGAGGCGTAGATCTCTCCTTCGGCCCGTTTCAGGCCGATGAGCATCATTGCCGGCTTCTCGCGGAAGAAAACGTTGAAGATCTGCTGCTGTTTGTTCTTGTCATCCATTATTCCCCAACCCCCTCATTGAAAGTTTTGAACGATTATAATCAAATATTAACTAATTCATTATAGATAATCCGGTATAATATTTAAGCCTTATGATTTTGTTTCTTGGCAGCGTAGATAGATTAAAACATCTCAGGCTTTCTGCCATAACGAGATGGCTTTTTCTTCTGCAAAATGGAGCTTTCCGGGCACTATGAGGCAGTGGAGAGGGGCGCCAAAGTCCTCTCTCACGAGCTGTTTTGCCGTGCCTGAAATAATTGTCGGGCTGTCTGAGCCCAGTCTCGCGCAGCCTATGCAGAATGTGTCATCTGTAAAGAATTTCTCCTTTCGCTTTGCTTCTATCTCCAGAAGATACTTGATTGCATCATTGACTGTCATGAATCTGTCCTCTTTTGGAGACAAATCGAGAAGCAGGAGGGTGTGGGCATCTCTTGCCCTATTCTCTTTTAGGATGTCGTATGGAGTTTCTGGCTTCCATTTCTCAGTCGGGAAAGGGATGCTAGTGGTCTTTCCGAACTTGTAGAGCTGTAATCCAGTCTCTGATATTCCCGAGAAGATTCCTGCGCCATGTATCAATGTGATTTTTATGCCGAGCTCTTTTGCCCTCATCCAGATGTCTGTGTGGGTGGTGGCTGAGAAGATGTCGCCCACAACGAGAAATGCGACATTTTTTGTTTTTGCGTCTGCAAGGATAGTCTTTTCCGCCTGGCTCTCGACTATTTCCCTGTCAGCGAGGATTATTTTTTTGCCGTAGAGCTTTTCAAGCTTTGAGACAGGCACGTTGAGGCGGCTAGTGTAGCTTTCCAGATATATTATATCGCAGCCCTTTATCGCCTCAAGGGCTTTTACACTCAAGTCTTTCTCGTCAGAGAGGCCAAGGCCGATCATGCAGAGTGCCATATTATAAACAAATAAAGGGCTTATTAAAAAAGTTTGCAAATTATAAGGATTATCACATGCAAGGGATTTTTAGGCAGCAAAAGGGTTTTCAGCCCTATTTTTTCATATGAAATAGGATATATGAAAATAAATACGTTTTTGGTGTGCTTCTGGGGCCAAAAACAGACGCTATTTTATAAATTCAGACCCAAATAGACGGGTAAAAAGTATACCCATATTGATTTTAGAATATATATATCCCATCAGCGAAATATTTAAATAGGAGCGTATTAAAATAAGGAAGAAATAATAAACATGGTTTTTTGGCGAAAACCAGTGTTTTAATCATCATTGGCAATTGAACGGTAAGTAAGTTCTGATTTGGCGATCTGAACTACTCGGTTTGCCGTTGGTTGTCCGAATCTGTTGGCGCAGATACGAACGAGTTCTGGAGAAGTCGTAGGACTAGCTTAGATTTAAGCATTATTGTCCTGCAAAACTCATGTTCCAATAGTCAGATCATATCGATCAAAACCAATATTGGAAAATATACGAAAACAACACACAAAAAGGGGGTTGAACTGTATGGAAATTATACGACAGGAGAAGAGCGTAGAAAGCCAGTTTGACGGGCTGGAATTGGGACAGGCAAACATCAAAGTGATTGGCGTCGGCGGAGCCGGCAACAACATGGTTTCCTGGCTCTACAGAAAGGGAATCAAGGGCGCGGAAGTCATAGCATGCAACACTGACATCCAGCACTTGAACATCACTGAGGCCGACAGGAAATTCGTGCTCGGAAGAGACATGACAAAGGGCCTTGGATGCGGCGGATTCCCAGAGAAGGGAGCCGAGGCGGCCAAGGAGGCCATCAATGACATCAAGGAAGCTCTGAAGGGAGCCGACATGGTTCTTGTCTGCGCAGGTATGGGCGGCGGCACAGGAACAGGCGCTGCTCCTGTCATCGCAAAGGCATCCAGGGATCTGGGCGCCATCGTTCTCGGAACAGTTACTATGCCTTTCAAGATTGAAAGGGCAAGAGTGGACAAGGCCGAGTTCGGACTCCAGCAGCTGAGGCAGGTGGCTGACACAGTTATCGTCATAGATAACAACAGACTGGTCAGCATCGCAGGAAATCTCCCTGTGCAGCAGGCCTTCGCAGTGGCAAACGAGCTGGTGAGCACAATGATCAAGGGCATTGTAGAGACTATCGCAGTGCCGAGCCTGGTGAACCTCGATTATGCGGACGTGAAAGCCATCATGACAAACGGCGGCGTCGCAGCTATCGGCGTAGGTTCATCTGACACAAATAACAGAGTGGAAGAGGCCGTAAACGGCGCCTTGAGCAACCCCCTGCTGGATATCAGCTACAAGGGCGCTACAGGAGCTCTTCTCCACGTGATCGGAGGCCCGGACATGACCCTGGACGAAATCAACAGGGTAGGCGAACTCGTGACAGAGAGCCTGGATGACGATGCAAATGTCATCTGGGGAGCAAGAGTGGATGAGACAATGAAAGGCAAGTTGACTGTGATGACAATTATCACAGGCGTCAAGAGCCCCTGGATTGTGGGCAGGATGGACGTAAAGCAGGCGAGGCCTAGGCACTCTGAACTCTCTGAAGAGCTGGGCATCGAGATCGTGAGGTAACGCTCACCTATGTGGTGAATTTTTTCTTGCCTTCATTTTTTTACCACCCCCAACATAAAAATAATGAAGGCCTTGGTCTTCATTGTGGCTCCGGCTGCAATGAAGCATTTTTTTTCTAATCCTTTTCTAAGTGTTTCTAAACCCAGTAATTTCAAGCAAAGTAATAAAGGTGTCAGCTGGCAAGCCATGCCTCTCAATGGAGAATGGATTAGGATATGGAATTGGAATAGGGATTATATATTTGATTATGTAACTACTCACGAATGATTATATACAGATACATTTATAAAAGAAATCGGCTTACTCTCCCTGCATGGTGTCGGAGAAGGGGGTATTTAGGCTAATTACAATATCTCTTGCAGTAGTAGCCCTTGCTTTGGCAATCTTCTATCTGGCTCTACCCGAAGAGAAGGGCTTTACAGAGCTCTATCTGGTTGGCGAGCCAGAAAGAAGCATAAGCCCTGGCGGGGAATATACCTTTTTGTTCTGGGTCCATAACCTAGAGAACAGGGACATGGTCTATGGCTATGAGGTATATCTGGGAGGTGAAATAGAAGATAGCGGAAAGATTACCCTTGCAAACGGGGAATCCACGGTTATAACATCCCGCTTTGAGGTGGATGAATCAATAGCCAGCGGTAATCTGCCTATCTCAGTAAAGCTGCCTGGCACAGGGCAGGAGATAAAGTTCTGGACGGTGGCAGAATGATATTTGAAATTATCAGGCTGATTGCCGGGCTGGCGCTTGTGATGTTTCTTCCAGGATACCTGCTGAGCCGGATAATCTTTCAGGAGATAAGTCTGCCTGGAAGGATTTCCCTATCATGCGGCCTTAGCGTTACCATTACAGTAGCGATGGGCTTTTTCCTTACATTCATAGGAAATGCCTTAGGGATAAAGACCATAACTCCTTGGGGCGCGGCATTGTCGCTGACTGCTGTGTGCATTGTGTTCCTGGCCATATTGATGATGGGCAGCAATAAAAATCAGTCAATTGCTGGAAGAAAATTCGGAGCTGATGATGGCTCGCGCAGGCTTAAAGGAGAAAAAAAGGGGAGTTCGCATGACAGGATTGTGCTGAGCAATATAGGACATATCAGGATAAGGGATACTCGTTAAAGGGGACCTCTTAAAGGAAAACTTGCAAAGGATATCAAAGGGGTCATACCCGGCAAGACAGGGTATGCTATTCAAATTAAGTCATTTAAGTTAAGCCATTCAAATTTAGTGATGGGGGGAATGAAAGTTGAGAGTTGCATTTTTGGCGCCGGAGTTCCTGCCTGCCCTTGGGGGGGTTGGCACATACTCTGTGGAATTGGTTAAGAACCTGAGCAAGAGCAGGGATATTGAGGTCCATGTCATAACACCCTCAAGAGGAAGAGATTATGACAAGGATAAAGTCATGGAATATTTCAATGACAGGATTGAGGTGCATAACATCTCAAGGGCTGATGACAGCTTCTTTTATAATTTCAGCTTCCAGCTTGCTGTGCTCAGGGATTTTGGGAGGCTCAAGAAGGAGAATAAGTTTGACATTGTCCATTCTGCCAATCTTGTCCACATGCCTGACATATTCCTTAAGTTTGGGAAGATGGATATACCTTCTCTTACCACAGTCCATACCACACTCAAGAGCCAGAGCCATGCTGGCGGCAGCGTGAGGCTTGAGGGAGCAGGAAAGAAATCTGCTGTGGAGAGGATGACATCTCTCGCGTATCCTTATATCAGCATGATGGAGAGGAAGTATTTAAGGGAGACTGACAACCTGATTGCGGTGTCAGACTGGGTTAAGGGCTTTGTAATGGGAGTATCAAGCCCAAAGAATCTAGAGGTCATTCCAAATGGCGTAGATATAGAGAGGTTTTCACCGCTGGCACGCTCCCAGGATGAGAAGAGATTCTGGGAGGACAAGCTTGGAGAGAGCGGAAGGCCTGTTGTGCTGTTCTGCGGAAGGCTGATGGCGCTGAAGGGGCTTAAGACACTTATTGAGAGTATGAAAGATGTGCTGGCCGAGGAGGATGCTTATTTTGTATTTGCCGGCCCGGGAGATAAGGAGCCATGGGAAAAGATGATTGGCTCTCTGGGCATCAATAATAAGAATTACTTATTTTTGGGACAGGTGGGGCATGACAGGATACCTTCGCTATACAGGAAGGCGGACATATTTGTGCTTCCCAGCTTTACAGAGAGTTGCCCTCTTACGGTAATCGAGGCGATGGCCACAGGGCTTCCTGTTGTCGCATCTGAGGTTGGTGGAATGTCTGAGCTTATTTCTGACGGAAAAGACGGACTTCTGGTAAGGCCGGGAGATCCTGCCCAGCTTGCTGAAAGGATAATTTCGCTGCTTGGGGACAGAAGGCTTAGGAAGAGGCTTGGCGCAAGGGCAAGGGCCAAGACAGAAGAGAGATTCAGCTCAGAGGTCATGGCGAGAAAAACAAGAGAGTATTATGAGAAAGTGATGGTGATGCAGAGATGAGTGGAAACAAGAAAAACGAGAAAAAGAACAAGAGTGATGGATATAAGGGCAAAAAGAAGGACGGTAGGAAGCTAAGAATACTTATGATAAACCCGCCCAGGTATAAGGGTCTTCAGGTCATAAGGGAAGAGAGATGCGAGATAATAGAGGGCTCGTCTGTGCTTACGCCTTACAGCTTGCTCCAGGCTGCTGCGATTGTGAGGGATATGGCAGAGGACATCAAGGTGATTGACGCAAACGCCCTTGATCTGGGTTTTCCAGAGCTGGAAAGGAGAATGGAGGAGCTAGACTACAACGTCCTGTTTTTCAAATTTACGCCTACCTCTTTTGAGGAGGACATAAAGGTTGCAAGAATCTCAAAGCGAATACGGCCTGAGGCCATGGTGGTTGGGCTTTGCTATTCCATTGGCCATCTCTCAAGGGAAGTTATGGAAGAGGCCAAGGAGATGGATATCTATATCAGGCATGAATATGAGGTTGTGACTTCTGAGCTTATCAAGAATCTGGATAAACTGGAAGCGGTTGACGGAATCACTTACAGGAAGGGGAATAAAATAATCCTCAACAGGGACGCTACTCCAATAGACAATTATGACTCGCTGCCTATCGCAGCGTTTGACCTGCTTCCTTCACTTGAGCCTTATTACATCAGCGTTAATCATGGAAAGCCATTTACCATCCTTTATACCAGCAAGGGCTGCCCTTTCAACTGCATGTTCTGCAATGTGTCAAAGAGCAAGCTCAAGCTCAAGTCGGTTGACAGGATAATGGAGGAGATTGACTACCTGAAGAAGAATTACAACATAAGAACAATATCTTTTTTTGACGAATCTTTTACTATTGATAAGAGGCGCGTTGAGGAATTGTGCAGGAGGATAAAGAAGTACAAGATCAAGTGGTACTGCAACACAAGGGTCTCGCTTGTTGATCCCCAGATCCTAAAGCTGATGAGGGATGCGGGATGCAGGGCTATCTCCTACGGCTGCGAATCAGGAAGCCAGAAGATACTTGACAATGTCTCCAAAGGCATAACTGTTGAGCAGAGCAAAAATGCCATCAACTGGACTTATAAGGCAGGAATAAAGATGCACTGCAGCTTCATTTTCGGGCTTCCAGGCGAGACTAAGGAAACTATTGATGAGACATTTAGGTTCATAAGGAAAACACTGCCCATGAGCGTGGAGTTCAATATCGCAACGCCTTATCCCGGAACAAGGCTGCTTGATTACTGCGTGGAGAGGGGATATATCGAGAAGGATATCAACTGGCATAACCTGTACCAGGATCTTGTCCATTTCAGGACAGGCGATATACCTAATGAGTACCTGGAGAAGGTCAGGAAGAGGGCATACCTTTCTGTTTTCCTGAATCCAAGGTGGTTCCTCAGGAATTTCATTTATACAATGAGGAATCCTGACGACTTTCAGCTGGCCTTCAATTATGTCATCAAGACTATCAAGGATGTAATCAAGGGATTTGTAATTGTGAGGCATGAGAAATGAAGATACTTTTCACCACATCGTTTTACCCGCCGTACCATATAGGCGGAGATGCGATGCATGTGAAGTATTTGGCAGAGGCGCTCGCTGGAATGGGGCATGATGTCCATGTGATGCACAGCATGGATGCGTATGAGTTCAAGAGGA
>CAYLII010000053.1:0-8040 GCA_964383645.1 uncultured Methanosarcinales archaeon
ACCTCTTCGGCCAGGCCCTCACCTATAACGAGATAGGGGCGTTCGTCAATGACAATAGCAATGTTCTGATAATAGACACATTATTTAGCAACAACGGCTCTGAGATCTCGGCATACAACACATCTATTGTGAGGATGATAACCACAAATACCACCACCGCCCAGCTCAAGACAGAATTCAGGGATACCATCCTTAGAAGCGTCACAAACCCGCCGCCCGGGCCAGACATAGACGCCATAAACATAAGCCAGTGGGCCTGGTACGAGAAGACCAGTTCCTCTGCCTATGCCCACATAAACTTCTACTACTCTGTCCCGCTTCCAAACGGCGCATCGACAGACAACTTGAGCATATACAGGTATGACGGCACATATGGGTTCATAAACGATACTAACATGACAGGAATCGGCTGGTCAAACGGGACATGGACCCAGGTATACACCCTCATCTCGCCATCAGAGATGCTCATCCTCGGCCCGAACACAACCAGCTATGCAAGCTCAATCTTTGCCCCGTTTGCAAATTACAGCTCAGAAGAACAGCCAGAGCCTGAACCCGAGCCAGAGCCGAGGCCTGCCGGCGGAGGCTCTTCAGGCGGCGCCGCAGGAGCAGGCCCGTCCACGCCAGGGCCAAGCATTATCCAGACATATCCGGGAATGGTGGAGCTTGAGCTAGTCCTTCCGCCGAATGTGACTATAATGCAGGGCGAGGCAGGAACAGTTGATTTCAACCTCACTGACAAATCAGCGGCAGCTGCCTACAACATAACAGTCGGAGCCCTTGTCCCGAGAGGATGGGAATATACCAACAGGAGCATACCAATCATACTTCCAAACCAGACAATAACAGACTATTTCCTCCTTGCGCCCTATGAGAAGGCAGTTCCAGGCACATACTACATCCCAGTCACTGCCTCGACCATCTATCTCAACAGGAGCTATGTGTTCACAGAAAAGCTGCTCCAGGTGATAGTAAAGCCAAGAGGAGACCTGCAGAGGATGAAAATCATAGAATACAGCCCCTCAGTAGAGATGGGGCCAGGCACAACCCTAAACATATCATTTGTGGCCCATAACATTGGAGACCTTGACTTATTCAACATCACAGTAAGATATAATCCAAATCCATGCGTGGACTGGGTTGAGGGGATGAACGACATAATGCAGGGCGAGGCAAAGGTGATAAGCTATCTCGTACACTCAGGGCAGAAAGGCGAATGCGAAGTGGACTTCCAGTTCTACTCTAATGACAAGCTGGTCGGCTTTGTCCCGCTCACATTCATAATAGAGGACAGAAGCCTGCTCTCGCCTGTCGGAAAGAGGATACTGCTCGTGCTGCTGCTGCTCGGCTGGACAGCGCTAACAGCATTCATGCTAAATAGGAGAAGGAGGAGGGGAGCAAAATGAGCGCAATGATTAAACCAATAAAGAAAAAGGCGACGCCCTCATTCCTTGGAGGGCTATTCTCCCCAAAAAAAGCTCCTGAGAAAAAAGGGTCTAGCCTGTTCGGCAAAGATGATGAAGACGACAAGCTGCCTTCCTTCTACGGCAAAACTGATGATGATGGGGACAGCTTCAACAGCTCATACTACGAGGAGAAATCCTCAAAGAAAAGAGAAGTGAAGGAAAGGCAGAGGCTGGAATTCCTGAGGTACTTAACATGGATGGAATACGCAGTCGTCGCAGTAGAGCTCTTCCTGATAATCTACACAATCCTTGTGCTGCTCGGGATAGTGCCCATATTCTAGGCAAAATAGATCAAAGAAAAAGTGAGGCGCGATGCAGTGTGCCGGAATCGCTTATAGCTTCATCCCCTCTAATAATTTGGCCTCGCTAGGAAGCATCTTTATTATGAGCTTGAGCTTGCTCTTGATCTCGGCCCTCTCTGCATCTGTCACATTCTGGTCCCTGTAAGATATGAGGGTTACTGTCTCGAAATAATCAATAAGCATGTTCTTTAGGTCCTCGTCAATATTCGCGCTCTGCCTGAGATGGGTAACAAGCTCAGAATAAGAGTTCGCCTCTATCTCATAAGTTATCTTAATCCTCCTGAAAAGGTCATTTGTGATCTTTAAGATATCCCCCTGGCTGCTGTTTGGCGCAAATACATTCGAAAGCTCGTTCTCGAGCCCAATCTCCTGTATCTTTCTCACCAGTTCAGCATAGATGGTCTTGAACTTTCTGTAGAACATCCAGAGCAGGAAGTAATTAAGGATGCACACCGCCACTGCCAGCACAAGAAACATATCCATATCCCTAAAACACCTCTTTTTCTTTCCCTAACCTAACTTTTTTTTAGTGGAGCGCGTGCATCGGGCGCGATACCGCATGCCTGCCTGCTCCTTCAGGATATAACACACTCCAGACCCGGGTTTTTATAAACTTTTCTAAATATAAGGCCCTGTAGAAAACCCTTCAGAAAATGCAGACTTCCATCTGTATTTAGGTTATCTAGAGTGAAATTGTCAAAAGCAGGCTGGTCCAGGGGCTAAATCCTTAAGGCTGCGCAGGTTTTAGGGCAAAATCAGGCGAGAGAATTCAGAGCGCGCCTTCCTTGGAATAGATGAGCAATTCAGCTATAGAAAGCACGGCTATCAGTATAAGTATATAGTAATTGGTGTTCAGCCGTGTCTGGGTCTCCCTAAGCGTTGCATCGCTGAAAGAGGCCTGGAGCTCATCTTCACTGGATACATAATATGCGGTTCCGCCAGTCATGTTGGCCAGCTCCTCAAGAAGAGTGAAATTCATGTCCATCTCGCTGTAAAACTCCTTGTACTCTTCTGGAATAGTCCTGTTGGAGCTTGAGTTCTTAGTGCCTATGCCAAAAACAGTCACCGGAGTATTGAACTGGTTGGCTCGTGCGATAACCAGCGGGTCCACATTCTGGGTTCCGTCTGTGAAAAGCAGAATGGATTTGTTCCGGATTGTGTCATTGAAAGCGTCAATCGCGAAATTGAGGGCATAATCTGAAGAGGTTCCGGCATGGCTGTAGTCAATGTTGATATTCTCGACTATGATCTTGAGAAGCTCCTTATCCAGCGTGGGCTCAACATATTCATTTACTGAATCAGAAAATGAGATTATGCCAATCATCGTGCTGTTAGGCACCTCGTCAAGCCAGTGCTGGGAGAGCTTCTTTGCCGCAGCCAACCTGTTGGGCGAGAAATCAGTCTGCCCCATGCTTCCTGAGCTGTCTATAAGAAGCATGTAGTCTGTGTCCGTCACAGGAAGTTTCTGCCTGAGTTCAATTGACTGCGTGGCCGCAAGGAAAAGCAGGGATATGAGTATAATCTTCATTATCAGCACAACATTGCTCGGGGAGTACCTCCTAAAGCCCTGCACCCTCTCAATCGTGCGGATATTGCCGAATGCAGTGGCTCTTCTCTCCCTGAGCCTGACCATGTAATAATATCCTATTATGGTGAGCACGATAAGGAGAGTGAACAGGAGGATATTTCCCACAGGGTTCTCAAGCCTTATCACTATGTCCGATATCTGGATGTTCAAGTGATAATCACCTCTTCACCTCCAAGCGACTTGATGAACTCTTTTCCGAAATCCTCTCCTGGTATTATCTGGAAGAACAGCTGGTTATACTGCCTGAACACATCCCTGAGCTGGGTTATCTCTATAAGGACCTGCCTCTCATACTCCTTCTGCAGGCGGTTCAGGTCAGCCAGGTAGACACTCTTTCCTGAAATATCCCTTATATACATCTTGCCCACATCCTTAGGAAGCGTGTTGTCAACCGGGTCCCTCACCATTATCCCGTACACCTTAGAGAAATATGACGACAATTCAGGCAGGAACCTCTCTGCATCTGTGTCTATAAAATCAGAGATCATGAACACGATTGACTCTGGCCTGTAGTTGAGGATGAGATTCTGGGTGAGCTTTCCCCACTCCTTGCCCCCTCCATAATTGCCCTTGTCCGCAAGAAGCATCATCAGGTTATAGAATTCAGAGCTTGGGTCTGTGTAAACATCAACCTTGTCCGAATGCATTATGACAGCCACATTGTCGCTCGCCTCAATAGCCGCAGTCGCGAATATTCCCGCAATCATAGCGGCATACTCATTTTTGGTAACATCAGTCGTGCCGAGAAGCATGGTGTCGGAGACATCAACCACAATCAGGATATCAAAATGCCTCTCTTCCTTAAACATCCTCACCATGAGGTCTCCTTTTTTTGCGAACTTCTTCCAGTCTATCCTCTTTGGGTCGGCCCCCACATAATACTCCTTGATCCTGTCGAACTCAAGCCCCTTGCCGGTCACGAGCTGGTGGTAGATGAGATTCATCCTGAAATACTCCTTGAGCTTGTTGGAGTTTATCACCGTCTGCTGCACGAGCTTGTCAAAGTCGTACATATTCACTTTTATTCCTGGAGAACTCTTATCTTCCAAAACTATCACCGCCAAAAAACCGGGCACAGATGAAGGCTGACATATGCCCCCTAGATGGTGCCCACCTTCATCAGGATCTCTTCAACAATCTTGTCAGGCGAGATATTGTGGGCCTTGCCCTTGAAATTCAGGCACACCCTGTGCCTGAGTATATCCGGCGCCACTGCCTGCACATCCTCTGGCATGACATAATTCCTGCCCCTCAGGAGAGCCTGCGCCTTGGATGCTATCCCCAGATAGATGCTGGCTCTTGGGCCTGCTCCATACTGGATGAACTTGATGCCCTCAATCTTTGGGTTAAGCCCCCTTGTGGCATGCACAATATCAATGATGTAATCCTTTATGGCATCTGAGATATAGACGGATTTCACCCTGTTCTGGAGGAACAGCAGATATGTCTTGTCAATCACAGGAGATATCTTCTTCCTTATCTCATACTGTGTGGTTGCGTTGTCGGTGATGATGACCTTCTCATGCTCCTTCTCCGGGTACTTTAGCTCAAGCTTGAACATGAACCTGTCAAGCACCGCCTCGGGAAGCGCGTAGGTTCCCTTGTTCTCCAGCGGGTTCTGGGTGGCGAGCACAAGGAAAGGCTTGTCAAGGATGAACTCCTCAACATCAATATTCACCTTCTTCTCCTGCATGCACTCCATGAGCGCTGCGTGCGTCTTTGGGGGAGCCCTATTTATCTCGTCTGCAAGAATGAAATTCCCGAATATTGGTCCCTTGATGGTCTTGAAAGTGGCATTCTTAGGGTCATATATCTGCCCGCCAATGACGTCGCTGGGAAGCATGTCTGGCATGAACTGGATCCTCTTGAAGCTGGTGCCTGAGATTACTCTTGAAATGACTTCTACAAGTAGAGACTTGGCAAGGCCGGGAACGCCCTCAAGAAGTGCATGGGCATCGCAGATGAGGGCAAGTATCACCTTATCCACCACATCCTTTTGCCCGATGAAGACCTTGTTTATCTCAGACCTCACCTTTGACATTGTCCTTGAATATTCCTCGACCTCCTGCTCTGTGAGGCTGGTGTCAGCCTTCTCAATTCCAACCTTGTAATTTCTCCCCCTTCTGGAGGACTCAATCTCCTCTCCCTGGGATTTGGCAAGCGAAGCCTCTGAAGCGGTCCTGGCAGGCTCCTTTGGGACAGCAGGCTGCTCCTGAATGGCAACATCCGTCTTAAGCGGCTCAGGAGAATCTCTTCCCATTGAATCCGCAAAAGCCAGATAACCCTCAAGGAATTCTATAAGCGCCTCCCTCGAGCGGTAATGGGCAGCGTAATCGCTCAGCTTCCTGTTCTTGAGCGAAAGCTTAATCCAAACTGAGAAGTCATGCTTCCTCTCATTAACAAATTTTGAGAATTCCTGGTCATCGATGGCCTTCAGCCTGTCCACCAGCTCGTGGAGATTAGATGCCTTTGCCCCGTCATGGAACATGAAAGGGTCGTCTAACGTGGCCATCTGCAGCTCACTCTTACTAGAAGCCTCTTCTTTCATTCTGTCAGCTTTGGGCAATAGGGCTGAAAATGCCCTATAAGCCAATATACCTCTTTATTGCTTATTACCCCTCCTTACACCATTCTACTTTTTAAAGCTTTCTTTTTTAAGGCATTCTTTTTTAAACCCTATAAAAAAAGATTTTGCCCTTTTTCCACCACCCTTTATGGTCGAAATCAGCCCTTTTTTCAGAGGGCTATCCCAATACAAACCTTTAAATATCCGGATTCAAAATTACATATAACAATCCCAAGAGATGTTGTAGTGGTAGAAAAATGAGCTATAGTAAAAGCGCGAGTATATTCTTGGTATTATTCATAGCCTTAGCTGTATTCTCAAGCGCTGTAAGCGCAATATATCTTGCTGATTCAAAAGACTGGAAGGATGTATTCAGCGTGATGCTGTATGCCTCCCAGCAGGGCGAGCAGGGCGTATTCCTCAGCTCAGAGTCAATAGCCTCTGTCATCAAGCTCCTTCCTGCTGACCAGCGGGTAGAGATATTTGAGTCAAGCTCGTCACCCATGATAACCAATGTGGAGGGGCAGCTGGCCTCAGCGGGATACAACGCGGCCACAAGGGAGAAGGCCGACAACTTCAACATCCTTCTTGCGCCCTCAGGCGTCAGGTACTACCTAATAGCAGAGGAAAACTACAAGATGGCGGCAAGCCTTGCCAGCGTGGCATCAAACCTGGGCGGCTGGGTATTCATAGTCAATTCAGAGAATGCTGATGAGGTGGTTGCAAAGATAAGGGGCGCCTCAGAGGTTATAGCTGTTGGCAACTTCGGAAGAGACGTGCTTGAAGAGATAAGCCCCTTTGTCACAGAATGGATAAATAACAACAATGTCTACCAGGACAGCGAGGAGCTGGCCCTGAGATTCGACAGCCTCGCCACAATAATCCTGTCAGACGGCTCGGTGCTAGAGGCGGAATTCTTCAACACCAAAAACGCAGTCCTTCTCACAGGCCCGAACAAGATACTCGATGACAGCTACGCATTCCTGACCGAGAATGGGGTAAAAAGCGTAGTCCTCATCGGAAACAAACTCTCAGTGGTCGGCGAGCAGATAAGGTCGAGGAGCAACAAGAGAATCAGCGTATTCGTCAAGTTCGGCTACGGAAACACAGCAGAAGGCGGAAGGGTATATGCCCTCTCAATGTTCCCCCTGCCCCAGCCAACACTTGGCCTCACAGTTACAAGGACAGTCTATGATCCAACCGCAAGGGAGCTGATGGTGTTCTTCAAGAACATAGGGAGCGGCGGCGTTTACGAACTCACAACTCTCAGCGTAAAGAACCCTGACGGCACAGAGTTGGGAAGCGCCTCCGACAATGCAGTCACATATCTGGGCTCAGGCGAGACACTTCCTGTCTCATACAGCATGAATATCCCTATAGACCAGATAACAGAAGATACTGTAGTCGAGTTCTACACATCATACGGACTTGAGCCGACAGAGCTTGACTCATTCCTCACAATGCAGAACCAGTACGGCCCGCCATTCAGCATAAAATTAGAGGTGGGCGCAAAAGAGACTGACAATGTGTTCCTCAATGTGACCGACGTATCATACTACCAGGACCTCAAGAGGCTGGGAGTCGCAATGACAAACCCCGGCGAGAAGACCATATTCTACTCTGTCAAGATCCAGAGGCTCATAACAAACGGCATACCTAAGGATTATTACACAGAAGGAGACATAGGGCCGGGAAAGACAAAGACAGCTTACATACCAGCTGTGCTTGACGCGGTTGACATAGAAGACAATACTGTGTTTGATATAACAGTAGTGTACGGCTCGTCATCCGACATGAAAATCAATGTTTTCAGGCCGTCGCCACTGCCTGAATTTAAGGTCACAAGAGGCGGCCTCGGCGGAATAACAGGATTCCTTGTCAACATACCCTCGGCGGCATCAACGCCGGCAGGAATCGCGATAATCATAGTCATCATCGCAGTCGTGGTGGCTGCTGTGATAATCTCAAAGAAGAGAAGGTAAAACTTTTTTTGTTCTGAATTTTTATGAGGGCAATTTCTCTTAGTTCAGGAAATCTTCTGCCCTCTGCCCACCAACCCGGCTAAAAAGCAAGATTTAAATAATCCTTCTGAAAATTAATGTATAAAGAGTTTAAAAG
>CAYLII010000054.1:0-1727 GCA_964383645.1 uncultured Methanosarcinales archaeon
CATAGCGCCCCTTCGTCAGGAGCAGCGCACCCACCGCTGTCCTTATCCTTGAATCCGTCAGAGCAGCAGTATTTATTCAGGAGGTTATCTCCCTCGTATTTATCCTCCCCGCACATGCACCCTACATCCCTGTTGGCGTCCAGTATTCCGGGGCAGGTGCATACCATATCATCTCCTTCTCCTTCGCATGTGCCTCCGCTGGGCGATACCTCATCAAAGCCGTATGTCTGGCAGGCGCTGCAGAATCCTTTGCACAGAGCCTTATTCTCCTCCTCAGGGTTATTTATTATGCAGGCCTGGATGCAGTTTGCCTCGCCAGATTTTTCAGGATCATCTATTGAGCCTGCGCCAGAATGGTAGGCTATGCAGCCGCAGTAATAGGCGCCCTGTTCTTGGGCAAACTTTAGGAATTCTGGGTCCTGGAAATTGACGCCTGATTCTTCATCTATATTGCAGAGAGAGTCCTTTGCATCTGTCCAGCTTATTTTGTTACTGTACATGCTGTGGAGGTAGAGGCAGTTTGTCTCTTTGCCCTCTGCAGTTGTTGGGCCGTCATCCTTGCTGTTGAAATAAAGCAGGTACCTCATCCTTTGATCTGCTGTTGTGTCGCACTTTTCTTCATCATCAAAGCCGATGCCTGTGAATGTCAGGCCCTCGCTTGCATAAAACACAGGATTTTCCAGATTGTTCACATACACCCTCAGTGTATTTCTGCCTCCGACTAGCTTACCCGCATTATCACCTTCATTTAAAATCCAGGTGCATTGATCTGAACAGAAAGGGGGGTTATTTAAGATTGTAACATCACTAGAGAGTTCTTTATCTGAGTTAGTAAGCTTAACTGCAGGTTTATCATTCTCACAGGAGTCTCCATCCTTATCCAGCTCAAATATAAAATCTGCAAAACCACCTAAGGGTGTATCACCCATTAATCCCAATTGGGTAATATCTTCATTGTTTGTATCAGCATATCCCCATGTCATGGGTGTTGCGACAAAGGACCATTTTCTTCCAACCAAATTTAAAGGGTACTCCATTGTTAAGATTCCATTGTTAGGATATTTATCCTGGATATTGTTGTAGGGGCCTACCAATGAATCTTCTGTCTTAAATAGGCATTCTGCAGGGCCTGAATAGGTTGTTTCGTCAACAACTTGTATATCTTCGCCAGGACAAAAAGTAGTGCAATCGTAATTACTATTATCTACTTGGTTCGTAGTACCATCGAAACATGTGCAGCTATATTCTGTTTCCTTATTAATTTCGCAAGATAAGAAGTCAAGATAATCATTTATTCCATCGCCGCTTATTTCCAAATCTGAAAGATAAGCTGAGATTAACCCACTCGCTTTTGCAGAGCAAGAGCTGTAACATTCATCTTGGAATCCTGCAAGTTGTTGTCCGGGTATATCTTTGGTAACATCTTCTGCGGCAACATAAAATTGGTATACTTTTCCATCAGTCCTGAAATAGTCCGCATTCGAGTTCTCAGGATTGTCATCCGCGTCCCAGTCCTGCAGGAGATATGTGTTGCAGTATTCATCGCTCTGCTGTGCGCCAAAAGAGTTCTGCCCTGAGTTAGGTGCACCTTCTTGGCTTCCTGAATAATAGTGTGTTGATGCGATATCAGAGCTGACTGGAGAGGAGACTGTTATCCCGCATGTCGCATCAGCCATCTTCTCTGGAAGCAGGTGTATGCCCTTAGTATCGCCGCCACCTTTATTTAG
>CAYLII010000054.1:1827-7403 GCA_964383645.1 uncultured Methanosarcinales archaeon
ATCAATATCAAAAGGTTTCCCTGGGTCTCCGCAGTTCACCACCCCTACAAGCGAGAAGTGGTCTACCTTGCATTTGACTGTGTAGGTCTTTTCTTTGGGGCCGTTGTCCACGACCTCAATTGTCTCGTATGTCCTCCAGATGTCTGCCTCCTCGTCGTAGTAGCCGCACATCAGGTGCTCCTGCTTCATGTACATGGGCTTGTCGCCGTAGCTTACCTGGAAGCTGACCTGGAGCGCAGGCTTGAACTGGGCTCCCTCTGGCTTGCCCTGGTAGATGGCGTTTCCTATCACTACCTGGTTCTTCAGGCTGTTCATGTGCTTGTCCTGGACAGCCACTGCCACTTCCTTTACAGGATTTCCTGATGAGTCTGTGACCTGTGTGCCCGGCTCTAGGACAAACTCTGCATCGCCGTCTCCTGAAAGGAGAACTATCCTCTCATCTGCTACGCCGTCAGGGCCAAGCTTTGCGTCTTTCTGCCTGTCCACTATGTATTCGAATGAGCGAACAGAGGCGGTCTTGTCATCTTTCTTCAGAATGATAGGATATTCAAGCTCAGCCACAACAGCGCCTTCTGTTATTGTGACCTCGCTAAAGAGCGCTCCTTCCTTGATGTCATAGCCTATCTCCTCGTAATATTCAAGGTCCACACAGTCCTCCATCTGGATAGCGATGAAGTTGTTTATCATGTAATCGCTGTTGATCCCAAGGCCGTAGTAGTCTATCCCTTTTAGGGTCTTGTCCTCAAGGCAGTCCTGGATTGTGGAGCTTAGCGCGCTGGTGTCAGATTCTATTGAGAGGCTTGAGGAGAGGGATGCGGCAGGAGTTTCGTCATTTGAATTCATGAGAACATAGAATCCTATGCCAAAAGAGGCAAGCATTACTACTGCTATCATTATGAATAGGGCTATCTGGCCTTTTCTTCCTATCATCTTTATTTTCCTCTCCATCATTTATCCTCTTGTATTATTGCCATTATTGTTTTGTATTGTTATATTCCTGATGGGCTAGATTGATTCAGGATATTATGCTCAGGTTATTATGACTGTATTGTCAAGGCAGCATACAAAATCAGTGCCCCATTCCTCCTGGCAGGATTTTCTTCCGTTCCCTGTTATCTCCCAGTCTGGGTTTTCAAGGCACGCATCCCTCGTCATGCAGCCAAGGGTCGTTCCGCAGGGCTGGCCGTTGTCAGGAAGATCATCTTCAGACTGGCAGCACACCATGTTTGAGCCGACTTTTGTCTGGCAGGCCTCATTGCCTGTCTCAAGCACAAAGCTGGGCGAGACGCATAATGCTGAGTCCATGCAGCCAAGTGTTGTCTTGCAGCCCTCGACCTGGATTTTTGCGTCGCAGCATACTCTGCCTGATTCGAATGCCTCGCAGGCGCTGTTTCCCTCAAGTATCTCAGAGCCGCCCGCATCTGCGCATTCTCCTTTTGGCACGCAGCCGAGTGTTGAAGCGCAGCCATCCACCTTTTTCATGCTGGCGCAGCATACCTTGTTGTGATCAATGTCATTGCAGTAGTGGCAGTCATAGATGTCGTCCTGGCAGCCCTTCTCTCCTGCGACCTCTTCTGCTATCACGCAGCCAAGAGGGGATTCGCATTTGTAGTATGTTGGTTTCTGCTCAGCGCTGCAGAAAGTGGGCATGCCTGTGTTTCCTAGCTCTCCACCACCTGCGCCCCAGGCATCAGCAACTCCGCACTTGTCTTCGCGCTTTACCCAGACCTGGCCGTCATCAGGCATTCCCTCAAGGAGCTGGCAGTATGCAAACTCTGTTTCGCTCTCTCTCAGGCACCAGCACTCGTCGCCGTAACTCTCGGCCGGGCCGTCCTGACCCTTACCCAGGAAGCTTACAAGGCCCTCAGAGAATAGCTCTGGGGTGATGTCTGGCGATGCCAGGCTGTTGCTGTATACCCTCATGTAGTTTGTGCCTCCGCTTATCTTTCCCGCCTTTTCCTCTGCAGAGCCTGTTTTTGGGTCATTGAGAGTCCAGACGCAGTTGTCTGTGCAGGTTGATGAGATGTCCTTGTCTGTTCCTGCCGGAAGAGAGAGCGGCTTTGTGTCCTCCTGCATTGACAAGAGACCAAGCTTTGATTTTCCAGGGGAATCGATATCGATCTCGGCGTTCGAGTTCTTTGATGAGGATTTTCCGCCTGCCACATTTGCGAAATGGGCCATCACGCATGAGTCGCCGTTGCGGTTCATCTCCAGCACTTTCTGGGCGTAGCCGCCCATCTTGAGCTTTTTCATCTCGCTCTCGAAATCCTGCTGGTCATAGCTGAGCTCCTCGATGGGAAGCCCGTTTGTGTTGAAGTAGCCGTATGTCTTTGGGGTTGCAAGGAGTGCCTGCTCTCTGCTCGGATCCTCTGCAGGGTATTCCATTGTTGGCTCATTTCCTGAGCTGGATTTGGCTTCCAGATTGTTGAATGGGTGCTCGCCGTCAGGGGCAGAGCCGAATTTGCATACAGGGGTGTGGTATTCTCCTGTCCCCTGCTCTTCTTTTGAGATGCAGTACTGGTCCTCAAGAGGCATACTTGGCATGTACTCCACGCACACCTCTTCCATCTCTTCTGTTGCTGTGCAATAGAGCGTATCCACCCTGTCGTTTATGCCATCCCCGCTCGCCTGGAGCTCAGAGAAAGCGTTTTGGAGCATTTCCCCTGCCTGGTTTTTGCAGCTGTTGTAGCATCCATTGTGCAGCTCTTCCTTGTTTTTTGGATTTATCTCGCCGAAGTTCTCATTCACGAACTTGTATTCGAAGCGGTCTGCTGATGATTCTGAGGCTTTGTCGTCATTGTCCCAGTCCTGGAGCAGGTATTCGTCGCAGAACCCTGGGTTGTCCACTGAGTTGTACTCTGCTGTCTGGGCTGCAGTGCCTGATGTTCCGCCAGAGTAGATGTGGACCTGCTGGCCGAATGTGCCCCTGTTCATGTTGCAGGCATGTGTGGACTGCTCTGGTATTAGGTGGGCGCCCTTGTTCTCTGAGTCGCCTCCCTTGGAGGGGTCGTTTTGCGCCCATGAGCCCTCGCCTCCGCCCTGGGCAGGCTCGACTGGCGTCATGTAGAATGGGCCGTTGCTTATCCCGCCTTTGGGCTCCCTGAATTTTTTGTCCTCGCTTCCGCACTGGACTACCCCTATCAGCGAGAAGTGGTCGATGTAGCATGTGATAGTGTATGTCCTCTCAATAGGGCCGTTGTCTACTACGCCTTCTTTCTGGACAGTGTCGTATGTCCTCCAGATGTCTGTCTCCTCATCGTAGTACGCGCACTTGAGCAGTGTGTACCTTAATGGAGTGGGTATTCCAGAGGTGTCTGGGAATATGGGCAGGTCAGAGTATTCTATCTTTAGTTTCACTTTGATAGGCTCCTCGAATCTTGCGCCCTCCGGCTCTCCCCTGTAGAGTGTGGTTCCTATAACTACCCTGTTGGCGAGCCCGTCAACATTCTGGTCTTCCATCTTTATGGAGAGCTGGTTTGGGCTTCCGGGCGGAAGTGTAATCTTTGTCCATGCAGGAATTAGTATCTCCATGTCCCCGTCTTCAGAGACAAGCCTAAGCTGTGAGGGTATCGGCTGAGAGGGGTCTATCTCTATTTCGCTTGTCCTGGGAAGGACATATTCAAAGTTTTCAAAATCAACGCTGCTGGAGCCAGCTTTTGTGGAGATGGTTATTGGGTATTCAAGGGTTGCTATGAGCGCATTTTCTTCTATGCTGACTTGGGCTCTGGCAGCGCCCTCATCAATAAGATAGCCTTTTTTCTCAAAGAAATCAAAGTCTACGCAGTCTTCCATAGAGGCATCGATGTAGTTTCCGATAAGCTCGTCAGACTCGCCCATCTTTAGGCCGTAGTTGTCTATTCCCTCCTCCATCCTTTTTTCAAGGCAGCCAAGGACAGAAGACTTCATGGAGCTGGAGGCTGATTCAAGCGCCGCATTTGCGACCAATGGCTGCTCTGCATCTGGCGCCCCGCTCTTGAGAAGGTATGTCAGGCCGACGCCGAAAGCGGCCAGCATGATTACGGCTATGATTATAAATAAGGTTATCTGTCCTCTTTTAAGCATAATATCCCTCCTTACTTACGATACAAATACTCTTTCCGGAATCAGGGATATATAAATATTGTTATTTTTCATATATATCCCGTAAACACCCAAACATATATCCGCCCATATATCAAAACCCGCCCTGAAAAATAGGAATATATTTAAATAAGGGGGCGCGTGAGCTTTTCTGAGAGAGAATGGGAAAAAAAGGCATTAGGCAGACCCTCAAAAAGGTCTGGCACTTCATCTGGGTCGAGGACAGCATATGGAGCTGGCTTGTAAATATAGTTCTGGCTTTTGTGCTCATCAAGTTCCTTGTGTATCCTGCGCTCGGGCTCGCGCTCAGCACGACCTACCCTATAGTTGCGGTAGTATCAAGCAGCATGGAGCACCAGGGCATGGGCTTTGAGGATTGGTGGGCTGAGAACGAAGCATGGTATGAGTCCCATAATATCACAAAAGAGCAGTTCATGGATTTCCAGATGAGGAACGGCTTTAACAAGGGAGACATAATTGTCTTGCGGGGCCTGGATGAGGATGATGTCTCTGTAGGGAAAGTGATGGTGTTCAAGAGCAGCAGGCTCTATCCAAAGCCTGACCCCATAATCCACAGGATTGTGGACATAGACGAGGGCCCAAGCGGAAGCGAAGTCTACCAGACCAAGGGAGACAACAACAGGGACTCGATTAGCAACATCTGCGAAGAGAGGCCTTACAGGACCTGCATCCACGAGTATGATATCGGGCAGGACCAGGTGCTGGGCTTTGCGGTGTTGAGGGTGCCATATCTTGGCTATATAAAAATCTGGTTTACAGATCTGATTCAATTGATTGGAGGTGGAATCCGAAATGTTCTGTCCTAAGTGCAAGTCTATTCTTCTTCCAAAGAAGAAGGGAAGCAAGATGCAGATGGTATGCGGAGGCTGCGGGTATGTCTCGCAGGAGGGCAAGACCGTGATACATGAGAAGGTCACCCGGAAGAATGATGATGTGGAGGTCGTCCATAAGGAGACCGAGCCTCTTCCCACGACGGATGTCATCTGCCCGAAGTGCGCAAACAAGAAGGCGTATTACTGGTTCCTCCAGACCAGGGCGAGCGACGAGCCCGAGACCCAGTTTTTGAAGTGCACAGAGTGCGGGCACCAGTGGCGGGTTTATGACTAGATTTTAGATATTTAAATTAAGGATTAGTCGTCCACTGTAAACAGCCTGGAATCCCTTACCTTGAACAGCCCTATTCTCGCCCCTGCATCAAGCCAGCCGTGGGCGTAATTTACTGCCGCAAAGGCGTTCACGTAGTCTCCTTTTGAGAGGAAGTGCTTTGCGTCAGAGTGGTACCTATAGGCCATGTCATAGAAGTCTTCTGCCTCTTTCTGCCTGGCAGTGTCGAATTTGCCTTTAACTTTCTCGAGCGCTGTTTTTGTTGTCAGCAGGTATTTCTGGATCTTTTCGTCTGTGATGATGTCGTTTCTTTGTGCCATGCATAATGGCCTAGAAAGGTGGTATTTAATTTTTTCTGAAAAGAGGAAAAT
>CAYLII010000055.1:0-4670 GCA_964383645.1 uncultured Methanosarcinales archaeon
GGGCCTTTTGGGGTGAGCGTGCTCTCTATGAGCTTGAACTCCCCAACCATGAACTGGACAGGGTCTACTGAAAGATTCCTCAGCCGATTTGCGAATGTCTGCCTGTCCTTGATGAAATTGACTCTTGCAAGAGTTAAGTGGGGCTTGAACTTGTTATCCCTGCCAAAACCCATCTGCTCTAGCGCTATGTCAATATCCTTCTGCAGGCTGCAGACCTCGTCAGCGCTTACCCCTGCCCAGACTACTCTCACATATTTCATGTCAGGAAACACGCCTGTCTCGGACAGCTCTGCCTCAAATGGCTTGAACTTGATCTGCGAGAGTATCTCCTTTAGCTTTTCGAGTTTTTCCGGAGGCACATCCCCCAGGAACTTCAGGGTTAGGTGAAATTCCTTTACGGGCCTAAGCCCGAACAGGTCAAGCTCTTTCTGGAGCCTTTTTAGCTCCTCAACAGCCTTCTCAGGCAGCTCTATAGCGATAAATAGTCTCATTCTCAAAAGGAAGATTTAATAGGGTGTTTTATTTTTTTGCATTTTGGAGCGAGATAACGATGAGAATAGAGAAGAAAGTGTGGCCTGAGTATTTCCAGAGGATTATTGACGGGACAAAGAGGTTCGAGCTCAGGCTTGCTGATTTCGAATGCAGGAATGGCGATGTGCTTGTGCTTAGAGAGTGGGACCCAAAGACCAAAGGATACACAGGCAGGTCCATTGAGAAGAATGTAACTTATGTGTTTAAGACAAAGGATGTTAATTTCTGGCCTGAGGATGATATAGAGAAACACGGGTTTCAGATAATATCTTTTGATTAGGCTAAAAAGAGGAAATCAAGGGATTAAATGAATAAGGCGATAAAGAAAAATAAAGCAATAAAAAAATAATTTGTAGCTATTATCTAGAAGTTTTCGGAATCCTCATACTCTCCGCTGTCGTCCGAGTATTCCTCTTCCTGCTCGTCTTGGTTATCTTCTTCCTCTGATGAGCTTTTCTTGTTGCCGCCTGAATCTTCAGGCTCCTCAGAATCATCTTCAGAGCTGCTGTCGCTTCTTCCGATGAGCTCTGCAAAGCCTACCTTGTTGAGGACTCTTGTGACCTTAATCCTTACCTCGTCGCCAGCTCTCACACCAGGGACAAAGAGGACAAAGCCGCTGACCTTGGCGATTCCGTCTCCTTTCTCGCCAACGCCCTCTATCTTGACATCCAATTCCTGTCCAACCTTAACCGGCGCAATCCTGTCGGCTCCGCCGCCACCATCAAATCTTCTTCCCATCATATTTGTTTTTCACCTGTACCTTATCTATTGTGCGGGCTCGTTTCGATTAGAGCCGCTTGGTCTTTAAAAGAGGAATTCATATATAAAGTTAATGGATTTTAGCTGGATGACAAATAAAAAGCTAGAAAGAGAAAAAAGAAAAAAGGGCATTTATTGCTTGTATTATAGGCTTATACGTCCCTTAGGCCGTCTGTCTCAACTATGAATGAGCATTCGGCTTCTGGCAGGTTGGGGCTGTCCACAAGCTTTGCCACCCTGGTTCCTTTCTTGCCTTTTCTCAGGTACATCCTGAAAGTGGAGGCGTGCGCCACTATGTGGCCGCCTATTGCCTGGGTTGGGTCACCAAAGAATGTGTCTGGCTTTGCCATCACCTGATTGGTCACGTAGACGCAGAGGTTGAATGTTGTGGCGAGCTTGAGTAGAGTCCTCATGTGGCCGTTTATCCTCTGCTGCCTGTCTGCCAGGGTGCCTCTTCCGATGAACTCTGCCCTGAAGTGGCTTGTGAGCGAGTCCACAACGACCAGCCTTATCTTGTTCCCCTTGTTTATGAGGTCTTCGACCTTCTCTGCAAGGAGCACCTGGTGGTCTGAGTTGAAAGCCCTAGCTACCCTTATGCGCCTGAGTGCCTCTTCCGGGTCGAGCTTTGCGCCTTTTGCAAGCTCTAATATCCTCTCTGGCCTGAATGTATTTTCGCTGTCTATATAGACAACGATAGCCTCAGGGTCTTCCTTCATGACATTGACAGCTAGAGCATGGCCCAGCTGGGTCTTACCGCTTCCGAACTCGCCGAATGCTTCTGTTATTGCGCCTGTCTCGATTCCTCCCCCTAGCATACTGTCAAGGGCTGAAGAGCCAGTGTGGAATTTCTGGACGAGCTCTCTTTTTCTGAGAATCTCCTCGCCTGTCTCAAATCCCATCTCAAGCGAGCTTCTTGCGACAGCTATTATCCTTTTTGCCACATTGTCGCCCATGCCTGTCGCCTCGACAAGCTCGCCCGGGCTTGCGACAGCTATACTCATCAGGGTATTGTAGCCTGACATGGAGAGCTTTTCTGCAGTTGCTGCGCCTACTCCTGGCAGGTCCTCTACTGTTGTGATCTTTCCTTTCTTGTCTTCCTTCTGTTTTTTTCCTTCTTTTTCTTCCATTGTGTCCATCTCCTTTTTATTGTGAGCCGGGGCTTTAGCCCAGGTCCGCTTTTTTCTCAAGCCCCACCACTCTGTTTTTCCGCGCATAGGTTTTTCGTCTGCCATGCCGAAAATACGGGGTTGTGGGGTTTATCAAGCTTGGCCCTTTTGGGCCGGAAAATCAAAATGAAAAAATAAAAATTTTAGTGCTTTAGTACACTTCCTCGACCTCTACCATCTCTTCAGGTATCTCGTCAGGCGCGCTTCCTGCGGTCTCCCTAAGCACAAGGTACTCATATGCCTTGTTGATGACGAGCGCCGCCTTTGGAAGGTCGTTCACCCTCAGGTGGGTTGTGGACTGCCACACGCCGGACTTGTCCTTATACCTGCGCTGGAGAGAAATAGTCTTGTATTCTCCTGGCTGGCCGTCCTTCTGGACTGCCTTGTTGTTCCACACAGTGGCGCTTATCACGCCGGTCGAGAATTTCTTCTCAGGCAGATTCTTTTCTGCGGCACTGCCAGCCTGCTTTCCGATTTGCTTCTCGGTATATTTTTCCATATATATCTCCTCCTTTGCTTTTCGCATTTTATTTCAGATCCCCCTTTGTCGTGGGCTGCTATGGCCCCAGGGGACAGGAGTAAGCAAGGGGTTCATCGCCCCAAGCTAAAAGGTATAATATGCTATGTTGCTTAAATAGCTTATGCGGGGGTGGCCAGTGGGGAGTGGATTTAGGCGAGCAAAAAGAATATCCAGAATATGCCTAGGATGGTATGTATATTAATCAGGATAATCAGGAGTTTGCCTTTGCCGCAATCTCTTTCTGGAGGAGCTCCATCTCCTTTTGCGGGTCTGGGTTCATCTCCACCAGGTTTGCTATGAACTCAATCCTGTCGAACATCTTGTTTTTCACAGATTTGCCCATGAACTTTGTGATGTTTCCTAAGGCTGCTGTCCTCACTGCCTCAAAGCCCTCTATGCTGTCCTTGAATTTGAGGATCTCTTCGTCAGTTAGGCCCAGAACCTGAAGTGCCTGGTTCCTGAAGCAGACTACCCTCACATTGGCGCTGCCGTCATCCAGGAACAGGTTGACTACGTATGAATATGCTGGTGTGATTGCGCTGTGGGTGTCGCAGTAGAATGCGCCTCCCTGAGATTGCGCCCTTCTTCCGCACTGGGGGCAGACCTCGTAGAACCTCGGCTCAAAGACCTGGACGATTGTGCCTAGCACCTCTATCCTGTCCTCGCCTTCAACAAGCTCTGACAGCTTCCTCCTCTGGAATTCCCTTGCTGGCTGCTGGGATGGCTGGGCATCGAACTTGACATCGCCCACGCTTTCTCCAGGCGGATTTATGATTAGTAGCCCCCTGTTTCCAAGATGGAGCTCAAGATTGTTATTCTGATCCTTGACATAGGCGCTTTTCACTTTGACTATGTCGCCAAGCTTGAGGCTGTCAAGCTGCTTACAGTGGTCTCCCCATAGGACTAGCCTGGCCGAGCCTGTCTCGTCTGCGATTATGAGGTTTGCGACCTGGCCTGTCCTTTCCTGGACCTGGAATGTGCGCGCAGGGAATATCTGGACCACTTTACCGAGGGTCTCTACATCCCTAAGCCCGGGCATTATGCCCTTGAGCTGGAGCTTTCCTGATGCCTGCTCGACCAGCTTTATCCCTAGCTGGTTTGCGACTATGTGGGCTGCGCCTTCCTTACTTATGAGGCCTGAGAGCTGCTTGAGCTTGGCGTTTATCTTTTCCTCAACATCGCCTTTGGAAACGCCGGATTTCTCAACAATTTTTGCAACAAGCTCATCATAAGTCTGCTTCATCACTCTTATCCCCTCTTATTATCTAGAATGGGTTTTTTAGAATCAGCTGGCATTTATATAATTTTAGATTTTGGATTTTGGGGGCAGAGCTGCTGCATCAGGCATTGAAAGTTTTCCGTTAAGTTTATAAATAACAGAGCCAGAATCAAGGTGTTGTATAAAAGTATCAAAAGAGGGTTAATAGTATGAGGCATAATGCAAGAATTGGAGTGATAGCCATATTTGCCCTTCTTTGCGCTCTTCTTGTTATGTCATCCGGCTGCATCCCTGGCTGTAAGAAAGAGAGCGGGCCAGGAGAGGAAGTGCCTGGCGAAGAGATCCTCCGCGAGGAGAGGGACTGCGCCACGCTCACAGTAACTGCTGATATGGACAGCTGCTTCATGAACAGGGTTGTGGCTGAAAAGATAACAGACTACAAATACTGCGATAACATGTTCTTCTCAAAGGAGGA
>CAYLII010000055.1:4770-7390 GCA_964383645.1 uncultured Methanosarcinales archaeon
TCAAATAATCAATCTGACAAAAATTTGGAATTAGAATGGACAAGAACAAGTTGTATGGTATAATGCATGGCCCCATACTTATAATTGCAGGTCTGATTATCTTATTTGGATTTATGAGTGTGCCTGTAAGAGGTAGCTGTACCTGCGGAACTGATGTTTGCAATATATTTTCAGACGAATGGAGTGATTGTTTAGCTTCATGCGGGTGCTGCGGATGCACTGGATGGGGTGACCCAACTTGCGCGCCTTGCCCACCAAAACCCGATTGTACAAAAAATACATGTGCCAATATTAGCTTAACCCTTGGGGTGAATGATGTTTGCGACACGTGGGGAGACAGTTGTGGAGGTTATTTGGATTGCAATGGGTGTACTTTACCACCTACTGAAGTATGCACATATCCTACCTCACCGGACACTAATGGAATTTGCAGACCTCCCTGCACAGGTATTGGAAGCGTTTGTTCACTATCTTCCACCTGCTGCTCTAATTCATGCGAAGGGTTTGTTGAGGTTATGCCAGGAACAATAGGATGGAGTGATTATTTCTTTTATGCTTCTACATCCTCCATTTGCTGCAATTCAACAACTATTGTTGGTCCAGACAGTGGAAGCGCAGCAGGAGTTAAGTGCTATACTGCAACAGGAAGTGCAACTTACTTAAACGGCAGCGTCTTTGGAGGATATAACGGGCCTGATATGTATGCTGTGCCGCGCCCTGCTGGATGGGCTGACTGCGACATCAACAGGACTATTGCCTTACAAAGCTGCAGATCAGTCTGCAAGGGAGGCTGGATACAATGGGGCGAGGATATAGGCGAGTATTGCGGAGACTGCGGAAGCATAGTCCCCTCTTGCCAGCTCAGCAGCTGGATAGGGTACGGCTGCTGCGGGGATGATCCTGGAGAGTATTTTGTGAATGTCACAAGGTCACTTAGCTCTGCGACAGGCCACAGGTGCTGCTCAAACTCAACTGACTGCATTGATGCAAATGGAAACTGCGTGCCTGACGGAACCATGCTGGACGGCAAGATATGCGGAGGGTGCGGATGGATGTACCCGAGCATGGACGGAACAACATCCGGCTGCTGCGAAGAGCCCGGGATGTGCATGGTACACCCAGAAGGAGACAAGAACAAGAACGCGAGCGACTGGTATGAGGTGGAATGGACTCCCACAACCCTTGTTGCAAATGGCCCCCAATGCATCTATCCTGGCGAGTTCCTGCTGGACAAGCGCTGCGAGTCTGACAGCCAGTGGGGCTCAAGGACAAGATACATCTCGCTCATAATGCTCTCTACAGTGCAGAGCAGCGATGATTACACGCTGTTCTGCGATGTATACAACAACTCGTTTAATTTCTACAAGCAGCTTGTAGGGTCATTGATGCTGGACAAGGCATACCTTATGAAGGACGGCCAGTGCCTGGACAATTATCCCTGCCTTGGAGGCCATTTCTGTGTGCTTCTGGACAAGGAGGGCCAGATAAAGGCGGTTGGAGGCACCCTGAATCCTGACAAGGACGGCAACCTGAATAATGTGGGAATCCTCTACCAGATACTCGGGCTCACAGATGTGAGCTGCGACACTAGCACCAGCAACAACGAATTCAAGAGCTGCGGAAAGGGGCTAAGCTATAACACAGCCCTTAATGCATTCATCTATGCCCGGGATATCCCAACAGATAGCGCAGCAGGGATATTTGGAACTATAACTGACTTTTTCACAAGCATATTCCAGTCCCTGTTCAACAGCTATGTCTCTATAAGGGTTAGCGATGTCGCTGCCACTGCAGACCTCTATGAGCACAGGTATCCTGATTTCAATAAGATGTACTCTGCCAAGATAGGTAACAGGAAGATTCTTGCTGTGATGGAGAGTTTCGGCACAACTGAGAGGCTCCTGGCAAACTACTCCGGCTTTAACATAGACATATGCGAGCAGCTGAGGACTATTACAAAAGAGAGCAATGCAAACTGCGCATACAAGACAGGCAATTATTACATATTCGGCAACAGGACTGTTTACAGGCCAAACCCCTTATTCGACAACTGGCCTCTCCTGACTTCAAGCCTTAGGCTTACTCCTGCTGTACCCTCTTGCCCCACCTACATCCCGCCTGACCCGACATGGTGCTCAGGAGGAACCATAACCTACAGGGGGCTTGACGAGAACGGATGCCAGCTAGCGCCTCTCTGCGACTCGAGCATAGATGCCACTCCTGTTGATTGCGTGGAAGAGCCATTGCCCCCCTGTATAGGCGGAGAATATGTCAGTTTTATGGATCCAGACGGCTGCATACAAACAATCTGCATATGGTAGAGCCTCTTTTTCCAAAAAATATTCTATAGATTTTTCATAACCCATTGTCCTGAGCGCATCTGACAGAGGGATAATCCTAAAGATTACGAGAAGTCCAATGCGAACCTGTAGAGGATGCCCCTCTCCATTATCTTCTGGTATACATAGTCATATTCCCAGGTGTAGTAACTGCTTGCCACATCAAACATGTAGTATGGGCCCTCATTTCCAGCCAGGTTCCAGTTGGGCTGGAGGTTGTCGTAGATGCAGAGAGTTAATTCCTGCTCTGGAAGGCCCCTGCATGTATCGACAAGCATTCT
>CAYLII010000056.1:0-5295 GCA_964383645.1 uncultured Methanosarcinales archaeon
TAAGGCTAAAATAGAAAAACGAGGCTCTGCAAGCGGCCAGAGGCCGATGCAAACTGCCTTCTGACAAAACAGAAAGAAATATCAAAATAAAAAAAGGAGCTTACTGCTGCTTCTTTATTACCAGGCTAGGGAGCTTGATTGGCGAAGGAAGGTTTACTTCTCTGCTGAGAATTATGGCCTCCACATTGCACCTCTTGGTTGCGGCTCCGAGAACCTCGCTCAGGAGCTCAGGGTCAAGCGCCTTGTTTTTCTTCCACTTGTCAATGATATCTTTGACCTTCTTCTCCTCGCCCATGTAGAACACCTCTCCCTCCATAAGGATCTCTCCGACCCCTGGCTCGTAGGTGAATGTATACTCGAACGAGAACACAAGACCGTTCTCTTTGCTTTTCCCTAGCGCCATGTCAGTGGGCGTGACATTCTTTATCTTTATATTGGGCTGTATCCCAATCTTTCCGCCCTTCGCATGCTTCCTCTCTGCACTAATTTTCATAAAGTTAAAACCGACTATTGCCATTAAATCACCAGGCTTCCAGAAGGCTTTAGCAATATATAAACTTTTCCCACATCCTGCCTGTCAGCAGGCAAATAGGGTATCCTGGCTAATCCGGCTAAGGGAGCATGATTTTCCGCATGTGGCAAATCTATTTTTGAACTTTATTGGCAAATGTTTATATTCCTGCTTTCCTCTCTCTAGGTTATGGGGTTCAGCAAGACATTTCCTAGGACTGTGAAAGGCACAAGCTATCCCCGGTGGGAAGAGATATTTCTCACAGATACTGAGGAAATCCAGGTTGACGAGAAGTCAAGACAGGAGAACCTTAGGCTGATGAAAGAGTGCATCAGGGATGCGGAAGGGCTCATATCGGAATTCGGCCTCAAACGCTACCAAACCAGCCTTCTGCAGATAGCGATTGCGCTGTTTGAGAAGAGGGCCTCGCACTCGGTCTACCACAGGGAGAACAGGGCAAAAGAGAAATTCGACCAGCTTTTTGGCGGCCGCAACTAGAGTTTTGGTTTTTTTATGCGGTGGTCAAGCCTTACAAGTGTGTCTGCCTCGAGTTTGTGTATTGAGATGAATGAAGCCATGAACATTGCGATGAACACAAGCATGAAGGATATCCCCCAACTGGGCTGTCCCTTGTTATAGACCAGGAACCATGATAGGAAAAATCCAATTATTGATACTATGAGAAACCCGCCCGACAGAGGTACTGTCCTCTCCATGCTACCACCTCTTTTCATTAGCCTTGCTTTATGGGCATCCCTTTAAATATTTTACCAATTTCTATATATAAATCACAATCTTTTTATATCCCTTTGGATTATCCACTACCCAAGGCCCGTCACGAGAGTACTCAATGGAGCTTACGGCAAAGCCAAGCAATGAGCTTGGGAGTTAGTGTTTCGGGCCACAAATTTCATGTTCAAGTCAATAGAGCATGCCTAAATAATCACATTCATTTATTTGTTTCATCATTTTGAGAAGATTGGTTGGACAGATTTTTGGGAAAATATAGGGTCCGAAAAAACCAATTAGGTTAGATGTTTGGGCTTGTTCTATTACAACTGAAATGCTATTGAGAGGCAGGGATGGCTTATATCCTGGCCATATATTGCCCATATATGAAAAAAAGGGAAAAACCCTAATAAGGATACAACATAAAAACACAAGGGATACCTCATGTTCAAAGTTCCAGCACATCATGATTTTTGCAAAGGCAGGGCAGCTCTAAAGGCAGCCAGGCTGCCAATCTTTGAATTTTAGGATTGCTGAATCTAAGATTTGGAACAGGGAATTCCTTCTGATAGACACAGGTGAACAAAAATGGGAAAGATAAGTCCAGTTTCAGCAAAATATATCATCCATGCGGATATTGAGATTAGCGGAGTGGTTGACAGGCCAGACGTTATCGGCGCGATATTTGGTCAGACAGAGGGCCTTCTTGGAACCGACCTTGAGCTTAGAGAGATTCAGAGAAGCGGCAGGATTGGAAGAATTGAGGTCAATCTTGATACCAGGGGTGGGAAGAGCAAGGGCACAATAATAATACCCTCAAGTCTTGACAAGGCAGAGACATCCATCATTGCAGCTGCGCTCGAAATAATCCAGAGGATAGGCCCCTGCAATGCAAAGGTCCAAGTTCAGAAGATTGAGGACGTCAGGATCTCAAAGAGGATATTTGTCATCCAGAGGGCCAAGGAGCTACTCAAGACAATGATAGACAGCGTGATGCCTGACTCGCAGGAGCTGGCTGATGAGGTCTCGTATTCAGTAAGAGTGATGGAATGCGTCGAGTACGGCAAGGACAGGCTTCCTGCCGGGCCGGCAATAGACGAGTCGGATGAGATCATCATAGTGGAGGGAAGGGCAGATGTGCTCAACCTTCTAAAGCACGGCATAAAGAACTCCATCGGCCTAGGCGGAACTACAATTCCTGAGACAATTCTTGAGCTTTGCAAGAGAAAGACAGTTACCCTGTTCGTGGACGGAGACAGGGGTGGAGAGTTAATAGTAAAGGCCCTTGGCGAGGTAGCTGAAATAGATTTTGTCTGCAGGGCCCCTGACGGAAAGGAAGTAGAGGAAATAACCAAAAAGGAGATCCACAAGTCTCTCAGAGCAAGGGTTGCGGCAGAGCAGGCCAAGCTAGACTTCACCAAGAATGTAACCAGCGGTGAGGATGACAACCACAGGAGAGACAGGGACAATGGAAGAGACCAGCGTGATTCAAGGCCAGAGGGAAGGGACAACAGGGATAACCGGGGCGACAGAGGGGAGAGAGACTCCCGGGACAGAAACGACCCTAGGCAGCAGAGAGGGGGGCCGCAGAGGAGATATGACCGCTATGAGAGGCCTTCTGAGAGGCAGGCTCCAGCAACTGCCCCTGCACAGAAGATAACCCCTGAGGAAAAAGCCAAGTTCAAGTCAATGCTTGAGGACCTTATAGGCACAAGAGGCGCATATGTGCTCGACAACAAGATAAATATCCTTGGTAAGGTGCCTATAACAGAGCTTCTCACAACACTAAAGAGTCTCAAGACAGGCATGTATGCCATAGTCTTTGACGGAGTGATAGAGAAAGATCTCCTGAGCCTCGCAGAGGAATTGAAGATAAGCTATCTTGTGGCCATGAACACAAAGATTAAGCCAAGCTCATCCAGCGTGACAATACTCACTGCTGACGACCTCTAAGGCTTTTCTTTTTTATTATCTTTTCTTTTTTATGTTTTCTTTATTCCCTATTCTCCCATAATATCCCTTGCACATATATACACTCTTCTCATATATCCCTGCAGCAGCGATATGGCACGAGGTATGCGTGAACTTAGGCTTGGAATAGAAGAATACCCTAAGGGTCAAATAACCAAATGACCAAAAGTGATATACAAGAAATATAAAATAATGCCCAGAAAAGAAAAATAAAAATCCGCTGAATTAGCTCAGCAGGCTTTTACAAGTTTTATCTCTGACCTGCTCCTCAGATCAGCTATGTAGATATTGACAGTCTCCTTATTCTCATCCCACTTGTTGTTGAAGATGTTAAGCTCTATAAGAGACTTGGTCTCATCGTCAAGCACAGCCACTTCTGCCTCTTTTCTGTCAGTCAGCTTTATGATGTGGTAGCCGTAGATTGTTTTTACAGGTTCTGAGACCTCGCCAACCGAAAGGCTGAAGGCAGATTCCTCAAATTCAGCAATCATCCTTCCCCTGCTGAAATATCCTAGCTCTCCGCCGTACACAGCTGAAGAGGTGTCTATAGAATAGTTTTTGGCAAGCTCTGCGAAATCAGCGCCGTCCTCAAGCATCTCTACGATCTGGTCCGCAAGCTCAGAGCTGTTTACCAGGATATGGGATGCCCTGACCTGCTCAGGAACTGAAAGGCTTTCCTTATTCTCCTCAAAGAACGCCTCAATCTCAGAATCAGTTACCCTGAGTTCAGGCATGTCTTGCTGGAGCATCTTGTTAAGCTTGAGGCTTAATGTCAGCTGCTCAACTATCTCTTCATAGGCTATCCCCTGCTGAGCAAGCGTGTCGTTGAAGCTTTTCTCATCAGGGAACTGGGCCTTTATATTGTTTATCATGGCAGTGATATGGGTGTCCTCAATCTGGATATCCCTTCTTGCCACCTCCTGCTTTATGACCATCTCGTTTATTGTCTGGTTCAGCAGGACCTCTTTTGTGATATATGCCCTCATTGTATCAGGAACAGTCTCATAACTCTTGTCAATCTCGGCGCAGGTTATGGCCTGGCCGTTGACATAGGCTGCTGTGTCGCCCTGGGAAATGCCTTTTATCCAGTCTGCGCCACTGGTGAGCCCCCATATAGCAAGGGCAGCCACAAGCAGGATGCCAATCCAGATAAGGATCTTAGACACAGGAATCTCTATGCTGTCCTCTTTCATTGCTCTTGCATTAGAGTCAGTCTCAGCATCCTTTGCCATGGGCTTCTTATGAATAGGTGTTTTCTTGATATCTTCTTTTGGTTCAGTCATATTGATAAAACCCCCGTTTCAATATGAAAAAGGAGATATCCTATATATAATAAACATTTCGGTTGCATATTGCCCCTAAAATAAGTTAAAAATATATACCTTGCCCGCATAACCTTCCCTAATGGGGCTAAGAAAAGAATATTGGGTATTGGTTGTCATATTCCTGCTAGCTCTGGGGGTACGGCTCTATTTCGGGCTCCAGACAGAGCAGTTCACTGACACAACATCTTACTTTAACCTTAGGCAGGTAGACTCAATAAAAAAGACAGGCCTTCCCATATTTAATGACCGGTTGAGCTACTCAGGCAGATTCTATATATTCCTCCCGCTCTTCCACTATCTCATAGCCCTTTTCAGCCTTGCCATGCCAACCTGGCTTGCCGCAAAGCTGATACCTGCCATACTAGTCTCTTCCCTGGTCCTTATTGTGTATCTGATTGCCAGGGATATAACACAAAACAGGGAATCTGCACTTATGGCAGCAGGGATATCGGGCTTTTTGCCTCTATTATTTTATAAGACAGTAAATACACTCTCAGCAACCAGCCTTGTGCTGCCGCTGGCATTCGGGATACTTCTGCTGTTCATGAGAGTGAAGCCTGAAATCCGGTCTATAATCATATTCATGGCGGCGATGATTCTGATGACTGCCGCAGACCAGCTAGTCCTGGTTATACTTATTGGATTTTTCATCTATCTGGTGCTTGGCTGGCTGGTCAAGCTCAAGCAGGGCACAATGGACAAGGAGCTGATATATGCCTCAAGCCTGGTCGTGCTTTTCTTCAGCCTGATGGTATTCAA
>CAYLII010000056.1:5395-7263 GCA_964383645.1 uncultured Methanosarcinales archaeon
TGATATATTTCAGCGTTGTTCTTACTGTCCTCTCAGCAGAGGCATACAAGGGCATTTCACAATACCTAAAAAAGACAAAGTTCGCAAAGCATTATCCCCTATTTGCTGCCGGATTCATAATCCTGATATTGGTATCATCAGTCCTGCCTTCTATCATATACGCCAGGCTGAGCATATCAGAGTCTGTGAGCGAGGCAGAGATGGATGCTTTGGAATGGATAAGCAAGAATACTTGGACAGGCACAGTTGTGGCAGGCAGCCTTGAGACAGGGCATCTTATCACATCAGTAGCTGAGAGGAGAAACATAATGGACATGAATTTCCTGATGCAGGAAGATACAGAGCCGAGGCTTAGAGACCTGAACACAATCTACAGCACCCGGTTCGAGACAGATGCGGTAAGGCTGCTAAACAAATACAGCGCAGAATATATAATCCTTTCCCGTTTTGAGGAAATGAGCTACCAAGAACCACTCCTTTACATTGAGGAAAGCAGCTGCTTTGAGCTTGTCTATGACAGCGATGTGAGAATATACAAATCACTCTGCGTGATAGAGGAGTCATCATGAACAAGACAATATTTTATTCAGTAATCCTGCTGGCGCTTCTGGCAATCCCTCCTTTTGCAGCAGGATTTAACAATATAGAAGATTTTGCATTTGTAAGGGCTACTGTGGCTGGTTTTGAATCAGGAGAAGGCGAAAACATATTTATCACGCTTCATATAAATCAAGTGCTTGATTATGTCCCTACGCCCGGCTCAGATTCATCGGGTATAGAGCCGAACACCACTCTCAAATTTGGGTATCTATGGGGGCATCAGGAAGTAAAAGGGACTTATCCAGAAGTGGATGTAGGCTCAGAGATTGAGGCAAATATAAGCCTTCACTCTAGATTCACTTCGCATGTAGGGCACCTGTACAGCTATGGGCTTGTCTGCGGCGAAGAGGAAATCTTGGTTGAGGGTGTGTGCGTGCCTGAAGAATGCGCGCCAAATGAGAAGCTTGTAGGTAACAAATGCATAATTCTGGACTGCAGATTTGACCAGGGATACAGGAACCATTCGTGTTATGACCTGGACTGCGAGACAGATGAGAAGATAGAGAATCACCGCTGCGTAGGGTTAGCATGCGCAGAGGATGAGTTTGCCTCAAACCACATTTGCCAGAAGCTAGACTGCGAGCTTGATGAGGTTGCCAGAGACCACCAGTGCGTGCCATTGTTCTGCGGGGTATTTACAAAGGCAGAAAACAGCTCATGCGTGATAGACTGGACCCAGCTCACGGTATTTATAGCAGTGACTTTCGCAACGCTTTATCTTATATACATACTTCTTATCCAGGACCTGTTGGGCGAGAAGAAGAAAGGAGACAGGGCTCTTGCCAATAGGATGGGAATTATTCTGGTATTTCTTGTCTCGCTCATAATCCTGGCTCTTCCTGCAGCAGCGAGGCTTATCTTCCATGGCAGCCTGCTTTCAGGAGCAGAATCATACAGGAACCAGCTTATATCGCGCATGTTGATGGAAGGAAGGCTAGGATTCAACTGGAATAGCGGAATTTCAGCATATAACCTACTAACAGCTTACCTAGGTGGTATTTTTGGGCTTGACAATGCAGCGAGGTTCCTCCCAATAATCCTTGGGACTTTCTCAGCCACTATATTCTACCTCATAATGAGGAAAATGATAAATGATGTAAGGGACTCCACTCTAACAACAATCCTGCTCATTTTTTCCCCAGCATTCCTCTATCTTTTCAGCGTATCCACACCAGACAGCCTTATAGCCCTGATTATGCTTACAGGGATATACCTTGCACTCTCAAGCAGGAGGGCCTCTGTGCTTTCAGGGGGCATACTGCTGATGA
>CAYLII010000057.1:0-7260 GCA_964383645.1 uncultured Methanosarcinales archaeon
TCATCAATGCTCATGCTCTCGTCAATGCCCTTGTAGTATCTGTGCTCCTTGGGAAGCTCATACCTCTTCTCAAGCTCGATAAGCGGCAGCCTGTTGGGCGTATCCCCATACACCTTGTTTGTCGAGGTAAAGATAAACGTCGCCTCAGGGCAGTGCTTCCTGAACTGCTCAAGCAGGTTCAGCGTCCCGTTTGCGTTAATTGTAAAATCAGTGGCAGGCTCCTTCGCCGCCCAGTCATGCGATGGCTGGGCCGCGCAGTGGATGATAAGATCAAACCTCTCCTTCCCAAAAAGCGAATCCATCCCCTTCTCATCCCTGATATCCATAGCATTATGCCTGTAATTGGAAAACTCCTTCTTCAACAGCTCCACATTCCAGTCTGTCGAGGCCTCTGAGCCGAAAAACCTGGCCCTCATGTCATTATCTATACCAACAACCTCAAAATCCTTTTTGCAGAAAAACCTTACAGCCTCTGAGCCGATAAGTCCGCCCGAGCCAGTTACCAATACTTTTTTCATTCTGATATTTCCCCTTGTTTTTGCGAATCAGCCTGCAGCGGCAGGGAATAGCAGCCCCCAGATGAGGCTATAAGGCCATAATAGCTGGCGATTTATAAAATTAACTCTCTTAGGCCAGGCGAAACCTCTCCGTCGCCCATTCCCAAACTTTTATAAACACCATATCCTTCTGTTTTACCCATGACAGACCTTATCGCATGCCTCTCGACAGGCAAAGGCACATGGATTCCAGTGATAAAGCTCATCAACTCTGAGAACTGGGAAAAGATATTTCTAATAGCACCTGCATTCGCGCCTGAGAAGTTCAGCGTGGGTAAACCTGTTGAGTTTATCATAATAGACCCTGAAAAGCCTCTCCGCGAGGTCCATAAGGCAGTCCTGGAAGGCCTCAACAGAAAGCTCACGGGCATTGAGGTGGCACTAAACCTCTCATCAGGCACTGGAAAAGAGCACATGGCAATAATCTCTGCAGTCCTAAGGCAAGGAGTGGGAATAAGGCTGGTCTCTGTCAGCGAGAGCGGCTCCACAGAAGAGCTATGAATTATTTGGAGATGCACATCAGAAAATTACAGGAGGCATTTATTTCCCAGCCATGCATTTATTCCCCCCCAATATGATCCTATTTCTTTGCATAAATAGTCCAGTCCCAGATCTCATCATAGATTCCGCCCACAAACCTCTTCGGGTTGGGGTCGCACTCCATCATGCTCCAGGGGTAATGTATCTTGCCAATCTTAAATTCCTTAAATCCAGCCATCTTCAGCCTGTAATCAAGCTCAAATCCGTAGAAATGCTTCTGCAGCCCGTCAACATTGAAAAAGCCGTAGCAGAAATCATGGTTCCTCTTAGAGATTATCCTGCTGGTGACAAGCTTCGCCCTCTTCCTGCTCTTCCTCTTCTCAAACTCCTTGTCATAGGTTATCATCGCCTGGTATATCAGGGCATCCATTGAAGGCATTATCGCAACAAAAACACCGCCCTTCTTAAGAAGCCTGTGGACTTTCTTGAGTATCTTATTAATCTTAGGAATATTTGGCATCAGAATAGAATTCACAGCCACTATCACATCAAACTTCTGCCTGAGCCTTGTGATGTCAAGCATGTCCATGACCTTGAACTCTACATTCTCCCTTCCCTTATTATTCTCCTCTGCAATCTCCACCATCTTCTTTGAGATGTCAGTGGCGACCACGCTCTTGAAATGCTTTGAGAGAAAAGGCACCAATGTACCTGTGCCGCAGCCTATTTCAAGAACACTCTTCCTCTCAAGCTCCCCTGCTTTTTTTACCAGGGAATAGATGGGATTCTTCACCCCCTTAGAAAAAGGGCTCTCGATATGCTTGAAATATTCAGGTGCAATCCTGTCCCAGTCTGTAGATCTCATTGATTCTCCTTATTGATTAATTGATGGATTTCAATTATCATTTTCATTTATAAATATTTTGAAACTTTTGATTTCTCAGACAACAAAATCCAAGAATATAAAAATTCTAAGTCAGTTATTCAGAGTACTGCTCAAAAACCTTCATGGCCTCTTCAGCGCTCTTGCCGTCGAAGATGACTTTCTTCAAGGCCTGCGTCATGAGAAATGGCCTCTCATTCTGCCACACATTCCTGCCCACTGCAATGCCAACTGCCCCTGCGTCAAGCACTTCCCTTGTCTTTGTAAGGAAGCCCATGTCATCCATCTTGTCGCCCCCCGCAACTACAACCTTTGCTCTTCCTGCGGACTTCACAACCCACCTGAACGCTTCCATATCATTGTTGTACTTTATCTTGATGAAATCAGCGCCAAGCTCAAGTCCAACTCTTGCGGCGTGCGCCAGTGTCTCAGTCGAGAGCTCGTTATTCACATACTGGCCTCTTGGATATATCCATGCAACAACCGGGATTGAATAATCATGCGCCTCCTCGACAATCTTTCCAAACTCAGAGAATATCTCCCTCTCATGAGTGCTTCCCACATAAAGGGTGTAGCCAACCGCATGCGCGCCTATGTTCACAGCCCTCTTTATGCTGCAGATAAGCCCTGCGTACGGCTCAATCTTAGGGATGTTTGTCTTCCCGTTCAGCTTGATAATCAGGGGAATCTTCCTGCTTGTTCCGTGATAATATTTCTCGGCAATCCCATGATGGAGCGCAAGCGCGCTATACCTGCCTTTTTCGGCTATGTCTATAACATACTGGGGGTCCACATTCTTGAGATTGAAGTCTGCCGAGGGGCCATGCTCGAGGCCCTGGTCATACGCAAGTATCAGCGTCTTTTCATCTGTCAAAAGCTTATTTATATGCGTCTTAAGCATCTGGAATCACCCGCTTATGATTTAAACTCATTTGCCAAGCCTCTTCTCAAGCTCTGCTATGGCAATAGTGGTCTTGATGATTGTGTCTGGGTTCAGGCTCATCGTCTGTATTCCGCACTGAACCACAAACTCCGCAAAATCAAGATAATCCGAAGGCGCCTGGCCGCATATCCCCACATATTTCCCGCGCCTGTTGCATGTCTCTATCACCTGCTTGACAAGCCTCTTTACAGCGTCATTCCTCTCATCATAGACATGGGCCACAAGCTCTGAGTCCCTGTCGACTCCAAGCGTGAGCTGGGTAAGGTCGTTAGAGCCGATGCTAAAGCCGTCAATCACGTCAAGGAACTCATCTGCAAGTATCACATTAGATGGTATCTCGCACATCCCTACAACCTTAAGCCCTTTTTCGCCCTTCCTAAGCCCGAAAGACTCCATTGTCTTTATCACTTCCTTTGTCTCTTCCACAGTCCTCGGGAAGGGAATCATTATCTCAATGTTTGTGAGGCCCATTTCATTTCTTGCCTTGAGGAACGCCTTGCACTCCAGCCCGAAGCCTTCCCTGTACTTCTTGTCATAATACCTGGAGGCGCCCCTCCACCCAATCATGGGGTTATCCTCCTTTGGCTCGAAATACTTTCCGCCAATTAGATTTGCGTACTCATTGCTCTTGAAATCAGACAGCCTGAAAATCGCTGGCTTCGGATAAAATGCAGCAGCGATAGTGGCTACGCCCTCTGCAAGCTTGTCCACAAAATACTGGCTCTTGTCCTTCCAGTTGTATGTGAGATTCTCTATGACCTCCCTGGTCTCCTCGTCCTTCACCTGGTCGAAATGGAGGAGCGCAAGCGGATGGACCTTGATATAGGAGTTGATGATAAACTCCTCTCTTGCAAGCCCAACCCCGTCATTAGGGATGAAACTCTGGTCAAAGGCCTGCTCAGGGTTTCCTATATTCATCATTATCTTTGTCTTTGTCCTTGGCAGGCTCTTTAGGTCAGTCTGCTTAATCTCATACTTGATGATTCCCTTGTACACATAGCCAGCGTCGCCCTGTGAGCAGTCCACTGTTATGTCCTCTCCGTCAGGTGTCTTCTCTGTCCCGTTCTGAGTCCCTACAACGCAGGGGATGCCAAGCTCCCTTGAGATTATGGCAGCATGGCAAGTTCTTCCTCCTCTGTTGGTTACGATAGCAGAGGCTATCTTCATTATCGGCTCCCAGTCAGGGTCTGTCATGTCAGTAACCAAAACTTCGCCCTTCCTGAACTGGTTTATCTGGTGAACATCCTTGATGATATGGGCCCTGCCCTGCCCTATATGCTCGCCGACGCTTCTTCCCTCGACAAGCACCTCGCCCTTCTCGACCAGCTTGTACTCCTTCAATATATTCTGGTCTTTCTGGGAATGGACTGTCTCAGGTCTCGCCTGCACTATGAACAGCTGATTTGTGGCCCCGTCCTTGGCCCACTCCATATCCATCGGCTTGAAATGCCCTGCCTTCTCAGAATAATGGTCCTCGATAATCATGGCCATCCTGGCAAGCTCAAGAATCTCATCCTCGCTGAGCACAAACCTCTTCTGGTCTTCAGCAGGCACATCCACATTCTTGGTGGGATTCTTGTAATCCATTGTATAGATCATCTTTATTTTCTTCTCGCCCACAGTCTTCCTGATGATTGGCCTAAATCCGCTCCTCAATGTCGGCTTGAATATGTAATATTCGTCAGGATTCACCGCACCCTGCACTATATTCTCGCCAAGCCCGTATGAAGCGGTAAGAAACACAGCATCCTTGAAGCCCGACTCTGTGTCTATTGAGAACATAACTCCTGAGCACGCCATATCGCTTCTGACCATCTTCTGCACTCCGATCGAGAGCGCGATTGAGAACTGGTCAAAATTCTTGTCAGCCCTGTAAGAGATTGCCCTGTTAGTAAAAAGCGATGCAAAGCACCTCTTGCAGGCATCTATGATATTATCTCCGCCCCTCACATTAAGGTAAGTCTCCTGCTGGCCCGCAAAGCTTGCGTCAGGAAGATCCTCAGCAGTGGCAGAGCTTCTCACTGCGCAGTCCACTTCCGGCCCGTATTGGATGCAGAGATGGCCGTATGCTTCAACAATAGCAGCCCTCAGCTCATCAGGAAACTCAAGATTCCTTATAAGCCTCCTAACCCTGTGGCCGTGGTCGGATAGGTTATCCATATTTGTGGTATCCAGGTCCTTTAATATCTCCTGGATCTTGTCTTTTGCTCCTGTCTTGTCCAGCAAATATCTATAGGCGTATGCAGTGACAGCAAACCCATTTGGAATCCTGACCCCTTTTGGCGTGAGAAGCCGGTACATCTCTCCAAGAGATGCGTTCTTTCCTCCAACGATGGGCACATCCTCTATCCCTAATTGGTCAAACCACAGAATGAAAGCATTAGATTTATCCATAATCGCACCTCTTTTTTCCCATTACCCTGATTTAGCATCAAAGCTAACATGAATATATTATTCTATTTATAAATCAGTGATTCCTATTTATAAGAGTTTCGTTTTTTCGATATATAAACACAGATATACAGGTACAGATATACAGGCAATAAGATTAGCAGTAATTGGCAATATCTTTTTAAGACAGGCAGGATTACTCCTATTATGGTGTATGCAGTGGCGCATAAAAAAATAATATTGATGGATGTTGATGGTGTGCTAAGAGACGTGGTGGCAAAATGCTGCCAGATATACAAGAGAGACTTTGACCCAAAAAGCACAGTGACACCTGAGGATATTACTGACTGGGGCATAGACCAGTTCTTCCCTAAACTTCCAGAGGCAAGAATGATATTTTTCAGGGAATATGCTGATGAGGTATTCACAGACTCAGACCCATACGAGCCAGAAGTCGCTGAATACATGGCAATGATAAAAGAGGGAAATGAGCTCATCATCGCAACAGACCAGTGGAACGGCAACGGAAAATACACACTCCAGTGGCTCGAGAACCAGAGAATCCCCTATGACGGCATATTCATCTCACCAAACAAGGCGCTTCTTAATGGAGACATAGCTCTTGATGACAGGCTGAAGAACCTAGTCTCATACAGGGATTCGGGAATAACTGCAGTCTGCATGGAGCGGCCCTGGAATAAGGCTAGGTGGGATAGGGAGAATGGAAAGAGTGTCCATAATCTCTATGAGTTCAATCTTCTCATTCATAAGCTGAAAAACAGGGACCATGAGCTTGCGGATTACGGCTGGTAGAGCAGGAATATCTTATTCTTTATACCTTTATTCAGTATAATAATTCAGTATAATCAATCTCTATAATCAGTCTCTACAGTTAATCTGTATAACTATTGTATAACTATTATATGACTTTAGGGGGATACATAATATGATTATGGTCTTTACATCTCACGTTTGATTACCATTATCGTGCAGTCATCATCAGGCGGGCTTCCGCCCCTATACACATCAAGCCCGTCCATCACGCTCCTGCATATCCCCTCTGCTGGAAGCCCCCTATTTTCTGAGACTAGCTGGATAAGCCTGTAGATACCAAAATCCACCTTGTCCGGATTGGTCTCGTCAGTCAGCCCGTCAGAATATATTGTGATAAAAGAGCCGGCAGGAATGTCAATAGTATCCCCTGCAATCTCCGGTCTGTTCAGAATACCAAGCGCCTGGCCGTTCTTCGCATCCCCGCAGTAAGTTATCCTACCCTCGCTGTTGAACATCAGCGGCTGGGTATGCCCTGCCCGGGCAAAGCTGAACTGGTGGGTGTTCGAGTCAAGCACCCCATAGAGCATTGTCGCAAACATGTTATCTTTGGATACCATCTTGAGCTCGAGGTTAAGCCACTGGAGGAGCTTTTCTGCAGTAAACTTCTTTGAAAGGCTTAGCCCAGCATGGACCATTCCGTGGATAACCCCCATGTACAGCGCAGCAGGAACCCCCTTGTCAGACACATCCCCTGCCATGATGCCAATAGTCCCTGGCCCGGAAAACACAGGGATATAATCAAAGAAATCCCCGCCCACACCTCTTGCCGGCTGCATCATAGCAGCTATGTCATAGCCGGGCATATAAGGCGCACTCTCAGGAAGGATGCTCTGCTGTATCTCAGCAGCCTTCGCAAGATAATAATCATTCTCAGAGCACCGCTTAATAAAGTCCTCAGCCTCTCTAAGCTTTTTTTCAAGTTCCGAAATTATCTTATTCTCGTCTGCCATCTGGAAGACTAGGTTAATCATAAATACTATATAAACCAATTGGCTATAGGATATAAAAAGGCCAAGGCTGGCAAAACCCCCAGAATTCAAATATCGCAAAACTTTTTAAAGAACGATAGATAAATGTCTGCTTTGCGCGGGGGTAGCAAAGCCTGGCCAAATGCGCAGGACTTAAGATCCTGTCTCTTAGTGAGTTCGAGGGTTCGAATCCCTTCCCCCGCA
>CAYLII010000058.1:0-7253 GCA_964383645.1 uncultured Methanosarcinales archaeon
TGCCAGCATTGCATTCACTTAATGATGAAAGGCTTGAGATTTGGGCGATAGGAAGGAGGGAGTTTGAGAAGGAGGTGTACAGAAGCTTTGCCTGCGGCGAGCACTGCCATGACTCTTTCAAGAAAAGGCTGCATTATCTACAGGTTGATTTTGAGGCTCAGGGCATATGCAGCAAGTGCAACTCCCTGCTAGACAAAAAGGAGATAAATTATTTTTATATCGCGACACCCCCTAAGCTGTATGGGCAGATTCTCTCATCGATGATTTCCTTAAAGAATGAGGGATATAGGATTAGGGTACTTCTAGAAAAGCCGTTTGGGGAAAGCCTGGAGGATGCCAAAAGGCTCAGCAGGTGGATTAAGGATGGCGGGATAGAGAAAGACATATTCCTGGCAGACCATTATCTTTTCAAGACTGGAATCATGGGGCTGAAGAGGAAGGCATTTGAGAGGCTAGATATTATTGCGCTTGAGAAGGTGGGGCTAGAGGGCAGGACTGCTTTTTATGAGGATATAGGTGCGCTTAACGACATGGTGCAGAGCCACCTGCTCAACATATTGTTCAAGATACTGCCAAGGATGAGCGACGCAAAGGCTATAGAGGTTGGCGAGTATGCCCGGGGGCAGTGCGGTGACGGGGTTTCTGAGGGCTATGCTGCAACCCTTGGGAAGGCATCATCTACTGAGACTCTTGCATTCCTGAAGCTGAAGCAGGGTCGCAGAAGAATCAACATAGTGACAGGCAAGGGGTTAAGCGAAAAGAGGAACAAGCTGATTATAGACGGCAAGGTGATTGATGTGAATGACGAGGGGGCATACGAGCGCCTGTTCAGGGATTTCCTGTCAGGAAAAGGCAGGAATTTTCCAACAATTGAGAATTCCATACTGGCCTGGGAGATAGTTGAGAAGGCGCTTGCAAAAAAGCAGATGCTGTTTTTTTATCCCCGCGGCTCTGATATAAGGGAGATTGAGAATAGGGCAGGGCTCTTTCTGGATAAAGCATAAGCAAGATAAGGATCTGCCAGATTATTAGTAACAAAATATTTGTAATGATTGGCTACAGATAGGCTGTATGTAGAAGCTGCCTTGATAAGGAATAAGATTTAATCTATTGGAAAGTTGTTATCCTGCTTGCCAGGCAATAATCTGTTAGCAAACTGCTCTTTATAGTCAGGGTCATTCAGGATTGCCTTATGCTCTTTTACCAACTGACGATAGGTCTTGCCCTTAGGTGATATGACATATTCAATATGGGCATTCCTATATGGTTCAGACACTTTAGGGATTAAATACCTGCTCAAAGTAAGTCCTATTGAGATACCTATTCCAACTGCCACAATTCCTTCAAGATCTAATTCCATGACAGGGGGTAACGGAGGAATATATTTAAGATTTCTCGTTTTCATGCTCCTTTGGTGTGATAAAGTGCCGAGGGAGGGATATGTACTTATATATGGTCGTTGCCCAGATTAGAATTTATTGAGGGTTTTTCTCAAGATATGCTCTCAGTTTGTTTGGAGCTGCCACTTCAATTACTGGCCCATTTGGTATCCAAAGGCTGAGATATTCGTCAACAGAGCCAGATCTTGCCCAGGATTTCATTTCCTCATCCAAGACCACAGCTTCTAGCGGGCAGGAATTCTCATAAGGGAAATGAGGATCTCTTAGGGTCATGTTGGCTTCCTCTTTCGTAGTAGCGCTCCCAATTTTGTATAGATTGGTTTCTCTTTCTTTGGGCTCGCGAGGGTCTCCAAATCTAAAGAGTGTTGTCACATGAGGAAAAGCAACTGCGATATGGGGTATTCCAATCCTTGAAGGGGTGGTAGCTTCAACACAGTTTTCTATACCCAAAGACACATTGTCCTGTGAGATTCCAGAGCTGGCCCACTCGTAGTTTTCAGGGCTATCTCTACCCTGAATATCCGCAAAGTAGAGCTTTAAAGGGATTTTTTCTATTAGCCTGTGTCCCACTATATGCCCTTTGTATGGCGCATTCATTGGTGTGTTGATTTCCATATTGCTTATTATGGAAGAACAAGTATATAAATCTTTTGTTTTTGTTGTCACTAATTAGTTACTAAAATAAAAGCGCTAAATTGGAATGAGCCTATATTTGGCTGATGCCCCCTAAATAAATGATCTTTTCAAAGCAACCACTTATGATTTACGCATTTTCAACCCAATATTTGCATAAATCCTTATAGTCTGCCGGTTTAATCTGCAATTATGGCAAGCAATTTCTGGGGTGTGGTCAAGGGGGTGATATCAGAGGCAGATGTACTTCTTGAGGTAATTGATGCCAGCGCTTCGGCCCAGACCAGGAATTCAGATATTGAGCATATGGCCCAAAGGTCAGGCAAAATCCTTATCTATGTCCTCAACAAGAGCGATCTCGCGAATAAGGCTGCGCTTGATAAGCTGCGGAAGAGTCTGGTTCCTTCTGTAGCAATCTCCTGCAAAGACTATAGCGGAATTGATTTCCTCAGGGAGAGAATCCTCATCGAAGCCAAGAGGAAAGGCATAGATAAGCCAAGAGTAGGAGTCATAGGCTATCCAAACATGGGCAAGAGCTCTGTAATAAACGCGCTCAGCAGGTCCGGGAAGGCGAGGACATCAAACAACTCAGGGTTTACCCATGGCAAGCAATATATCAATACGTCTCAGTTCTACCTTATCGATACTCCCGGTGTGATTCCCTACGGAGAGGATGATGTGGTGAAGAACACAATTATTGGAATCAAGACAGAATCAAATGATCCTGAATCAGACCTCATATTGGTCATGCAGGCCTATCCGGGCCTGGTAGAGTCGCATTACGGTGTGCCTGTGGAAGAGGATAAGGAAGAGACTCTCAGCAAGATTGCTATCAAGCTTAATTGCCTGAAGAAGCAGCGCCTGGCAGACAGTCCACGGGCAGCGAAGGTAATTATCCGCTGGCTTAGGGAAGGCAGGACTGGCTGAAGATGCTGCCAGATTGAGCATCACAGATTTCTGGAGAGTAAAGTGCCGAAGCGCTGGATGTGGATCTATATGTGGTACGTGCCGCATTTGGGGGTCATATTGTCCACAAATGAGAGATAGGTTATGAAAATGTGGACAAGAGTTACGCAAAGCGAAAGATATATAAATATCATGGTATTAACGTATTCTATGGCAACTACAATATCAATAAGTATTGATCTAAAGGAGAAACTGAAGAATCTGGGGAGAGCTGGAGATTCATATGAGGATGTGATTAGAAATATGTATGAGGTTACAAGAAAGAACATTCTTAAGGCCTACCTATATGACGCCACCAACTGTGTAACTGCTGATGAAGCTATTAGCCGGGCTAAGAAAGAATGGCAAGAGTAATTATTTCTCAGTCTCTTGTTGATGAGGTACTTCATAAATTCAAGCAGGAATCAATAGTGATATTTGGGTTGATGAAGACCTTGGAAGGCTCGCCTGCAAAAGGCAAGCCCTTGGGTTGCGTTGGCAGCATAGTCATTAAAGAGCTCAAATATAATAAATTCAGGTTCTATTTTCTGACTGACGGGCATATCCTTAAATTCGGGACTGCTGATGAGATAGCTAATCTTTTGATAAGGTTCGTGCGCATGTCTGAGAAAAAAGACCAGGAGAAGGTAATCAGTGAGATTAAGGATATCCTTAAATCGCTTGGATTGGATGCATTTTGACTGCGTTATGTGTAGGTACTAAAAGGGGGATATGAACTTATATGTGGCAAATACCTGATGAAGAATTAATCTATTTATCAGAAACAATATAAATCATTTTGGATTACCTTCCATTATGCAAGGGGATTATAAGAAGTATGGTTGCTGCGCTGATATTCCTGAGTTTCTGCTCCACACAGGAGATAGATGGGATTACCCACAATGGTATCTGAAGTATCTAAGAGGACAAGGAAATGGCCGCATGCCTCCTAAGGTAATGGAATATTTGGATTACCTTGGTTCAGGAGGATGGAAAATCAATACCTCTTTAATTGGTATTGGTTCATTAGAGGCATGTGTTGATTGCGGGATTGTCGAGAGGACTAGCTTAAAACGGCCTTTTGGCACTTTTTTTGCGGAGCAGGATGGTGGGCCAATAACCGATATTGAAGACAGGAGACATCTTGATGAGTTCTTTGCTAATCCAGGCAATGCATTTATTGGAGTCTACCGGATTACCAAATTAGGGATGCTGGTTCTTGCAAACAGATTTCTACCAATAGAATAAAGTACCGAAGCGCTGGATGTGGATCTATATGTGGTACGTGCCAAAACAGGGGTTTAAAAGGCATCTGGCAATCATCATATAGGGTGCCTTCCGAAAGGTTTATTTAATTTAGGGTATTAGGGTGCTTTATGGAGAGGGAAGTGAGTGACAGGAATATCCTGGACAGGTTTTGCCTGGAGTTCTGCAGTGTGGTAGACAAGCACTGCAAGTATATAGTGGTTTCTGGCTTTGTGGCAATCTCATCTGGTAGGACCAGGGGTACAGAAGATATTGACATAATCATCGAGAATTTATCTTTAGAGCAGTTCTCCAAGTTGCATACAGATCTGGTGAAGAAAGGGTTCATCTGCATGCAAAGCGCTGATTCTAAGGAGGTGTATTCTTACCTATCGGATAAGACAAGTGTTAGGTACACTTACAAGGATAGGTTTTTGCCGGAGATGGAGTTGAAGCTCGCCAAGGATCCCCTGGATGATTTCCAGCTGCAGACAAGGAAAAAGATCCCATTGACTGGGCTGGACGTGTGGTTTTCATCTATAAATATGAATGTCGCTTTCAAAGAGGAGCTGCTGAAGTCAGACAAGGACATGGAGGATGCCAGGCATTTGAGGAAAGTCTTTAAGGAAGAAGTTGATGAGCAGGAGATATCCGAGATCAAGAAGATGATAAGGAGATACAGGTTATGAGGGATCCTAGGCATATGGAATCAGTGGAAAGGTGGGCCCAGTTTGTCAGGGAGAACCCCACCAAGTGGAAGAAGATACATACTGAGTTCATTGATGCGCAGTTTGAGAAAGCATATGAGTTCTATGAGCGGCTCCTGAAGACGCCTGGCGGCAGGGAGAAGATAATAGAGATTTTTGGGATTGCTAACCTGGATGGGTATCCCAGCCTGAAGCAGTAGGTTTTTACTTACATGATTTGGTATGGGCGGGATATGTACCTGTATGTGGTCGTTGCCCATTCTGCCAGATACTTGCATGTTCATCCACACAAGGTATATAAAGTCCATGCATCAGTTGTGTATTGATGAGGCGAAAATTGATAGTTAAGAACTCTGCGCTGATGGTGATTGATGTCATCAACTCCTGCTGTGATACTAAATGCGAGCCTAAAGGGTTAAGGGTGTCATTTTCCAGGATAAGGAAGATGGTTCCGCGGTTAAACCGCTTCATATCCTGGTACCGCCAGCAAGGTGGGAAAATCATCTTTATAACCTGTGTACCTTGGCAGAAAGGCAAGGTTGCGCCTAATATTGACGAACTGTACAAGGATCCACATTGCAGATATTATTCCAACGACAAAACAGGATTTAGCGAAAGATTCTACATTGTTAGACCTGATGATGGAGATTATGTGATCACAAAGAATAGCTACGATGCATTTAGCAGTAAGAGGTTATTGCCTATCCTGAAGCGTCTCAATATAGACGACCTTATCATCACAGGCGTGTTTGGTGATGGATGCGTCCACTCCACAATACAAGGCGGGTTTTCTGCCGGGTACAACCTAATTATCCTAAAGGACCTTATTGAAACAACAGATGTCCCAATCAGGCAGGAACTCCAGGGGTTATTGAAAAGATATACATGGCCAGTAATGTTTGGCAAAACGATAACTTCTGAGGAATTTGTTGCTGGTGTTAGGAAGAGAAAAGGGTAACACTCTCCAAACTGGATACTTAGCCGCCACTCACCCCAAATTGGGACGCGAACCCGCATGCTGGAAGAATGAAAAGTGCCGAGGGCGGGATATGTACCTATAGGTGGTACGTGCCGCAAATTAATCATCATTAGTCAGATCATAGGATTTGTGCTAATGTAGAAACTCCTGCCAATTGTTCCTCAAGAGTTTTATCACTAAACATGACAAGGTCCGTTCCATAAGTCCCGTGACCTATAGATACTGGCTTATTTCCAAACTTGGGCGTGCCTTCAATAATACCTATTCTTTGTGGTATCCCGAAGACATCATCAACAACAACACCATATCTCAATACTTCTTCAGATGTTGGACTATTCACTTTTCTTCCATCGTAGATTATTTTTGCTTTGGAAAATATTCCAAGTTGATATTCCAGTTTTCCAATCCTAACAGGTTTTCCTTCATCAGGAATCATTTCAACATAATTAAAACCGTCCGCGCTGGCAAATCCATCGGAGGACTCCAAATCAGAATATACCTCTTCAGGTGTGGCCATAACATTTTCTCCTACAACCTGTATTTTATATCCTGCATTATTTGCAGCTTGGAATAAAACAGTTACGAATGATTTCACAGCATCTAATTTTTCAACCATTATGGTCACCTTTCAAATTATATTATGGATTAGATATTACCAATAGAACATACAGGTATATAAATCTTTCGCTATTTTCACTACTTATCAGTAATAAAGTGCCGAGGGCGGGACACGAACCCGCGACCTCGGGATTTCTAGCGCTTCTTTTGTCATCGGCACTTTCGTGATAATGCCTCATCACTCAAAGCATATGAGTCCCGCGCTATAACCGGCTAAGCTACCTCGGCATAATATATAGAAAAAGGGTTAATATACTATTTTTATAAATCTTTCTTTTAAAGGAGATGGAAAGAAAGCGCTTAATCCCTGCCGTAGAGGCGGTCTGCCTCGAACTGGGCGAACAGGCAGCTTTTTTCAAGCAGATTTCCTACATCTTTCTTGGGCATCACATCCATAATCTCCTGCAGGTACTGCCAGTTGATGTCCCTGCTGCAGATGCTCCCGCGCACAGGGTCTATCATCCCAATCAGCCTGTATTGGAGGAAGAGTTTCTCAAGGCATCCCTCAATCTTTTCTTTCCCGGTGGACTCATCAGTATCATAAAACGCAAGCCTTGTTATGTCATCCCGCTGCTCAGGGTCGAGCAGGGCTTTGACAGGAGTTGTCCCCCATTTCTCGGCAAGGATGCAAGATGCCGCGACCAAGTGGGCGTACTCATTTCTCATCTCTGCTGCGCTGTCAACTATCATTGAGTATAAGTCTGGGCAGTTTTTCTTTAGCTCTGC
>CAYLII010000059.1:0-7167 GCA_964383645.1 uncultured Methanosarcinales archaeon
AAAAAACGCCAACGCCCGGATTTGAACCGGGAACTCCTTGCGGAACGAGCTCTCAAGGCTCGCGCAATACCAGGTTATGCGACGTTGGCATGAGGTTTTCGAGTGACAACGTTGCGACCGGAACGAGCACGCAAGTTCCGTGTATGCGACGTTGGCGCAAGAATAATATAACAAAAACCTTGAATCCTATTTAAATATTATTTATTTTTAGAAGGAAGAGGCATATCTGAAAAAAGCCTACTTGAGCACAGGAGGCATCAGAATGGGAATACCCTCTTTTATGGGATACCTGACCTCGCACCTGCTGCACTCCAGCTCGAGGCTATCTCTAACTACCTTAAGAGTTCCCTTGCACATAGGGCATGCAAGTATACGTAGCAAATCTCTGTTAAATTCCCCCATGCACTATATATCCTGCCTTTCACTTATTAAATCTTATGTACAAAAATCGGTACGGGTGTGCTTGTAGCAGGGTACTTTTTTCTGTTGTTTGGCCTAGGCAGGAAACTGCTGGAAAAATGGGCTTGTCCTCTCAAAACACCGAAAAGTTTATAAATAACCTCAAACCACCATATTTAAAATTATCGCAATGCTTATTAGAAGCAAGCGAAAAAAAGGCTTTCAGTTGGGGGTAGATAGATCACATCAGGTTCATTAGTCCTGTTCTTTTCAGGATGAATCATGTTAAACTAGACAGGTGGATTTGAAAATGGCTCAGCTATACATCAAGAAATGCCCGGAATGTGGCGGAATAAACCTTTTCTGGAACAAGGAAAAGGGAGAGATTATCTGCAAAGACTGCGGACTTGTCGTTGAAGACAAGATGGTGGACTTCTCCCAGGAGTGGAGAGACTTTGATTCTGAGGAGGGCGACAAGAGAAGGAGAAGCGGCGCCCCCATGACCTACACCCAGTACGATCAGGGACTGGGAACAGAAGTGGGCATAAAATCAGACCTAAGAAACCTCAACAAGAAAGAGAGGAACAAGTTCTTCAGGCTCAGGAAGTGGCAGTACAGGATCTCGACAGCAATAGAGAGAAACCTCAAGCTTGCGCTCGCTGAGCTCAAGAGAGTGGCATCATACTTGAAGCTGCCCAAATCAGTAGAAGAAGAGGCAGCCAGAATCTATACCTTGGCAGTCCAGAGAGGCCTTGTAAGAGGCAGGTCAATGGAATCTGTCGTTGCTGGCGCCCTCTATGCAGCTTGCAGAAGGCACGAAGTCCCAAGGACGCTGGACGAGCTCTCAGAGGCATCCGGCATTGAGAAAAAGGAGATTGGCAGAACCTACAGGTTTGTCACAAGGGAGCTTGGCATAAAGATAATGCCCTCCAATCCCTCTGACTACATCGCAAGGTTCGCCTCAGCCCTCAAGCTCTCACCAGAGACCCAGAGCAAGGCAGTCGAGATACTTGACATGGCCCAGGATGCGGAACTCACTTCCGGAAGGGGCCCCACAGGAATCGCAGCAGCATCCCTTTATGTAAGTTCATTGATGCATGGGGAAAAGAGAACCCAGAGGGAAGTGGCCGATGTCGCGGGGGTGACAGAGGTCACGATCAGGAACAGGTACAAAGAGCTTCTGGACAAGCTTGAGCTTGAGAAAGAGATCAAGAAAGTCAAGAAGAAAAAGGGCAAGAAATAAGCCCATTCATTTCTTTTCTTTTTATTATTTCTCTTAATATTTCTTTTAAAATTCCTATTGGTTATTTATTTAGGCCAACCATCAACCGCTCATAAACCCTTCCCGCTTAAGCTCTTCTGTCACAAATGCCTCATCCAGTATCTTGGCCCCGCTCTCGATAAGAGAATCCCTAAAAACATCAAGCTCCTTCATGTCCCTAAAAAAGCACTCGATGTAGAACATTCCCTCATCCATCAGCCGGGAGCAGTTGTTTATGCTATGATGGCTCTCCAAAAGGGCCCTTGTTCTCCCGTCCTTTGCTCTCAGCAGGAAGTTCACCCTGATGCTGTAGCCCATAACCCTTGGCTCAAGCAGGGAAGCATACCTCATCACGGCATTCTTCTCAGCCCGCCTGAAAGAAGCCAGGATTGTCTGCAGGGAAATCTTCATATCCCTTGAAAGCTCGCTCAGGCTCAGCCTGGAATTTGCCCTGAGCGCCCTAAGAACCACCTCGCCTGTCTTGTTATTTTCCATACGAATCCGCCGCATAAGACTGATACACTAATCTATCTCAACCTGCTTTATATGGATTATCCAGAAAAAACCGCAAAAGATTCAAAAATCTAGAAAAATGTGAAAAACCGCAAAAAAAGGGTCAATACTCGAGATTGCAGTTCTGCTCGCAGGAGATCTGCTCCTTATTCTCATAGTCAATGTTTAGAGGCAGCACGAAATCCTTGGCTGTTGAAATGACGATATTCATCTCGACCTCTTTCACCTTAGGGTTGTTCCTGAGGTGGCAGTTCACAATCCCCTCCAGCCGCTTGATATCTGTTGCAGTGAAAAACAGGCAGAGATTATATCTTCCCGATGTCACAAGCCCATTTATGAAAAAAGGGCAATCCTTGAACTGGCTCAATATAGACATGGTGTCGGTGGTTATTATGTCAATCTTACCCAGCACCAGGTCGGCAACCTTGAAATTCACGCCATTGACTGTATAAAGAATCCCTTTCTCCCTCAGCTTTCTTATCCTCGCGCCGACAGATGGCTGCGAGAGCTTTATCTTCTGGGCTATGACCTCCTGGGAGATAAGCGGGTCATTCTGGACCATAGAGAGAATTGTGTTATCCCTGTCGTCTAGCCCCAGCTTTTCGTTGAACCTTGTCTTTTTCTTGAACTCTTCTAGCTTTGTGAAATTATTAGTTATCTTTGCCATATCTCTTCACCCCATGATATCATTGAGCTGGGGTCATATATAAATCTTTCCTATACTTTAATCGCATAATGGTGTATTTTCATATAATAAAAAGTAGTCACCTTTATATCTTATACGTAGGTGGTTATAATATATCGTCAACCCTATCTGCGGGCATTGGCAATATGTCAGAATCAGAAAGCCAATCCTTGCTCGCATTTTTTATTTTTTATCTGACTTTTTTGTCAGAATAGTCAAAATATATCCATAATAAATCAACTCAGGAGGTGAGCTATATGTGCGGAACATGCAAAGACCCAGGCCAGTGATAGAATAAGCGGGCAGCATAGCCCCTATATTTTTTCTTTAATGAGGATATCATATCCTGATATCCGTATGATATATCCTTGAGATTAATAGCCTTAATATTATCACTTTGATATTATCACTTTGATATCAGCAAGAACAGAGGTGAAAACATGGTTAAATCAGGGGATACAGATAAATGCATAATGTATAAAACCGGCCGAAAAGGAAAGATGAGTGTGAATATCTGCAAAATGGTTGACCCGCCCCAAAACCAATCAATTTAAATATCCTCTTTGTTTTGCTTTTTCTCTGAAAATAAAGAGGTAGATAATAATGTTTGAAGAGCTTCTGCAACTCATAGTCCTGTTCTTTGTCATATTTGATCCCCTTGCAAGCCTTGTGGTCTTCATAGTGGCGACAGCCAGGATGAGCAAATTTGAGAAGAGAAAAGTCGCAACTCTGGCAGTGGCTGTAGCAGGGGGGATATCTCTAATGGTGCTGATATTTGGAAACACCCTCCTCAAGATATTTGACACAAGCATACCTGACCTGAGGGTTGCTGGAGGTATCATCCTTGGCCTCCTTGGAATTAAAATGGTCTGGGGCCAGTCATTCGCAGACACAGATGGCATGAAAACAGATTCATCACTTGCAGTAGCTTCGCTAATAGGAACGCCGATGCTTACAGGCCCTGCCACAATCACCACAATCCTAATATCCCTAAACGACTTTGGGAGATTCCAGACAGGCATAGCTGTTCTTATCGTGCTCGTCATAACCGCAATAATATTCTATAACGCAGTAAGGATAGAAAAAGCTGTGGGCAAAACCCCCATCCGGATAACCTCAACCATCCTCGGCCTCATCACAGTCGCATGGGGGGTCAAATACATCCGAGTCGGGCTTGGAATCTGAAATGCTGAAACTAAAAATCATAGCTGTCGGAAAGGTAAAAGACCAAAACCTTGCATCAGCCATCTCCGAATTCCAGAAGAGGATAAGGCCATTTGCGGAGCTCACAATCACCGAACTAAAAGATGAAGGCCTGGCAAGAGAGGCCCCAAAACTTGAGGCCCATCTGGGGCAAAACACCTATGTCCTGGATGAGGCAGGAAAAATGCACAGCTCGGTGGAATTTGCTGCCCTCATTAAGGGCGCAGAAAAAGAGCTCACATTCATAATCGGCGGACCTGAGGGCATCTCGTCCGAGATAAAGAAGAAATCCCATCTCATATCCCTCTCCAAGATGACCTTCACCCATGAGATGGCAAGGCTTTTTCTTATAGAGCAAATATACAGAGCCTGCATGATAAACAACAACAGAAGCTACTACCACAAGTAATGGCAATCCCCTAATCAAGAATATGCCTTTAATCCTATGCCCTCTTAAGATTATTATATGGCCACCTTAATATGTTTAGCGCATATATACTATAATCTTTTACCTCTTAAGATTCTTATATGCCCCACTTATAGTGGTTAGCGCATATTGGTAATTGAAATTAACTTCACCAGAGGTATCCCATTTTGATATATATACATAAGACTGATTCCTTTTGAGATTGTCTAGAAAGCTTTTAGCGTCAGCTAATCTGTATCTGATATAATCCGCCTTAACATTCCCCTTCCCCACCCCAAGTGGACCGCCATATTTTCTCTCCATAATCACATATTCCTTTTGAAGGGATATGATGTTTTCATTCGTTCTGCTCAGTGCCCTGTTGTATAAATCTTTAAGCCTCATATGCAATCTTGTGTATAAATCCTGGAATTGAGATTCTCCTCCCGCCCCCATGATAAGCATATTCCTCTTTTTTTTGTCCCTCATCTCCATTATAAGGGAGAAAATCAAATGCGCATTTTGGGTTATATAATCCGTGCCTTTATTTCGCTCGTCAAATATCTGCCCAGGCAGCTTAAATTGTATCACTGCACCCCTCTTTATATCTTCTACAAGCAGGTTATAATTCGCTTTTTGAAACAATGCCATGGTTCTGTATTCCTCTAAAGAGATATATAAACTTTCTCATTTTTACTCTTGCTAAAAGCTTTAATATATCCTCATTTTAATCACAGCCATGCAGCACGACATCATCATTGTTTTGGGAGAGCTCTTCTTCGACCACCCGCTCAGCGGAGCCGCAATCCTAAAGCGCCTGCTTGAGAAGCACGGCTATACGGTTGGAATAATAGAGATGCCCCGCTCAGAGGAAGACATAAAGAGGCTTGGAAAGCCAAACCTGTTTTTTGCTGTAAGCTCTGGCAGCATAGATTCTATGGTTAGAAACTACACTCCCTTAAAGAAACTCAGGGCGCATGACAAGCACCTCAACTACAACGAGACAGTGCCAGACAGGGCAGTCATAGTCTACAGCAATTGGATAAGGAAGAACTTCAAGGACTCGAAAATTGTGCTTGGCGGCACAGAGGCAAGCCTGAGAAGATTCACCCACTTTGACTACTGGGATAACAAGCTAAGAAAATCCATCCTTCTTGACACAAGAGCAGACATACTTGCATACGGCAGCGCGGAAAAGCAGATCCTGAAAATAGCTGAGAGAATAAAAGATGGAAATCTCCTTCAAGGCATCCCAGGCACATGCATGCTCTCAAAAGATCTGCCCTCAGGATTTGCAGAACTTCCATCTCATGAAGAGGTTTCCACATCAAAAGAGCGCTTCTGCGACATGCAGAATCTTCTATCTAACAGAAAAGACATTGCCCAAAAAACAGGGGACAGATACGTCATCCAGCACAAGGCCCCAACCTATACATCAAATGACCTGGATGAATACTACGGACTTCCATTCACCCGCGACGTCCCAAAAGCGCTTAGGGGATTTCAGTTTAGCGTAGTAACCCACCGTGGCTGCATAGGCGACTGCAGCTTCTGCTCTCTAAGGCTCATCTCAGGTGACAAGATAATCTCCCGCTCTGAAAACTCAATCCTTGATGAGATCAAGGAGCTCACAAATCACCCCCTATTCAGGGGAAACATCGACGACCTGGGCGGCCCTAGCGCCAACATGTACGGCATGGACTGCGAGCTATACGCAACTTGCGAAAAATCCTGCCTCACCTGCCCCCGGCTTGTCAGGAACCACTCAAAACTATTGGGACTTATGAAAAAAGCAAGGCAGATTCCAGGCATAAGGAACATCTACATCCGAAGCGGAATAAGATACGACTTGGCCCCGAAAGAATACATACAAGAGGTTGCTAGGCATCACACCTTCGATACTCTGAGGATTGCGCCCGAGCACGTCAGCAGAACTGTCTTAAAGCTCATGAACAAGGACAACGGCAAATTATCTGAATTCATCAAAGAATTCAAATTCTCTTCAGGTGGAAAAGAACTTTCATACTACTTCATGGAGGCCCATCCCGGTTCATCAATAGAGGATGCAAAACAGCTTGCCGAAGCAATGAAGAGCCTCAAGAATGTTGAGGATATCCAGCTCTTCACTCCGACACCAATGACAGTCTCCACATGCATGTATTACACCTCGCTGGACCCCAAAACCCGGCAAAAGATACATGTGCCCTACACGTACAATGAGAAAAAGCAACTCAAGAGGCTCCTCTTAGATGCGATATCACGCTCAAAGAAAGGCAGAAGAGGAAAAAGGATAAGCATTGATGACGAAACAGAGAATGCGCCTAATGACAGCATAAACTCATTCTAACCAAACAATCATTCTGACCAAACAATTATATATCCATATACCCTTGGGATGATAAAACCGAGGTGATAGCATGATCTCTTTATCGAGAAACGAGATTATCGCGCTTTTCAAGCAGTTCCAGCAGCACAGCAATTGCGAAAGCGTGCATATAAGAAGAGGCATATTTGGCAAGCTGGTATTTGAATTCAGGCAACCAAAGAAAAAAGAAGAACCAAAGAAAAAAGAGCTGCCCAAGAAAAAATAATCTCCAAAGCCCGCAACCTTTTGCCTACGGCAAAAGGTTGACCAAAAACGGTCTATCTCGCTTCGCTTGATAGCCCTCGAAAAAAAACGCCAACGCCCGGATTCCTCGA